>NZ_JBHTZD010000014.1:135784-256907 GCF_042790455.1 Streptomyces sp. NPDC056734
ACGGGTGGGAGCTGAGATACAGACGGGAGCTGATACGTACGGGAAGCGCCGACGAGGGTCGGTTTGGAGGCGGGCGGTGGCTGAGGCGGGCCGGTTGCGGCACATGGCTGATGACGGCTGACGCGGGTCGGGGCGATGGCTGACGCGGGTCGGCGGCGGGCGGGTCGGCACGAGCTGGCCGCGGTGGCTTGCAGATGCGTGAGGCGGCTGACGTGAAGCGATGGCTTCCGCCGGACGCCGCCGGACGCCGACGGACGATGGTCGCCGCCGACAGCTGACAGCCGCGCCGCCGAATGGAGGCCGACGAAGGCCAGTCGAAGGCCGACGGACGCCGAAGAAGGCCGACCGGCGCCGAAGAAGGCCGATGAAGGCTGATGGAAGCCACGCGACGCCACCCGACGCCACCCGACGCCACCCGACGCTGCCGGACGCCAACAGACGCCCGCACCCCCACCCCCGTCGGCACCCGCCGACCACGAGAACCGATGAGCCCCCCGCGGGCTCCGGTGAGGAGTGAGAACACCCCATGACCAGTCCGTCCACCCTCCGCTGCGTGCCCGCCCTGGGGACCCGCCCGGTCTCCGGCGTCCACCCGAGCCGCGCCGAGACCCGTGAGCGGCTCGACCGGGCGTCGTACGACCTGCTCGTCATCGGCGGCGGCATCCTGGGCATCTCCACCGCCTGGCATGCCGCGCAGTCCGGGCTCAGGGTGGCGCTGGTCGACGCCGGTGACTTCGCCGGTGCCACCTCCTCCGCCTCCTCCAAGCTGCTGCACGGCGGGCTGCGCTATCTCCAGAGCGGCGCGGTGAAGCTGGTCGCGGAGAACCACTTCGAGCGGCGCGCGGTCTCCCGCCAGGTGGCCCCGCACCTGGCGAACCCGCTCACCTTCTACCTCCCGGTGTACAAGGGCGGACCGCACGGCGCGGCGAAGCTCGGCGCGGGCGTCTTCGCGTACTCGGCGCTGTCCGGGTTCGGCGACGGAGTGGGGCATCTGCTCTCCCCCGCGAAGGCCGCGCAGGACGTGCCCGAGCTGCGCACCGAGAACCTCAGGGCCGTGGCCGTGTACGGCGACGACCAGATGAACGACGCCAGGATGGCGCTGATGACGGTCCGCGCGGCCGTCGAGGCGGGCGCAGTGGTGCTCAACCACGCCGAGGTCACCGGTCTGCGCTTCACCAGAGGCCGGGTGAGCGGCGCCGAACTGAAGGACCAACTCACGGGCGAGGAGTTCGGGGTGGACGCCCGGCTGGTGCTGAACGCGACCGGCCCGTGGGTGGACCGGCTGCGCCGGATGGAGCACCCGGGCGCGGCCCCGTCCGTCCGGCTGTCCAAGGGCGCCCATCTGGTGCTCAGGCGGACCTCACCCTGGCGGGCGGCGCTGGCCACCCCGATCGACAGGCACCGGATCACCTTCGCCCTCCCGTGGGAGGAGATGCTGCTGCTGGGCACCACGGACGAGGAGTTCGAGGGCGACCCGGCGGACGTCGCCGTCACCGAGCGGGACATCGCGCAGATCCTGGACGAGGCCGCGTTCTCGGTACGGGACCAGCAGCTCGACCGGGAGCTGATCACGTACTCCTACGCGGGGCTGCGGGTGCTGCCGGGCGGTCCCGGGGACACGGCGAAGGCGAAGCGGGAGACGGTGGTGACCGAGGGCCGGGGCGGGATGCTGTCCGTCGCGGGCGGCAAGTGGACGACCTTCCGGCACATCGGCCGCACGGTGATGCGCAAGCTGGAGTCGCTGCCGGGTCGTCCGCTCGGCGAGGACTTCGAGCCGGTCGCCACGCTGCCGAGGCAGCTGCCGCTGCCGGGCGTCGCCAATCCGCGCGCGGTCGCCCACCGGCTGCTGACCGACGGTCCGGCGCCGGGCCCGCGGATGGCGGCGGACACGGCCCGGCACCTGGCCACCCACTACGGTTCGCTGGCCTTCGACATCGCCCGCCTGGCCAACGACAACCCCGAACTGGCCCGCCGCGTCCACCCTGACGCCCCCGAGATCTGGGCGCAGGTGGTGTGGGCCCGCGACCACGAGTGGGCCGAGACGCCGGACGACGTACTGCGCCGCCGCACCACCCTGACGATCCGCGGCCTGGCGACGGACGAGGTCCGGACGCGGGTTCAGGACATGCTCGACGAGAACTAGAACCAACGGGCGTACGGGCGTACAGGCGTAGCCACGGCACACAAGGGCGGTTCCTTCACCGGAACCGCCCTTTCCGTATGCCCGCGCACCCGGGCGCACAGGGTGCCTCCTGTCCGTTCACCCGCTGATCGCCGGGCGCGCGGGAGAGTTCACGGCGCATTAGGGCACCGGCGGTGTAACGACGTTGATGAGACGTCAATCATCTTGTCATGAACCTGCGGCACGACGGACGGGCCGCAGCCTCATGGAGGTGTGCCTTGCACCGCAGACTCGCCACCGGTCTCGCCGCCTCGGCCCTGGCCGTGATCACCGTCGCCGCGACCGCCACCAGCGCCGCCGCCGCTCCCGCCGACAAGCCCCAGGTCCTGTCCAGCTGGACCCAGACCAGCGCGTCCAGCTACACCACGTGGGCCGCCGCCCGCGCCAACCAGAGCGCCTGGTCCGCCTACCAGTTCGACTGGTCCACGGACTACTGCTCCTCCTCCCCCGACAACCCCTTCGGCTTCCCCTTCGCCAACTCCTGTGCCCGCCACGACTTCGGCTACCGCAACTACAAGGCCGCGGGCACCTTCGACGCCAACAAGGCCCGCCTGGACAGCGCCTTCTACGAGGATCTCAAGCGCGTGTGCAACGGCTACAGCGGCGCCTCCAAGACCGCCTGCAACAGCACCGCCTGGACGTACTACCAAGCCGTCCGCGCCTTCGGCTGAGCGGCGCGGCGCCACCGGGTGCGGGTCCCGTCGGACGGGGTCCGCACCCGCTGCGCGCCGGGGTGTGAGCGCGGTGGGACAGGCGATTCGCATGTTCGTATGATCGGCGTCGCCGCCCGCTCGTCCCTCCGCCGCCTGGGAGTTGCCGTATGCCGCAGGATCGCCAGCCGCTCACCCGCATACCCCGCACCGGGCTGCCGGAGCATGCGGTCGTCGTGGGTGACCCGGGTCGGGCCGCGGACGTCGCCGCGCTGCTCGACGGCGCCGAGGAGGTGTCGTACCACCGTGAGTACCGGGTGTTCGCCGGGAGCTGGAAGGGTCTGCCGGTGGCCGTCGCCTCGCACGGGATCGGGGGGCCGGGCGCGATCCTGCTCTTCCAGGAGATGGCGGACGCGGGCGTGGGCACCTTTGTGCGGCTCGGTACGGCGGGGGCGATGCGGCCGGGCATCGGTGACGGCGAGCTGGTGATCGCGCAGGCCGCCGTGCGCGACGACGGGGTGACCGGGCAGTTGCTGCCGCCGGAGTACCCGGCCGTGGCCGCCCCCGAGGCGGTGCTGGCGCTGGAGCGGGCCGCGCGGGAGGCGGGGGCGGTGAGCCACCGGGGCATCGTGTGGACGCGGGCCGCGTTCCAGCCGGGACTGATCCCGCTGACGGCGTACGAGGGTGCCGGGCTCGCCGCGATCGAGATGGAACTGTCGGCGCTGCTGGTGACGGCGTCGCTGCGCGGGCTGGTCGCGGGCGGGGTGCTGGTGATCGACGGGGTCAACGCCGACGCACTCGCCGACGAACGGGCGACCGGCGCGTACGACCCGCACCGGGAGGTGGTCACGGCCGGCGTCGAACGGGGCGCGCTGGTATCGCTGGAGGCGCTACGACTGCTGGCGGAGGGGGCGGGGGGCTGGTGAGCGGGGTGGGGGTGGAGTGGGATGGGGGTGGAGGGGGTGCGGTAGCCGGATCGGCCGGCGCCCAGACCGGGCCGACGTCCGGCCCCGTCCCGACGCCTGGACCGGGCCGGCGTCCGGAATGGCCAGCCGTCCGGAACGGCCGGGCACCCAGATTGGCCGGGCATCCGGACTGGCGGGCATCCGGCTCGGCCCGGCGTCCGGATCACGCCGGAATCCGCCTCGTCCCGGTGCCCTGGTCGCCCCACGCCCGATCACGTCGCCGCCCGGTTCCGGCCCGGTCGGGAAGCGGGCCTGGCGGCGGGCCCGATGCGAAACCGGGCCGGTCCAGATCGGACCCACCCGGATCGGACCAATCCTGACCCGCCCGGTGCGATTCGAACCCGCCTAGATCGGACCCGCCGTCGCGGATGCCCCGGCACGCACCGGCCCCCTTCGGCACAAGTGCGCTCCAGCCCCCGGGTCCGTGTGGATCGGCCCGGCCAGGACCGAACCGGCCGAGTCGGAGTTCCACAGCAACCGCTGACCACCCCTCTCGCACGCCTCGCACTTGACGCACTCGTGCGAGGCGCCGCACACGTCGCACCGCGCAGATCGGCTCCCCTGAACCCGACCCGCCGTCACGAACCCCGGCACACACCTGGAGCCCCTCGACCCCGCCCCCATTCAGCCCGCGGCCCTCTGCGGATCGGACCCGCCAGGACCGAACCCGCACAGATCGGACCCCCTGAACCGAACCCAGCCATCGCCCCAGCCGTCGCAGACCCCCGCACCCACCCGACCCCCTCGACCCCGCTCCCGTTCAGCCCGCTGACCGAGCATAATGACGCTGAGACATCCGATGTCTGAGTGACCGGAAGGCGGGGCCATGGCTGTCACCGACGAGGCGATCGAGAAGATCAAGGGAATGATCGTCTCCGGTGCGCTGCGGCCCGGCGACCGGCTGCCCAAGGAGAGCGAACTCGCCGCCGAGCTGGGCCTGTCCCGCAACTCCCTGCGCGAGGCCGTGCGCGCGCTGTCGCTGATCCGGATCCTGGACGTGCGCCAGGGCGACGGCACGTACGTCACCAGCCTGGATCCGCAGCTGCTGCTGGAGGCGCTGAGCTTCGTCGTCGACTTCCACCGGGACGACACCGTCCTTGAGTTCCTCGCCGTGCGCCGCATCCTGGAGCCGGCCGCGACCGCGATCTCCGCCACCCGGATCGACGAGCGGCAGCTCGACGCGCTCACCGCGCAGTTGGACGCGCTGGGCGGCGCCCCCTCCGTGGAGGAACTGGTCGCCTCCGATCTGGAGTTCCACCGCGCGATCGTGCAGGCGTCGGGCAACTCCGTGCTGTGCTCGCTGCTCGACGGGCTGTCCGGGCCGACCACCCGGGCCCGGATCTGGCGCGGGCTGACCCAGGAGGACGCGGTCAGCCGCACCCTGCACGAGCACCGGGCGATCCTCGGCGCACTGCGCGACCGGGACGCGGAGGCGGCACGCGCGTGGGCGACCGTGCACATCGCGAGCGTGGAGCAGTGGCTGCGCTCCACGCTGTAGGTCCCGGGCGCTGTAGATCCCTGTGTGAATCCCTGTGCTCGGATGATTCGCAGAGCTGTTCGCGGGGTGTTCCGGGGTGGTGGGCGGGGCAGTGATCCGTTCATCCCCCGTGCCCGGGGGCTGCGGGCGCCCGCGCCGCACGCCGTAAGGTTGGGTGGTCAGGCGAGGGCATGTCGGAAGGAGGCGCTGGGTGATCGAGCTGGAGGGGGTTCCCGAGCTGATCGACCCAGTGATGGTGGCCGCGTTCGAGGGCTGGAACGATGCCGGCGACGCCGCTTCCACCGCGGTCGCGCATCTGGAGCGGGAATGGAAGGGCGAGGTGTTCGCGGCGCTGGACGCCGAGGATTACTACGACTTCCAGGTGAACCGCCCCACGGTGTGGATGGACGACGGCGTGCGCAAGATCACATGGCCGACGACCCGGTTGTCCGTGGTCCGGGTCGGTGGCGAGAAGCCGCGCGATCTGGTGCTGGTGCGCGGCATCGAGCCGTCCATGCGCTGGCGCTCGTTCTGCAACGAGCTGCTGGGCTTCGCCCATGAGCTGGGTGTGGAGCTGGTGGTGATCCTGGGCGCGCTGCTCGGCGACACCCCGCACACCCGCCCGGTCCCGATCAGCGGCACCACGTCCGACGCGGACCTGGCGCAGCGGATGGACCTGGAGGAGACCAAGTACGAGGGCCCGACCGGCATCGTCGGGGTGCTCCAGGAGGCGTGCACGCACGCGGGCGTACCGGCGGTGTCGCTGTGGGCGGCCGTGCCGCACTACGTCTCGCAGCCGCCGAACCCGAAGGCGACGCTGGCGCTGCTCAACCGCCTCGAAGACCTGATCGACGTCCGGATCCCGCTGGGCGAGCTGGCGGAGGACGCGCGGGCCTGGCAGGTCGGGGTGGACCAGCTGGCCGCCGAGGACAGCGAGGTCGCCGAGTATGTGCAGTCGCTGGAGGAGGCCCGGGACACCGCGGAGCTGCCGGAGGCGTCCGGTGAGGCCATCGCCCGCGAGTTCGAGCGCTATCTGCGGCGTCGGGACGGCGGCGCGGCCCCGCCGACGCCGGGCGAGCGGACCCGCCCGCCCAAGCCCCCGAAGTCGGCGACGGACGACGACGAGTCGTCGGAGGACTGAGCGGGGACGATGGACCGGGGCTCAGGGAGCACGGAGGAGGGAGGCGCACCCCGGGGTGCGCCTCCCTCCTGCGTTGACCGTCTGACCGTCCGCGTCTCTAGAGCGCCACGCCGAGCAGCGCGTCCACGGCCCGGGATACGACGCCGGGGGCGCCGATGTCCGTACCGCCCCGGTCCTGCTGGAGCGCGGCCCAGCGGTCCACGGCGGTGAGGGCGGCCGGGGCGTCGAGGTCGCGGGCGAGGGCGTCACGGATCTCGTCGACCACGGCGTCGGCCGGGGGGCCGTCGGGCCGGGAGACGGCCGCGCGCCAGCGCTCCAGGCGGGCCTCGGCGTCGGCGAGGACCTGGTCGGTCCACTCCCAGTCGGCGCGGTAGTGGTGGGCGAGCAGGGAGAGGCGGATGGCGGCGGGGTCGACTCCGTCGCGGCGCAGCTGGGAGACGAAGACCAGGTTGCCCTTGGACTTCGACATCTTCTCGCCGTTCAGGCCGACCATGCCGGCGTGGACGTACGCCTTGGCCATGGGGAACTCGCCGGTGAGCACCTGGGCGTGCGAGGCGCCCATCTCGTGGTGCGGGAAGGCGAGGTCGGAACCGCCGCCCTGGACGTCGAAGCCCATGCCGAGGTGGTCCAGGGCGATGGCGACGCACTCGATGTGCCAGCCGGGGCGCCCGCGGCCCAGGGAGCCGCCGTCCCAGCTGGGCTCGCCGTCGCGGGCCGCCAGCCACAGCATCGGGTCCAGAGGGTTCTTCTTGCCGGGGCGGTCCGGGTCGCCGCCGCGCTCGGCGGACAGCAGCCGCATGGCGGCGGCGTCCAGGTGGGAGACCTGCCCGAAGTGCGGGTCGGCCTCGACGGAGAAGTAGACATCGCCTTCGAGGTCGTAGGCGGCGCCCAGGTCACGCAGGCGCTCGACCAGCGGGACGATGCCGGGTATGGCCTCGACCGCCCCTATGTACTGCCGCGGGGGCAGCATCCGCAGGGCGGTCATGTCCTCGCGGAAGAGGGTGGTCTCCTGCTCGGCGAGGGCGGTCCAGTCGACGCCGTCGCGCTGCGCCCGCTCCAGCAGCGGGTCGTCGACATCGGTGACGTTCTGGACATAGTGGACCTGGCGCTTGGTGTCGAGCCACACGCGCTGCACGAGGTCGAACGCGTTGTAGGTCGCCGCGTGCCCCATGTGGGTCGCGTCGTACGGCGTGATGCCGCAGACGTAGATACGGGCGACGGGACCGGGGTCGAGGGAGACGAGGCCACCGGTCGCGGTGTCGTGGATCCTCAGGTCGCGGCCCTGACCAGGCAGGGCGGGGACCTCGGAAGCGGGCCAGGCATGCATGACTTGAGCCTAACCGGACGACAGTTACGTGTACGAACCGGACCGGGCCGGATGGCCGGTTAGGCGGTCTTGCGGAATCGGCACCCATATGCACCCGGGCATCGCGCCGGTGGGCTCCGCGCCCATGGGCTCCACGCCGGTGGCTCTACACCGGCGGCTCTATACCGGTGGCCAGGGGATGGCGGGCCAGTCGCCCGTCGGCTGGGGGTGGACCCCGGCGGTCAGGAGGGCGGTGATCCTGGCGCGGGTGGCGTCGAGTTCGGCGGGGGTGATCAGGGTGGCGAGGCGCTGCGCCAGGGGGGCGCCCGGTGCGAGGGCTTCCGTCAGGCGGGTGAGGGCGGTGGTGGCGTCGGGGAGGAGGGGTTCGCCCGCCCAGCCCCACAGGAGGGTGCGGAGTTTGGTCTCGGCGTTGAAGGTGACGCCGTGGTCGATGCCGTAGAGGTGGCCGTCGGCGGTGGGGAGCAGATGGCCGCCCTTGCGGTCGGCGTTGTTGATCACGGCGTCCAGGACGGCCAGGCGGCGCAGCTGCGGGTCGTCGGCGTGCACCAGGAGCGCGGTCCGGTCCTCGGCGACCTCGGCGAGGCCGATGGCCTTCCAGCCGGGCTCGGGTTCCTCGCCGTCCACCAGGGCGAGCAGGTCGGCGTCCGGGGTGGCCTCGATCCACAGCTGGACCATGCCCTCGCCGTAGGGTCCCTCGCGCAGCACGGTCGGCGGGATCAGGTCCCAGCCGGTGGCCGCGCCGACCTCGTAGGCGGCCACCTCGCGCTGGGCGAGGGTGCCGTCGGGGAAGTCCCACAGCGGGCGCTCCCCGGCGACCGGCTTGTAGACGCAGGCGGCCTCGCGGCCCTGGTGGGTGATCGTGCAGTACAGGGCCGCGTTGGAGGCGTCGCGGATCCGGCCGCGTACGGTCAGCTCACCCTCGGTGAGCAGATCGACGGGCCGCTGCGGGGGCGAGCCGGCGGGCGGACCGGCGGGATGGCCGTCGGTCTGCTCGGCGGGATGGCCGGCGGTCTGCTCGGCAGGACGGCCATCAGACCGCTCGACGGGGTGGCCGTCAGGCCGCTCAGCGGGGAGGCCGTCAGGCCGCCCGGCGGGCGATGGGGGCGGTGCCTCGGAGGTCACGCTCCGCGGCGGTATCCGTTCTGGCGCGGACATACGTGTCCTTCCGGGTCGAGCGGCAGGCTGCACAGCGGGCACGGCGGCCGGCCGGCGTTGACGACGTCCAGCGCGCGTTTGGCGAAGGCGCGGGCCTGGACGCCGGAGAGCCGGACCCGCAGCATCGGGGGCCCGTTCTCCTCGTCCTGGAGGAGGCGCTCCTCGGCCTCGGCGAGATCCTCGTCGGAGTCGGCGTCCAGTTCCACCAGCGCCTGCGCCTCGACGATCATGCGCTGTTCCTCGCCGTCCCAGGCGAGGGCCATGGTGCCGACCCGGAACTCCTCCTCGACGGGGGTGTCCAGGGGGCCGGTGTCGGCGATCTCCGTGGGTGCCACGGCCGGGACGGCCGCGCTGCCGCCGCTGCGCCGTACGACCTCGTCCAGCAGTTCGTCCATGCGTTCGGCGAGGGCGGCGACCTGGGTCTTCTCCAGGGCCACGCTGGTCACGCGGGGGCCGGCGGTGGCCTGGAGGAAGAACGTACGGCGTCCGGGCAGTCCGACCGTACCGGCCACGAAGCGGTCCGGGGGGTCGTAGAGGAACACCTGACGGGACACGTCCAGCTCCATAGCAGTCGAGAAGGGAATCGGCGGTGGTGGGGGATCGCGGGCGACGCTGCTCGGTTTCGCGGCTCCTGCAACCGCTCAACCCTACTGCGGCCGTCGATCACGGTGCGCCCGCACCACCACCGACCGGGGCCTCCCCCTCCGGGGGTGCCTCGCGCGGCACCAGGGAGGCGAAATCGCCGGTGTCGCCGAGCCGGAGCAGGAAGGGCCGCAGCCGGGTGTACCGGATCACGGTGATCGAACAGGGCTCGACGGAGATCCGCTGGAACAGGTCGAGATGGAGTCCGAGCGCGTCGGCGACCAGCGCCTTGATGATGTCGCCGTGCGAGCACATGAGGTAGACGGCGTCGGCGCCGTGATCGCGCTCCACGCGCGCGTTCCACTCGCGTACGGCCTCGGCGGCGCGGTGCGCCATGGCGCGCATGGACTCACCGCCGGGGAACGCGGCGGCCGACGGATGGGACTGGACGATGTCCATCAGCGGCTCGCCGGTCAGCTCGCCGAGCTTGCGGCCGGACCAGTCGCCGTAGTGGGCCTCGCCGATCCGCTCGTCCTCGTGGACGGTCAGTGCGGGGCGGGCTTCCAGGAGCGGCTGGACGGTCTCCCGGCAGCGCGTGAGGGGGCTGGTGACGACTTCGGCCAGCGGCAGCGCGGCGAGCCGTGAGGGCACGGTGGCGGCCTGTTCCCGGCCGCGCTCGTCGAGTACGACACCGGGCGTCCAGCCGGCGAGCAGACCCGCGGTGTTGGCGGTGGAGCGTCCGTGCCTCAGAAGGATCAGCGTGGGCATGCCGACCAGGGTAGGCGTACCACCGGGTGCGGCGGCGGGTCGCCGGCGGGAGAATGCGCAGGGTGATCGTGGACTGCGCCATCTACCGCGACGGGCGGCGCACGGAGGCGCCCGAGGACTTCTCGGCGGCGCTCGCCGAGGCGCGCGCGGGCGGCGGTTTTGTGTGGATCGGTCTGCATGAGCCCACGCCGGGCGAGTTCGACCTGGTCACGGAGGAGTTCGGGCTGCATCCGCTGGCCGTGGAGGACGCACTGAAGGCGCATCAGCGGCCCAAGCTGGAGGTGTTCGACGACTCGCTGTTCGTGGTACTGAAGCCGGTGCTGTACGAGCCGGAGGGCGACACCGTCACCAGCGGCGAGGTGATGATCTTCATCGGGGAGGGCTTCGTGGTGACCGTGCGTCACGGCGAGGGCGCTCCGCTGACGGCGGTACGGCATCGGCTTGAGCACGATCCGCAGCTGCTCGGCAAGGGGCCCACGGCGGTCGTGTACGCCATCTCGGACGCCGTGGTCGACCACTATCTGGAGGTCGCGGGCGAGTTGCAGACCGACCTGGAGGAGCTGGAGGCGGAGGTCTTCTCGCCGGAGGGCGGCGGCTCGCGGACCGCGGCGCTGCGGATCTACTCCTTCAAGCGGCAGGTCCTGGAGTTCCGCCGGGCGTCCGTGCCGCTGACGCTGCCGCTGACCCGGCTCGCGGGGCTCGGCCCGTTCGGCGGCGGGGTGCCGTTCGTGAACCACAAGGCGCGGCCGTACTTCCGCGATGTCAATGATCATCTCGCGCGCGTGAACGAGGCCGTGGAGAGCCTGGACCGGCTGGTGTCGGACATCCTGTCGGCGCAGCTGGCGCAGATGAGCGTGCGGCAGAACGACGACATGCGCAAGATCTCCGCCTGGGCGGCCATGGCGGCGGTGCCGACGCTGATCGCGGGCATCTACGGCATGAACTTCGACCACATGCCCGAGCTGCACTGGATCTGGTCGTATCCGGCGGTGATCGCGCTGATGGGGGTGCTGGTGACGGCGCTGTACCGGGGGTTCAAGCGGCGGGGCTGGATGTAGCGGGTGCGGGAGGGGTGGCGGGTGCGGTGGTCGGTCGACGCGCGCGTGTGCCGCGCCCCACGCACGGCACGCGCGCGTGGGGCGTTTTCTGCGTCCTGGCGGGACGTTTTCCGCGTCCTATGGCGGCGATTTTCGTGGAGCCGGGCTCAGGCGAACTCGGGTGCCGCGCCGGCCGGTCCGCCGAGGGCGTCCCGGCGTTGCGGCATCTTCAGCGACACCATGCGCCGCCAGCCGCCCAGACGCTCGTACGCGTAGACGGCGTGGATGCCGAGGGCCAGGGCGGCCGACTTGGGCCGGGACCAGCCCAGGACGTGCCCCATCTGGGCCATGACGGCGAGGCTGACGTCCCGGTAGATCCGGATCTCGGCGAGGGCGCAGGTGCGCAGGGTGCGGTGGATGGCCCGGCCGTGCCCGGCCCGCGCGTAGCGCAGCAGTTCCTCGTGGCAGTAGGCGAGGTGGTTGTCCTCGTCGCTGGAGATCATTTTCACCGCGCGGCCGATGTCGGGGTGATCGCCGAAGTGCCTGAGCAGCATCTCCATCTGCTCCGAGGCACGCTGCTCGGTGACCCGGCTGTGGGCGAGGTAGGTGATGACGTCCTGGAGGGTGAGGGCCTGGTCGCTCTTGAGCTTCTCGTGGGCGAGACCGATGCCGTTCTTCTCCAGGAGCATGGTGTAGTCGGTCGCGGACGGTACGTCGACGGGTTCGAGGCCGCGCTTCTTCATCAGGGCGTTGAAGATCCGCCCGTGCTTGTCCTCGTCGGCGCCGTGCCGGGTGATCTTGGGGGCGAGATCGCGCTCACCTGCGGGCACGAGCGCGGCGATGCGGGCGTTCTCCCAGCCGCCCTGCGACTCACCGCTGGCGGCGATGGAGCAGAACAGCCGGAAGGACTCGTCGTTGTCGAGGATCTCCTGGAACAGACTCTTGGCCGAAAGCATCTGAGGCACCCTCTCTGGAGGAACTCCGCAAAGAACGAGTCAAATGCCCGCGCGGAGGTGCTGCAACAGTTGTGTCGGACAACTCCGCCAAAAGAAGGACTCGGGGATTGCGCCGGAGGCGTAACCGCGCGCACTCCGGCGCGTTGTTCCCGTGACGGCCGTGGCGGGGAAGACCCCCGAGCCCCCACCACGGCCGCAGAAACCTCCCCCTCCTTGCCCCTCCGGGTGACGCCGTGTCACGCGAGCCCGGCGCGCTCCAGGGCCTCGGTGCCGGCGCGCAGCGCGGCGAGCCGCTCGTCCAGGGTGAATCCGGCGGGGGCCAGCGTGAGGGTGGTGACACCGGCCGCCGCGTACGCCTTCATCCGGTCGGCGATGCGGTCCACGGAGCCGAGCAGGGTGGTGGAGTCGATGAGGTCATGCGGTACGGCGGCTGCGGCGCCCTGCTTGTCGCCCCCGAGGTACTTCTCCTGGATCTCGGCGGCGGCCTGCTCGTAGCCCATGCGCTGGGCGAGCTGGTTGTAGAAGTTCTGCTTGCGGCTGCCCATGCCGCCGACGTAGAGGGCGGTGTAGGGGCGGAAGGTGTCGGCGAGGGTGGTGATGTCCTTGTCGTCGCCGAGGGCGAGGGGGACGGTGGGGCAGACGTCGAAGCCGTCCAGTGTCCGGCCGGCCTTCTCGCGTCCCGCGCGGAGGTAGTTCAGCGCGGTGTCCTCCAGGTGGTCGGGCGCGGCGAAGATCAGCAGGGCGCCCTCGGCGATCTCGCCGGTCTGTTCCAGGTTCTTCGGGCCGATCGCGGCGATGTACAGCGGGATGTGCTCGCGCTGGGGGTGCACGGTCAGCTTGATCGGTTTGCCGGGGCCGCCCGGCAGCGGCAGCGTCCAGTGCTCGCCCTCGTAGGAGAGGCGCTCACGGGTCATCGCCCTGCGGACGACCTCGACGTACTCGCGGGTGCGGGACAGCGGTTTGTCGAACTTGACGCCGTACCAGCCCTCGGACACCTGGGGCCCGGAGACGCCGAGCCCGAGCCGGAAACGGCCACCGGAGAGGGAGTCGAGGGTGGCGGCCGTCATCGCCGTCATCGCGGGCTGGCGGGCCGGGATCTGGAAGATGGCCGAGCCGACGTCGATCCGCTCCGTCTGCGCCGCCACCCAGGTGAGCACGGTGGCCGCGTCCGAGCCGTACGCCTCGGCGGCCCAGCACACCGCGTAGCCCAGCCGGTCGGCCTCCTTGGCGACCGCCAGATTGTCCGCGTCCATCCCGGCACCCCAGTATCCGAGGTTGATCCCGAGCTGCATGGCCGATCCCCTTACCCATCAGTAACGTCCCTGTGTCCGCAGACCCTAGCGCGGGGCGGACCGGGGGGCGAGACGGCTGTGACGAGGGTCGCGGTGGGGGGATGGGGGTGGAGGTGACCGGTGGGCGAGTGGGGTGGGGGTTTCGGGGGGGGCGGGGCCCTGTTGTGGAGGCCGGTTGGGGGGGTGGGGTGAGGAGCAGGCGGGGGGGAAGTGGGCGCGGGTTCAGCGGGGCCGACGGGACCTTTCCCCGGCGGGGCGGCAGCGACGGGCGTTCCGGGGCGCGGGCGAACTGGGTGGACGGGACTTTCGGCGGGGAGCGGCGAACGTAGGCACGGGTCGGAAGCAGAACCTCAAGCCAGGAGCGTGCCGGGCACGTTCGGCAGACACCGGGTGGGAGAGGGGGCACGGGCCGGCTGCTCGCCGCCGGCATCCGGCATCCGGCATCCGGCATCCGGCATCCGGCATCCGGCATCCGGCATCCGGCGGTCAACGTCCGACGTCCGGCGCTCGATGTCCGGCGTCCGGCGCTCGATGTCCGGCGCTCGGCGTCCGGCGCTCGGCGCTCGGCGTCTCAACGGAGACCCGCCCGACGAGGACCGCCTCGACGGAGACCGGCTCGGCTACCGGTGAGCGGGCGCGGTGTTACGCACCGCACCGCACCACACCGCGCGCCGCACCGCCACATCCGGACCGGCAGTCACGGCGAGGAGCCGCCCGACCAGATACGCCCCGACCCAACCGGCGTCTGACAGCGGACGCACATCGCAGCCCCCGCCACCCCAGCCCGCCCCCAGACGCCACAGCCAAACCGAAACAGCACGCACCGGAGCCGGTACCGACCGGCCGCGCACACCCCCCAACACCCTCAACGCGCGGCAGCGCACCGGCACCGCACCCCCGACGCGGTGGGCGGTGGCCGGGCCCCGCCCTCGGGGCCGCCCTGCCGCCCGGGGCCGGGGCCGCCCGGTTCGGGGTGTGCGGGCCTGTGGCCATGGGCTTCGCCGGTCCCCGGTGAGGTGGCGGTCGGGGAGGCCGGTTGTGCGCTGGCCACCCACGGGGCCAGTTCTGGCCAGTACTCTCGGCGTTCATGGAGCAGAGGCATCTCGGCCGCACCGGCCTGCGCGTGTCCCGCATCGGTCTCGGCACCCTCACCTGGGGCAGAGACATCGACGAGCACGACGCGGCGGACCTCTTGAAGACATTCTGGGAGGCGGGCGGGAACCTGATCGACACGGCGGACGTGTACGGCGACGGGGAGGCCGAGTATCTGCTCGGGCGGCTCATAGACGGCTTCGTGCCGCGCCGCGATGTGGTCATCTCCACGAAGGCGGGCAGCGTGCCCGACCCGGACCGCCGCTTCAACGGCTCGCGCGGCCATCTGCTCGCCGCGCTGGACGCCTCCCTCGCCCGGCTCGGCACGGACTACGTCGACCTCTGGCACATCCACGCCTTCGACCCCGACACCCCGCTGGAGGAGTCCCTCCAGGCCCTCGACCTCGCGGTGGCCAGCGGTCGCGCCCGCTACGCCGGGGTCTCCAACTTCTGCGGCTGGCAGCTCGCCAAGGCCGCCACCTGGCAGCTCGCCGCCTCCGGCACCCGTACCCGGCTGTGCAGTACGCAGATGGAGTACTCGCTCCTCCAGCGCGGCGTCGAACGCGAGGTCCTGCCCGCCGCGCTCGACCTGGGCATCGGGCTGCTGCCCTCCTCGCCGCTGGGGCGCGGCGTGCTCACCGGCAAGTACCGCGAGGGGCTGCCCATGGACTCGCGGGGCGCCTCGGAGCACCTGGCCCCGTTCGTCGAGCCGTACCTGGACGACACGGCGAGCCGGATCGTCGAGGCGGTGATCACGGCCGCCGACGGGCTCGCGGTGACCCCGCTCCAGGTCGCCCTCGCCTGGATCCGGGACCGGCCCGGAGTGACCGCGCCCATCGTCGGCACGCGCAACGCGCAGCAGCTCAGCGCCGCGTTGTCAGTGGAGGCGCTTAGTCTTCCTGACGAGATCTGCCGGGCGCTCGACGATGTGTCGGCGCCCGTGCACCGCTATCCCGATCACGACTGGAGCACGCTGTGAGCACGGAGCCGGAGAGCACGGAGGAGAACACGGCCGAGGGCCCTCCGGACACACCGGACGCGACCGAGGTGACCGAGGCGACCAACGTGGCCGACGCGGGTGACGGGGCAGGACCGCCCGACGGCGTGCCCTCGGGTGACTCCGCGACCCCCGACGCCGCCGCCCAGCTCACCGAGGCCGAGGCCGAACTGGCCGCGCAGCGTCTGGAGCGGGAGCGGATCGAGCGGCGCAGGGCGGAGAAGGCGGCGCCCATCGCCAGCGGTGCCAAGCTGAACGGCAAGGCGGCCGATCTGCTCGCGGCGGTACGGGCGGTGGAGAGCGGCGAGAAGCCCGCCACGACCGTGTTCGCAGAGCCCGAGCCACCGGCAACGCCGGCATCCGCACCGCGCCCCGCCCCCAACCTCCCCCCCACCCCCACCCCCTCCCCCGAGCCGGGCAGGCGTCCGGCACCAGCGGTCGCCGAGACGCCCGCGGGCCCCACCGCCGACGCCGTGGCCGCCGTACGGCAGGTGCTGGCCGGTGGTGGTGCCCCCGAGGCGCTCGCCCCGCAGATCGCCGAGGCCCTCGGCGCGGACGCGCCCGACCTGCTGCGCGAGGACCCCTGGCGGCTGCTGGGCGTCGCCGGGGTGCGGCCCGAGCAGGCGGACGGCTTCGCGCGGGCACTGCTGGGCGCGGAGTGCCGCCCTGACGACGAGCGGCGGGGCCGCGCGGTCACCTGCTGGCTGCTGGAACAGGCGGCGCTCGCCGGACACACCGCCCTCGACCTGCCCGCCCTGCTCACCGCCCTGGGACAGCGCGGGGTGCCCGCCCCGGACGAGGCCGTGGAGAACACCCTCACCGAGGGCGAGGCACTGGTCTTCCACGATCCCCTGGACGGGCAGCCCGGCACCCCGGGGCAGGACGAAGCAGAGGAAACAGAAGGCACAGAGGGCACAGAAGGCACAGAAGGCGCTGAGGAGGCCGAGCGGCCCGTCCGCGTGCTGGTCGGGCTTGAGCGGTACGCGCTCGCCGAGGAGAGCCTCGCCGACGGGCTGGCCCGGCTGATCACCTCCGTACCGAAGCAGGACGGTTCGGCCGAGGACTGGGAGCGGGCGGCGGGCGGGGCCGAGGGGGCCGCCGCCGAGCTGATCGGCGCGGTCGCGGGGCACGGTCTGGTGCTGCACACCGGCGCCGAGGCGTCCCTCGCCGAACCGGCCGCGCTGCTGGACGCGGCGCACGCGCTCGGGCTGCGCGCCTGGGCGGCGACCCACTCGCCGGTGGGCCGGGAGCGGTTCGCGGCCCGGGTCGAGGGGCCCGGGACGGCCACCGTCGCCGGTCTGCTGTCGGGCGTCCAGGGTCCCGGCCGGGATCCGGAGGGCGCCCTCGACCTGGATCTGCTCGTCGTCCTCGACGCGCCTCAGCTGGACGTGGAGAGCGCCGCGCTGCTCACCGAGTCGCTGCCGGACGGCGCCCGCCTGGTGCTGGCCGGTGACCCCGCGGTGCTCTGGTCGGCGGGGCCCGGCCGGGTCTTCGCCGATCTGCTGGCGGCCCGGTACTGCCCGCAGATCGCCTCCCGCCGCCCGGACCCGGGCCCCCTGGGCGAGCTGGTCTCGGGCATCGGCATCGGCGAACTGGCCCAGGTCGACGCGCCCGGCAAGGAGATCGTCATCGTGCCGGTGCGGGACGCGGGCGAGGCCGTGCACCGGGCGGTCCAGCTGGTCGCGGACTCCGTGCCCCGCGCGATCGGCGTGCCCGCCGAGGAGACGGTCGTGATCACCCCGGGCCATGGCGGCGCCGCGGGCACCCGCGCGCTCAACGCGGCCCTCAAGGAACGGCTCAATCCGGGCCCCGGCCGCTTCGGCGGCTTCGACCCCGGTGACCGGATCGTGCACTCCCCGGCGCCGGGCCGCGGCGTGCCGGGCACGGTGGAGACGGCGGACGCCGACGGGCTGCACCTGTCGTGCGCGGGCGAGCGGGTCGTCGTACCGAAGGACCGGGTGGCGCAGTCCGTGCGGCACGGGTGGGCGCTGACCGCGCACCAGGCGGTGGGGGCGCGCTGGCCGGCCGTGGTCGCGGTCCTGCCCGGCGATGCCGCGCAGGCCCTCAGCCGTCCCTGGGTGTACACGGCGTTCGGCCGCGCGGACCGTCATCTGTCGGTGGTGCACGGTGTGGAACAGACGCTGTCCCGGGCCGTGGCCGACGTCCCCGCCAAGCCCCGCACGACCCGTCTGCCGGCGCTCCTGCGCCCCCAGCTCCCGCCCTCCGGCTGACCACCGGCCCGCACCCAACGGTGACGGCGGCGACCGGGAGACTCCGCTCTCCCGACCGCCGCCGGTCACCACCGCTCAGCACCACTCCGCACTGCCGTCGAGATCAGCCCGATGCCACGAGCCACGACACGCACCGCTCCCCCGTGCCCACCGCGTCAAGGGCGTGGGGTGGTGCCGCGCAAGTGACGGACAAGAGGCCCTAGCGGTGATCCGCGTCCAGCGGCTCCAGGTCCTCGTCGTCGTCCAGCTCGTCCAGCTCCACCTCGTCGACCTCATCGACGTCATCGATCTCGCCGACGTCATCGGCATCGTCGGCGTCCTCCGGGTCCTCGCCGTCGTCCTCCTCCTCGTCGAAGACCGAACTGACGTCGAAGCGGCACACCACCCGCTGCGGATCGACCTGGTCGAACGGGGCGTCCAGCCACTCGCCGGGGTCGGCCGACTCGTCCGCCGCCGTCACCCACAGCGTGGAATCGCCCTCCTCCAGGCCGAACTCCTTGTGCCGCGAGGCGATCTCGTCCGGCTCGTACTCCCCGAACAGCACCCCGAGCGCCCCGTGCAGGGTGCCCGCCGTCCGGTCGCCGACCGCGCCGTCCTCCTGGTCCACCGCCTCGATCCGCTGGGCCTGCGCCAGCAGCCGCTGCGGCTCCGCGACCGCGTAGTCACGGCGGATCAGCACACTCAGCGCGTTCGGCTCCTCGGGACCGGTGTACGGCGGCAGCGCGTCCTCCGCGCCGGGGATCTCGAAGGGCGTGACCTCGTCGTAGCGGTCGTAGAGCAGCTCGTCGTACGCCTCGGCCGCCGCGGCGAGCTGGTTGAACGCCTCGTACACGGCCTGGTCGTCCTCCTCGGACCGGCGTTCGACCGCGGCCAGGTGGCGGTCGAGCGCGGTCTTGACCGCCTCGGCGGCGGCACGTACCTCGGCAGCGGTGGGCTGCGCAGCATCAGACATAGTGCAGACGCTATCCGTACCGGGCCCCAGCCCGCACAATAGATGCGATGCCGGAATACGAATTTGTCGACGTCTACGTACCGCGCGGGGTTTCCCGCAAGGAAACGGCACGTCTGCTGACCGACCACGCCGAGTACGGAAACTGGGAGTTGTACCGCCTGAGCCTGCTGCGTGACGGCAGCCGCCGGGTGCGGCTGCGGCGGCGGATCATCCGCCAGGTCCGCGCGACCTGGTGACCCGGCCGGTACGCGCGAAAGGACGGGCGCGGCGGTACCCGCGCATACGGAGCGGGCCCCGCCGAGACAGGGCCCGCTCCGTCGGACGCGTCCGGTGCGGCGGCTCGGGCTACGCCGAGATCCGCGCCCGGCGGTAGATCACCGCGCCCGCGAGCAGCGCCCCCGCACCCAGTCCGAGCGCCCCGCCCAGCGGCAGTGAGCCACCGGTCTCCGCGAGCTGCGCCGAGCCGTCCGGCTGCGCGACGGAGAGGGCATCGGGCCGGTTGCCGGACGAGACGGGGGTGACCGGGGTTCCGGGGGTCCCGTCGCCCGGTCCGGGCGGGGTGGCCGGCTCCACCGGGTTTCCGGGGGTGCCCGGCTCACCAGGGTTTCCAGGAGTTCCGGGGGTACCAGGGTTGCCGGGATTGCCGGGCTCCCCGGGGTTCCCCGGTGTCGACGGATTCGGCGGGGGCGTGGTGGCCGGGCCGCCCGGCGGGGTGACCGGCTGTTCGCCGTACCCGCCGCCTCCGTTGCCGCAGTCGTTGCCGGTCGTGGAGTTGCCGATGCCGATGACGTCGACGGTGTTGCCGCAGACGTTGACCGGCGCGTGGATCGGCGCCTCGACGTGGTTGCCGGAGCCGACGCCGGGTGAGCCGCCGGTGCGGCCCTGGGCGTGGGAACCGCCGGCGTTCCCCGGGCCGGCGGACGGTCCCGCGCCCTTGTTGCCGCAGGTGTTGCCCATCGACGGGTTGAGCACCCCGACGACGTTCACGGTGTTGCCGCACACATTGACCGGCACGTGCACCGGCGCCTGCACCGAGTTACCGGAGAGGACGCCGGGTGAACCGGCGGCCTGGCCGCGGGCGGCGGAGTCGGCGTGGGCCGTACCGCCCGCGGCGGCGATCACACCGGTCGCGGCGGCCATGGTCATCAGTCCCTTGCGGGTGACCTGTCGCATTGCTGGATTCCTGCCTTCGGCATGTGAGAAGCGGTAGAAGACGATCGGCCCCGGAGCGCGGGAAGCGCTCCGGGGCCGAAGGCTCAGACCCTCATCGGGCGAGGCCCGACGTCACTTGTTGATGCAGGTGTTGCCGAAGGCGGGGTTCAGCAGCCCGATCACCGAGATCGTGTTGCCGCAGACGTTCACCGGGACGTGCACCGGCACCTGGATGACGTTGCCGGAGACGACGCCCGGGGAGTGCACGGCGGCACCCTGGGCACCGGAGTCCGCAACGGCCAGGCCCGCGCCCGCGAGAACCAGCCCACCAGTGGCAGCCGCAGCGGCGACGACCTTCTTGATCATTATTCCTCCTTGTTGGCAAAAGCGATCCCATAGCCACGGACCGCAACACCAGTAACGAGGGACACGGATTAGGGCTACGACCTGATGAGCGCATTCACTCGTCCCGGTGATCGCCGCACAGGTGGACGAATACCGCCGGACACCGCGGGAAGGCGGCTCAGGACGCGTCGATGAAGCGGTCCAGCACCCGCACGCCGAACTTCAGGCCCTCCACCGGTACCCGCTCGTCCACGCCGTGGAACATGCCCGCGAAGTCCAGCTCCGGCGGCAGTTTCAGCGGGGCGAAGCCGAAGCAGCGGATGCCGAGGTCGTCGAAGGACTTGGCGTCGGTGCCGCCGGAGAGCATGTAGGGCACCGCGCGGGCGATCGGGTCCTCGGCGCCGAGGGCGGTCTGCATGGCGTCGACGAGCTTGCCGTCGAAGTCGGTCTCCAGCGCCTTGTCGCCGTGCACGTCCTCGCGCCTGACGCGCGGGCCGAGGATGCGGTCGAGGTCGGCGAGGAACTCCTGTTCGTAGCCGGGCAGGAACCGGCCGTCGACATGGGCGGTGGCCTGGCCCGGGATGACATTGACCTTGTAGCCGGCGCCGAGCATGGTGGGCGCGGCCGAGTTGCGGAGGGTGGCGCCGACCATCTTGGCGATGCCGCCGAGCCTGGCGAGCGTCTCGTCCATGTTCTCGGGGTCGAGTTCGGTGCCGAGCGCGTCGGACAGCTCGTCCAGGAAGGACCGTACGGTCTTGGTGACGCGGACCGGCCAGGTGTGGCGGCCGAGGCGGCCGACGGCCTCGCACAGCTCGGTGATGGCGTTGTCGTCGTTGGTCATCGAGCCGTGACCGGCCGTGCCGTCGACGGTGAGCCGCATCCAGTGCATGCCCTTCTGGGCGGTCTCCACCAGATACAGCCGCAGCTTCTCGTTGACGGTGAAGGAGAATCCGCCGACCTCGCCGATCCCCTCGGTGACCCCCTCGAACAGCTCGGGGTGCTTGTCGACCAGGAAGCGGGCGCCGTAGGTGCCGCCGGCCTCCTCGTCGGCGAGGAAGGCGAGCACGATGTCGCGCGGGGGCTTGCGCCCGGTGCGCAGCCGGTCGCGGACGACCGCGAGGGTCATCGCGTCCATGTCCTTCATGTCGACCGCGCCGCGGCCCCACACACATCCGTCGGCGATCTCGCCGGAGAACGGGTCGTGGGTCCAGTCGGCCGCGTTGGCGGGCACGACGTCGGTGTGGCCATGGATCAGAAGGGCGGGCCGGGACGGGTCCTCGCCCTCGATCCGGGCGACCGTGGAGGCGCGGCCCTTGTGGGACTCGAAGATCCTGGGTTCGAGCCCGACCTCGGCGAGCTTCTCGGCGACGTACTCGGCCGCCGCCCGCTCCCCCGGCCCGGAGTGGTCGCCGTAATTGCTGGTGTCGATCCGGATCAGTTCACGGCAGAGATCGACGACCTCGTCCTCGCCGGTGACGCCGCCCGCGGTGCCCGTCTGGCTCACGCTGTTCCTCCCGCTGTAGCTGCTGGCAGTCCCCCACATCCTCTCTCCCCGCGGCCCCGGCCCCAAGAGCGGTCCCGGTCCGTCACACGTCGTTCACGTGGCCGGGGGTGTGATCGGACACGCTCGAAAGCCTGGTAATGTTTACGTCGTCGCCGCGAGGGAAACCCCGCGCGAAAGACACCTTGTCCGGGTGGCGGAATGGCAGACGCGCTAGCTTGAGGTGCTAGTGCCCTTTATCGGGCGTGGGGGTTCAAGTCCCCCCTCGGACACCAGCTGAGACCCCTGTCCATCAGGGGTTTCTTGCGTTTCCGGGCTGCGGCGTGACCAACCACGTGACCGACAGCCGGCAGATTCCCGAGGTCAGGCCAGGGTGGTGTCGCACGTTGACGGAGACCTCTATGAGGTTCTCTCCAGCCTCCGGAGAATTGGTCACCCACTGTGGCGCCAGTCGTATATCTGGAAGTCGTCGGGGAGATGCAGACAGTTACGAAGGGTGCGCCACCATGCCGACACCTTCTCCAGGTCCTGCGGTCCGCCCGCCTCGACCCGGTAGAGCTTGAAGCCGTCACGGGCGAACACAAGGTCATGGTCAGCCCACGCCGCCCCGAGGCGCTTCCGCTTGTCGTCCCGGCTCTCCTTCTGCCGCTCCAGAATTACGCGGTCGACGACGGAGCCACCAGTCGGGCCCGCTCGTAGAGATCGCGCGCGGTCGAGTTCTTGAGGTGTGGCTGAATTAGCCAGAACATTCTTCTGATGTGATTATCGACCTGTCTAGATTGAATCGTTGGATAATCATCCACAACCTTCCCCCATGTGGCACACGCTGCATCCAAGTGGCCGATTTTAAGTTGACGCTCCACTTGTGCGGTGTGGTAGGCGAGTGTGGCAGCGTTGTAGCCACCGAAAATTCCCCGTTGACTGTCTGCCTTGTTCAGGGCGGTTTCGGTTTCCTGGATGCTTCGGAGGGCGTTAGAGCGCTCGCCTGCAATCGCGCAGGAATGAGCCTGTTGACCTGCCATGAAAGCGACCACTCTATGGCCAGCCGTAGGGGATGCCTCACTGGCCACATTAGCCCAATCCACTGCTGTCTGGCCATGGCCCAAATCTGCTGATTGCACCGACATTCCACGCAAGATGCGGCAGTAGGTCAAGTAGTCATTACTGGAACCCGCAAGCTCCAGGCCCTTAACTTAATACCGCTGTGCTGTGCCGTGTGATCCTTCATCAACCGCCATCCAGCCTGTGAGATAGCACAGGAAGGATGCAGCGGACACCATTGCCTTTCGTACCTCTTCGGGCGCGTCCGCCTTCACGTAGGGGCTATGATATTAACTAGAAAGGCAGCAGCCATGGGACGCGCGTATCGCCCCCCCGAATTCACCATCAAGGTCCGAAAGTCGATCCGTCATGGAAATGACGGTATTCACATCAGACATGCCGATGCGTTGCGCTTGACCAGTTTGGATCGCTTCCATACGGCCCACGACATCCCGCCAATTGGGAACGGCGAGAGCAACAGAAAACAGGCCCGCCCCTATAACGCTGCGTCGTGACGGGTCCATGTCGTCCCTTCCGAGATCAACTAGCCCTTCCACGGTGCCCGGGCAGACCTTCGAATTCCCTTTGGGCCCGGGAAAGCCCGCTTCGCTGTGTGTGACCGGACGGCGGAGCCTTCGAGCCAGGGCCTCCAGGATCAGGGGGCGGGTTCCCTCTCTCGGCATGTATCCCTTGAGCCACTGATGCGCGGACTGCTCACGGTATTTGACTGGGGTTCCCCGCTCAGTACCGATCTTGTTAACCGCCTGCGCGAACTGCCGCAGGTTCCACGCGGTCTCGCGGTACAGGCGCGCAAGTGGCTCGTTCGGCTCCCGCGTCACGGACTGTCAACTCCTCTTACTGAGTAACCGTTTGAGAATTTTGAAAGCAAGTGCCGCCTCAACGGTACCCCCTTGCGTGACGGGCCGGTCACCTAGAGCGAGCAGGGCGATGGTGATCCGGCTGCACCCCTACCGCCGGATCACGGACGTAACTCCATAGACACCGTTGCCGGTAGCCAGAACTTCCAGCGAGGGGAAGGGGCCCCGACCTGCGCCCCCCATTACCGTGTGGTGCCCCGCAATGGGGCGCCCGACCCCCGGAGCTGGCATGACTTTCTCCCCCTGTCGATCACATGTCTCGGGGGGTGGTGTCACCGGCTCCAGAGGCATCGACAGACCACTGATTAGGGGTATGACCACCGGCCTTTCCGCAGGTCGGGAGGCTCTTCGTAATGTGGATGTGGCGATCGGTGCCGTGGGACGGCCGGGCGGCAGGGACGACCGGAGGACGCACGTGATGGACATCAGCGGCATCGGCGCCTTCCTCGGCCTGGACGTCGGCAAGGGCGAACACCACGCCACCGCCGTCACCCCGGCCGGGAAGAAAGCCCTCGACAAGCGGCTGCCCAACAGCGAGCCCAAGCTCCGCGAGGTGTTCGGGAAACTGCAGGCCAAGCATGGAACCGTGCTCGTCGTGGTCGACCAGCCGGCCTCCATCGGCGCGCTGCCGCTGGCCGTCGCGAGAGACATGGGCTGCCCTGTCGCCTATCTGCCGGGGCTGACGATGCGGCGGATCGCCGACCTCTACCCGGGTGAGGCCAAGACCGATGGCCGCGACGCGTTCGTCATCGCGGACGCGGCCCGCGTCATGCCTCACACACTCCGCTCGGTCGATCCCGAGGACGAGACCATCGCCGAGCTGGAGATGACCGTCGGCTTCGACGACGACCTGGCCGGCGAAGCG
This sequence comes from Streptomyces sp. NPDC056734, assembly GCF_042790455.1. Lineage (NCBI taxonomy): Bacteria > Bacillati > Actinomycetota > Actinomycetes > Kitasatosporales > Streptomycetaceae > Streptomyces > Streptomyces sp. NPDC056734. The sequence goes on from NZ_JBHTZD010000014.1 coordinate 160,371, forward strand.
ACGCGGATCAGCAACCGGCTTCGGGGCCTGCTGACACAGATCCATCCGTCGCTGGAACGGGTTCTGGGGCCGCGGGTGCAGCACCCGGCCGTGCTCAGGCTGCTCGACCAGTTCGGCTCGCCCGCCCAGATACGCAAGGCCGGGCGTCGTCGGCTCGTGACGCTGATCCGTCCAAAGGCCCCACGGATGGTCGAGCGTCTCGTCGATGACATCTTCACGGCATTGGATGAACAGACCGTCGTCGTCCCGGGCACCGACGCGGCCTCGCTGATCGTTCCCAGCCTCGCCAACTCGCTCCAGAAAGTGCTTGACCAGCGCAAACTCCTCGCCGCCCGGATCGGGGAACTGCTGGAGGACCACTCTCTTTCCAAGGTCGTGACGTCCATGCCGGGGATTGGCATCAGGACCGGAGCACGCATCCTCATCGACGTCGGCGACGGCAGTTCGTTCCCGTCCGCCGCCCACCTCGCCGCCTACGCCGGTCTTGCCCCAGCGACCCGCAGCTCGGGCTCGTCAATCCGTGGTGAGCAACCGTCCAGGAGGGGAAACAAGCAGCTCAAACGGGCCTTCTTCCTCTCCGCGTTCGCCGCCCTAAACGACCCGGTCTCCAGGGCCTACTACGACAAGAAGATCAGCCAGGGGAAGCACCACACCCAGGCCCTCCTCTGCCTCGCCCGACGACGAGCCGACGTGCTCTTCGCGATGCTCCGCGACGGCACCTTCTACGAACCCCAACCCGCCCCACCAGCTTGACCAAACCCATAGGGGTACCCCCCCCGTAACCCATGGGTCGGGGCCCGCGCATTCCCCACCGACAAGGAAGCCAGATGAGTGCCAAACTCCCCGATGGCTGGACGTACTTCCAGTCAGCGCCGGGTAGCCAAAATCCCTCGCGTTGGTACGCGACGCCCCCATACAGCGCGAGCGTGTTCGCACTGCGCGAGAAGTACGGGGCCAGCCGTTCAAGCGACCCAGCGTGGAATCTCGCCCACACCGTGGATGCGCCGACCTGGACCAAGTTGTGCGCCGAGGCAGCCGAGCAAGTGGCGCTTCACCAGAGCCTCATGGAGCGCGAGTCATGACGGCCCCCGCGAAGCGTGCGAGTACCCGTCCGAGCGTGCTGCCGGACCCGGAGGTCAGCCTCAGTGACACCCCGGCAGAGCCTCAGACGGCCGTCCAGGCACCTTGGTGGGAGGAGTACGGCGGACGGCTCGACCCGGCATCCGGCATGATCTCGTTCCCCCCTGTCGCACTCCCGCCGTGCCCGGTGCCCAACTGCCCTGACTGCAACCGGAACAGGGAGGCGACATGACCGCCCGATGCAAAGCTGTGGTCGTTGTCGACCCTGACGTTCTCGCCAGCACAGCCCAGCTTGAATGCGCGTTCTCAGCCCCTGATTGGGCGGACGCCGACGCGTTGCAGTGCCAGATGGGCGACGTGCCGCACGTGTTCCATGCAGCCTTTCTCCGGGACGGCGCACAGCGCGAACCGTGCTCGGACGTGTTCCTGCGCTGGCATCAGGAGATGCCCGGCCAGTGGGCCGAGGATCTCGCTGTGTGCCTGAGTAGTAACACCCCTACCAGCGACATGTGCACGCTCTTCCGTGACCACCAGGGCCCGTGCGAGTGGCAGCAAATCGACCCATTCGACATGGCATTACAGGCGCACGCGGACCAACTGATTCAAGAGTGGCAGCAGGGCGGGCCAAGCGACAGCCTCGCAAAGTGGCTCGCGCGCATGGGGGAGGGTACCGATGCTGCTTGATCTCCGTACCTGCCAACGGCCCCTTCGAGGGTGGGGGTAATGGTCACCAAACGCATGATCGGCCAGCGCGTCACTGATGGCCGGCGCACCGGCGTACTCATGGAGATTGACTCCCGATGGGGCGACCCTAGCAAGCTCCCCGAGGAGCGCAGAGAGGCCCCTACAGCGTTCGTGCGGCCCGAGGGCGGCGGACGTGAGTGGACCGCCCCGCCGGACCGGCTGAACGCCGTATGAGCCGCCCAGGTCCCCCGTAGTAGGCGGATACATCCGACCGGCTACCGGGCAGAGAAGCCCCCGTTTATGTGTCCCTCCGGAGCGCATCGGGCTTCTCCGTGCTCAGAGCCGGTTGGTCACCTGACCAACGCATGACCGGCAGCGGCCGAAAACGGGCGGAAACGGCAGATGAGCATGATCAACCGCCACACCTCTGGAGGGTGCTCGATCGGTACATCATCACAGGTCAGCTGACGTAGGGAGCTGGTGCCCGAGCGGAGACTCCAAGTCCCCCGTCGGACACCAGCTGATACCCCAGTTGTGGTGGCACCTTCGGCCGGGCTCCTGAGGTCACAGATGCCCTACCGACCGTAGGTCGGGCCGCAGAGCGGTGCCGTGATCAATCCTCACAGTCATTCGTCCGTGGGCGGGATCATGAATCCTCGCATCGCCCCGAACCCGGCTTCGCCTCCGGAAACTTGGCGGCCAAAGATGGCAGCGCATCAGGAGTGACGTCCCGGCGCGTGGCCGGATCGGCCATGTCGTACACACGCCATGACCCCGCTGTGTTCTCCGGGTCATCCTGTGCGATCACACCGGGGATTCCCAACTGCCTGAGCACGGAATCAACTTGCCGGGCCTGCTCAGCGTCCACACTTCCGCCTGCTAGCGGCCAGCTTAGCCTCGATCTTTAACGTTCGGCGTCGAATGGCAGGTCGAACTTGATCACTCGGTGCGGTAACTGCCGTACGTGGAAGCGGCCTTCGTCTGAACATGTGCTCCGACCAAGGAACACACACATTCAGAACGAAGGCCGTGAGGATGAGTCTGCTGCATCACGACGCCCGGTCTGACGCATTGGCACAACTGTCATGCTTCCGGGGCGAGTTCTACTCCTGCCTGACCACCCGTTCGGACGCCTTGTTCGAGCTGGCCGATGCAGTTCTGTGCAGCGACGGACCAGTGAGGTCTCTGGCCGAGTTGTCGCTGGTGGGTGAACACCGCCGCGGCCATGGCGGGCTCTACGCCGCGGTGGCCCGTGGCCGCATCGATGCAGGCCGGCTGCGGCGGGCACTGGCCGATGTACCACTGCCACGGGCTGCCGACGGCCGGCTGGTCCTGGCCATCGACGTCACCTGCTGGCTGCGGCCCGACGCGCACACCTCACCGCAGCGGATCCTGTGCCACACCTACGGCCGGGGCAAGGACCAGCACATCCCTGTCCCCGGCTGGCCCTACTCGATCATCTGCGCACTGGAGCCGGGCCGCAGCTCATGGACCGCACCCCTGGACGCACTCCGCCTGGAGCCCGGCGACGACACCGCCACCGTCACCTCTCGCCAACTGCGCGATCTGCTTCAGCGACTGATCGCAGCGGGGCAGTGGCAGACGGGTGACCCCGACATCCTCATCGTCGCGGACGCCGGATACGACGCGCCCCGCCTCGGCTTCCTCCTCAAAGACCTGCCGGTCCAGGTACTGGCCCGGATGCGATCCGACCGCGTCCTGCGCAGGGCTGTCCCACCCCGGCTGCCGCACACCCAGGGCCGGCCGCCCCGGCACGGTGGCGAGTTCGTCTTCGGACAGTCCGACACCTGGGGCACCCCGGACACCGAAACAGCCACCGACACATGCCTCTACGGCACCGCCAGGGCCCGCTCGTGGGACCGCCTGCACCCCAAACTGACCCACCGCTCCTCCTGGGCCGCGGCCGACGCCACCCTCCCCATCGTCGAGGGGACCGTGATCCGCCTGGACATCGACCACCTGCCCAGCGGAGCAACCTCCAAGCCGGTCTGGCTGTGGTGGTCCGGCACCGACGCCACTCCGGCAGACGCGGACCGTCTGTGGCAGGCATACCTGCGGCGCTTCGACATCGAGCACACCTTCCGCCTCTTCAAACAGACCCTCGGCTGGACCTCCCCGAAGATCCGCACCCCCGAGGCGGCAGACCGGTGGACCTGGCTGATCCTCGCCGCCTACACCCAACTGCGGCTCGCCCGGCCGCTGGCGGCGGACCGGCGTCACCCCTGGGAAAGACCAACTCCGCCCGACAGGCTCACCCCGCCCGAGTCCGCCGCGACTTCCGGCACATCCGCCCAAAGACCAACTGTCCAGCCCAAGCACCGAAACCCACCCGCCCTGGCCCAGGGCGACCCCCAGGCCGAAAGAACACCCGACCCACCCCACGCCACGACGTCCACACACCCCGCAAAACACCGGCGGCGAAACAACGAACGAAGAAGTCGACCAACCCACGACCACGCCGCACAGGTTAAAGATCAAGTTAGCCGTTGGTCGTAGACGGCGAAGGTGTTCATCGGCCCACGACCCACGGCTGTTCCCGTAGGGATGAGCCCGATATGCATGTTGGGCAGATGGGATATCGAGGCGAGCCGATCCATTTGGACGGCCATCGCCGCAGGCGGGACCACGGCCCATCTGACGGCCTGTTCCGTCAGGAGGAACGTGAATTGCTTCGTGCTGTCGTAAAGAACCGCTTGCCGTTCCATCTTCCTCGCGACCATTTTGGTTGTGTCCACCGATGAATTGCTGAGGCTGTCTCTGATGCATTCAGGTGTGGCCAGGAGTCCCGTCACCATCGCAGCCAGGAAGTAGCGAAGTGTCGAGGCTTCCCTTTCGAGGGCGGCCAGCTCGTCCTGTCGCGTCTCCAGCCCTCTTCGCCAAGAAGCCCTCTTGCCCTGCCACTCCGTATTGGCCAGCCGCGCCAGGGCGGTAACTTCGGCCAAGATTTCCGGAGGGGCGTCAAGGGCTCTAAGAATCAACTCGACATCGACAAGACCGGGGGTGACTCGTCCGGTCTCGATATTACCCAGATTGGTCTGAGAAATATTGTAGCGCCGAGCGAGCCAGACGCCCGGCTCGCTTTCGCATACCGCGAAGTGTTTCTGCCAGGTCAACCTTCGACTGGCCCAGATGGTCAGGGTCAAGCGTCAAAGGACCTTCACGCACTCCTCGAAAGGTACTGCGTGCTCCAGAGCGACCCGCTTCCAGTCACGATGGGGGCCCGGATCACCTTCGTACGCTTCACGATTGATCTGAGTTCCGTCCGGACGGAAGCTCAGGTGAGCGATGCGGGAATCGTCGAACATCCACCAGTCCCGGCCTGAGAGCGGCAGCCCGAAGTCGTTTCGCGTCACATCCAGGATGCAAATGTCTTCCCCGGCAGCAATGTTTCCGGGGATGCCCCAGGCACATTGATACCGCTGATAGTCGGTGAGCGGCTGACGTACGATGCGGACACGCCCGATGCGCCTGCCGGATTCGATGTGCCCGCGTACTCGTTCGTGCCAGCGGGCATTGTGGCCTGTGGGCTTGTCCTCACCGCGCAGGAAGCGGGCCACGTTCTCCTCCTCCTTGGGCATGGTGTACGTGGGCTGCGCCTCGAACCGCCACGGTTCGCACTCGAAGGCGTCGAAGAACCGGCGCCAGTCGTCACCGTCCAAGAGCACAGACGGCCTCCCTCAGAATGTGCTCGGGGATCTCCACGAGGTCCTCACCCAAGGGCGGAGTGAACGCGTCGGACACGTCGCCGTGGACGATGATCGAACCGCTCCTGGTCCGGTAGACGTTCGGGCAGTCGTCATCGTCACAATTGGGTCCTTTGGCGTTGCCGGTAAGGCGGGTCAGTTCCTCACGTGCCATGGTTCCGCTCCTCGGGCACAGGGCCATTCCCTGCCACCGTGAGGACGGTAGGGCCAGACCGCGTGCGAGGTCTATGACACTTCGCCGATATCCGCGTTGTCAGGTAGACAATCTTGAGAACCCCTGGCCGGTCAGGGCGAGCGAGCGGCGGCCACGTGACCATTCTCCGAGGCCGTCCCGACCTGCTTGACGCGTCCGCGCCAGAGATGTGGGGGATGTCTCCCGGCTGCGAAGATCCCGAGGTCACAGGGGGTTCCCCGGGGCTCACGACGGACCCGTTCGGCCCACCCGAGTGGCTGTCGACAGGCCGTGGATCTAGGTTCGTACTAAAATTTCCGGCTTGTTACGGAGCTGGCGCCGGACAACCCCAGGCGGACCTGTGGGCCGGCCAGCGCCCCGGAGGTTTCCGGGATCGAGACGCGAGGACCGATGGCAGCCATACACGAGAGCAGCGCTCTCGGCTCGCTCGACGAAGAGATTCTTGAGCGGTTCGGCGATACGGCACGTTTCTCCGGGGGACAGCCGGCCCCTCCCCGCACCCTGGTCGACATCTTCGACGCGTCCGTGCGCGCCCACCCCGACGAGCCCGCGCTGGACGACGGGACCACCCGGCTGAGCTACCGGGCGCTGGCCGGCGAGGTCGAGCGGCTGCGGGCGCGGCTCGCGGCGGCCGGGGTCGGGCTCGGGGACCGGGTCGGGGTGCGGGTGCCGTCCGGGACCAATGATCTGTACGTGGCGATCCTGGCCGTACTGGCCGCCGGGGCCGCGTATGTGCCGGTGGACGCCGAGGACCCCGACGAGCGGGCCGAGCTGGTGTTCGGGGAGGCGGAGGTACGGGGCGTCGTCGGGGCGGGGCTGGAGGTGACCGTCAGCGGGCGGGCCGAGGTGCCCGCCGCGCGGCCGGGGGGCGGGCACGACGCCTGGGTCATCTTCACCTCCGGGTCGACCGGGAAGCCCAAGGGCGTCGCCGTGAGCCATCGCAGTGCCGCCGCGTTCGTGGACGCCGAGGCCGCGCTGTTCCTGACCGAGGATCCGATCGGGCCCGGTGACCGGGTGATGGCGGGGCTGTCGGTGGCGTTCGACGCGTCCTGCGAGGAGATGTGGCTGGCGTGGCGGTACGGGGCCTGTCTGGTGCCGGTGCCGCGCTCCCAGGTGCGCAGCGGGGCCGATCTGGGGCCCTGGCTGGTGGAGCAGGAGATCAGTGTCGTGTCGACCGTGCCCACGCTGGCCGCGCTGTGGGAGCCGGAGACGCTGGACGACGTACGGCTGCTGATCTTCGGTGGGGAGGCTTGTCCGCCGGAGCTGGTGCAGCGGCTGGTGACCGAGGGGCGGGAGGTCTGGAACACGTACGGGCCGACCGAGGCGACCGTGGTGGCCTGTGCGGCGCTGCTGGGCGGGGAGGAGCCGATCCGGATCGGGCTGCCGCTGGGGGGGTGGGAGCTGGCCGTCGTGGACGAGGGCGGGGAGCCCGTGGCCATGGGCGGGAGTGGGCAGTTGGTGATCGGGGGCGTGGGGCTCGCGCGGTATCTCGACGCCGACAAGGACGCGGAGAAGTACGCGCCGCTCACGTCGCTGGGGTGGGAGCGGGCGTATCGGAGCGGGGATCTGGTGCGGGCCGATGCCGAGGGGCTGGTGTTTCTCGGGCGGGCCGATGAGCAGATCAAGCTCGGGGGGCGGCGGATCGAGTTGGGGGAGGTCGACGCGGCGCTCCAGGGGCTGCCCGGGGTCGCGGGGGCGGCTGCCGCCGTACGGACCGCGCGGAGCGGGAATCAGCTGCTGGTGGGGTATGTCGTCACGCAGGAGGGGTGGGATCAGGCGGCGGCCGTGGAGAAGCTGCGGGCCGGGCTGCCCGCCGCGCTGGTGCCGCTGCTGGCGCCGGTCGCGGAGCTGCCGACCCGGACGTCCGGGAAGGTGGACCGGGACGCGCTGCCGTGGCCGCTGGAGGGAGTGGCGGCGCCGGGTGGTGGCGAGCAGTTGTACGGGACCGAAGCCTGGCTCGCCGAGCAGTGGACCGAGGTGCTCGGGGCGCCGGTGACCAGTGGGGCCGATGACTTCTTCGCGATCGGCGGGGGGTCGCTGGCCGCCGCTCAGCTCACCACGCGGCTGCGCACCCGGTATCCGAGCGCGGCCGTGCTGGACATCTATCAGCGGCCCACGCTGCGCAAGCTGGCGCGGCGGCTGGAGGAGTCGGCGCAGGACGACGGGGCCCGGCGGGTGATCGCGCCCGTGCCGGCGCGCGCGAAGGTGGTGCAGCTGCTGGCGCTGGTGCCGCTGTTCACGCTGCTGGGGCTGCGCTGGACGGTGGTGCTGGCGGCGGTCGGGATGGTGCTGCCGGGGTATGTCTGGCTGCCCTCCGCGTCCTGGTGGGCGGTGCTCGCCGGGGCGCTGGTGCTGTTCACGCCGCCGGGGCGGATCGCGGTCGCGGCGGGCGGGGCGCGGCTGCTGCTGCGCGGGGTGCGGCCGGGGCGGTATCCGCGCGGCGGGAGTGTGCACCTGCGGTTGTGGGCGGCGGAGCGGCTGGCCGAGTTCAGCGGGGCGACCGGGCTGACCGGGGCGTGGCTGCTGCGGTACGCGCGGGCGCTGGGCGCGAAGGTCGGGCAGGACGCCGATCTGCACTCGCTGCCGCCGGTGACCGGGCTGCTGAAGCTGGGCCGGGGTGCGGCCGTGGAGTCCGAGGTCGATCTGTCCGGGTACTGGCTGGACGGTGACCGGCTGCTGATCGGCACGGTCAGGGTCGGGGCGCACGCGGTGGTCGGGACGCGCAGTGTGCTGTCGCCCGGTGCCCGGGTCGGCAAGCGGGCCGAGGTGGCGCCGGGGTCGGCGGTGGCGGGGCCGGTGCCGACCGGGCAGCGGTGGGCGGGCTCGCCGGCGGTGAAGCTGGGCAGGGCCAAGCGGAACTGGCCGAAGGAACGGCCGCCGCGGGGCCTGTACTGGCGGGTCATGTACGGCGTGACGGGGGTGGCGCTGAGTCTGCTGCCGGTGGTGGCGGGGCTGGCGGCGCTGGGTGTGGCGCGGGTGTTCGTGACGCCGGGGATGGGTCTGGCGGAGGCGTTGCGGGGGGCGGCGGTGGCGCTGGTGCCGGCGACGCTGGTGTTCGGGGCGGCGTACGCGCTGCTGATCCTGGCGGGGGTGCGGCTGCTGAGCCTGGGGCTGCGGGAGGGGACGTATCCGACGCACAGCCGGATCGGGTGGCAGGCGTGGACGGTGACGCAGCTGATGGACCGCTCGCGCGAGACGCTGTTCCCGCTGTACGCGGGGCTGGCGACGCCGGTGTGGCTGCGGCTGCTGGGGATGCGGATCGGCAAGGGCGCGGAGGTGTCGACGGTGCTCGCGCTGCCGAGTCTGACGACGGTCGGCGAGGGCGCGTTCCTGGCCGACGACACGCTGACCGCGCCGTACGAGCTGGGCGGGGGCTGGATAAAGATCGGGCGGGCGCAGATCGGGCGGCGGGCGTTCCTGGGGAACTCGGGGATGACGGCGCCGGGGCGGAGCGTGCCGGACGGCGGACTGGTGGGGGTGTTGTCGGCGACGCCGAAGAAGGCGAAGAAGGGGACCTCGTATCTGGGGCTGCCGCCGGTGAGGCTGCCGCGCAGCGCGTCGGGCGGGGATCAGAGCCGGACCTATGATCCGCCGGCCCGGCTGCTGTGGGCGCGGGGGCTGGTGGAGGTGTGCCGGATCCTGCCGGTGCTGTGCTCGGCGGCGCTGGCGGTGCTGACGGTGGCGGCGCTGGGCGCGCTGGGCGGCTGGGCGTGGCCGCTGGGCGGGGTGGTGCTGCTGGGGGCGGGTGCGGTGGCCTGTGCGGGGTCGGTGGCGGCGAAGTGGCTGCTGGTGGGGCGGCACCGGGCCGGGGAGCATCCGCTGTGGAGTTCCTTCGTGTGGCGCAATGAGCTGGCGGACACGTTCGTGGAGGTGCTGGCGGTGCCGTGGCTGGCGGGGTCGGTGCCCGGGACGCCGGTGATGACGGTGTGGCTGCGCGGGCTGGGGGCGCGGATCGGGAAGGGGGTGTGGCTGGAGTCGTACTGGCTGCCGGAGGCCGATCTGGTGACGCTGGGGGACGCGTCGACGGTCAATCGGGGCTGTGTGCTCCAGACTCACCTCTTCCACGACCGGATCTTGCGGACGGATACTGTGGTCCTCCGTGAGGGCGCGACGCTGGGTCCTGGCGGAATCGTTCTGCCCGGCAGCACGGTGGGTGCCCGTACGACCCTGGGTCCCGCGTCGCTGGTGATGGCGGCGGAGTCCCTCCCCGACGACTCCCGCTGGCTGGGCAACCCGATCGAGGCATGGCGCCGGTAGCCGGGGGCGACCGCCGGGCGGGGCGTGGCACGTCGTACGAGCAAGGGCAGGGAGCAGGCGGGCAGTGGCAGTTCAGCAGGCGGCGGGTCCGGATCCGTACTTCCCGGGCAGCGGTGACGCCCGGTTCCGGGTGCACCGCTACGAACTCGCCGTGGACTACCGGCCCGGTCCCAACCGGTTGTCGGGCACGGCCCGGATCAACGCGATAGCGGGCCGGGCGGCGCTGGCCGAGTTCCAGCTGAATCTGGCGGATTTCAAGATCGGCCGGGTGCGGGTGGACGGGCGGCAGCCGCATTACACGCATCGCGGCGGGCGGCTGCGGATCCGGCCGGCGAAGGCGATCCGGGCGGGGGCCGCGTTCACGGTCGAGGTGCACTGGTCGGGCAATCCCAAGCCGGTGAACAGCCCGTGGGGCGGGATCGGGTTCGAGGAGCTGACCGACGGGGCGCTGGTGGCCAGCCAGCCGGTGGGGGCGCCGTCCTGGTATCCGTGCAACGACCGGCCGGCGGACAAGGCGTCGTACCAGATCTCGGTCACCGCGCCGTCGGCGTACTCGGTGGTGGCGGGCGGGCGGCTGCTGACCCGGACGACCAAGGCGTCCACGACGACCTGGGTGTACGAGCAGGCGGCGCCGACGTCCAGCTATCTGGTGGGGCTGTCGATCGGGAAGTACCAGACGGTGCTGCTGGGGGATCCGGGGATCGGCGGGGTGCCGCAGCACGGGCACATCCCGGCGCAGCTGCTGCCGCAGTTCTCGCGGGACTTCGCGCGGCAGCCGCAGATGATGGAGCTGTTCCAGGAGCTGTTCGGGCCCTACCCGTTCGACGAGTACGCGGTGGTGGTGACCGAGGAGGAGCTGGACGTGCCGGTGGAGGCGCAGGGGCTGTCGCTGTTCGGCGCGAACCATGTGGACGGGGCGCGGGGTTCGGAGCGGCTGGTGGCGCACGAGCTGGCCCATCAGTGGTTCGGCAACAGTGTGTCCATCGCGGACTGGCGGCACATCTGGCTGAACGAGGGGCTGGCCAAGTACGCGGAGTGGCTGTGGTCGGAGCGCTCGGGCGGCCGGTCGGCGCAGCAGCTGGCGGCCGTGGCGCATCGGGTGCTGGCCTCGATGCGGCAGGATCTGCGGCTGGCCGATCCGGGCCGCAAGCTGATGTTCGACGACCGGCTCTACGAGCGGGGCGGTCTCGCCGTGCACGCGGTGCGCTGCGCGCTGGGCGACGAGGCGTTCTTCCGGATGCTGCGCGGCTGGACGTCCCAGCATCGCAACGGGTCGGCCACGACGGCCATGTTCACCGCCCATGCGTCCCGCTTCGCGGCGGAACCGCTGGACGACCTGTTCGCGGCGTGGGTGTACGGGGTGGCGCTGCCGCCGTTGCCGGTGCCGGCGTCTGCGCCTGCGCCACGGGCGGCGGACGGGGCGGGGGTGCCGGCTCGGCCGCCGTATCCGCCGGGGCGGGGGGCTACGGCGTGAGGGGCGGGAGGGCGGGAGGGGGTATGGCGTGGGGGTGGGGGTGGGGGTGGGGGCGAGTGCGCGGGCTCGTGGCTGGGGGCCGGGGGCGGGTGCGAGGGCTCGTGGCTCGTGGCCGGGGGGCCGAGGGCGGGTGCGAAGGCCCGCCGTGGAGGGTGTGGCCAGCGGGCGCGTGGGCGTGCGGCTGGGGGCGAGGGCTCGGGGCGGGCGCGAGGGCTCGGGGCGGGGGGCGGGTGCGAGGGGCATGGGTGTGCTCGGACGCGGAGGCTGAGGGGCGTGGGTGTGCGCGGACGCGACTGCGTGCGGCGGGAGTGCGTGCCGGGCGTCGCCAGGACAGGCGGGTTTTCGAGCACCCGCTCCAGGGCCCCGAGCGCGGACGCGAGGGTCCGGGGGGCGTGGGCTTGAGGGGGCGGAAGGGATGCGGGTGTGGGTGTGAGGTGGCGCGCGGGCTGGGGCGGCGGGAGCGAGGGCGAACGCCCGGCGGGGAGCGAGGACGAAGGCCCGGCGGGGGCGGTGTGAGTGAGGGTGGGGGCCGGGAGGCGGTGGCGTGAGTGGGCGGAAGGGCAAGGCGGGGCGGCGGGGGGCGGCTCCGGTGGGGTGTCCTTGTGGGTTGCCGGGGGCGTACGACGGGTGCTGTGGGCGGTTTCACTCGGGGGGCGCTGTCGCGGCGAGTGCCGAGGTGCTGATGCGGTCGCGGTACAGCGCGTTCGTGAAGCGGGACGAGGGGTATCTGCTGCGGACCTGGCATCCTCGGACGCGGCCGGGGCGGGTGGAGTTCGATCCGGGGATGCGGTGGACGGGGCTGGAGATCGTCCGGGCGCGGGACGGGTCGGCGTTCCATGCCACCGGGGTGGTGGAGTTCCGGGCGTCGTTCCGGGGCGGGGTGCTGCATGAGCGCAGCCGGTTCGAGCGGGTGGACGGGGTCTGGGTGTATGTGGACGGGGAGTTTCCCGATGCGTCCTGACGGCCGGTCCTGACAGATCCCCGCCCTAGGGCGCCAGGATGTCGAGTTCCTGGAGGGCGCCGACCGTGATCTCCCTGGTCAGGTGTTCGGCGCGGGCCGCGTCGCGGGCGCGGACGGCCTCGGCGACCTGGACGTGCAGGGTGACGGCGGCGGGGTCGGGGTCCTCGAACATCACGTCGTGATGGGTGCGGCCGGTCAGGACCTCGGCGACGACATCGCCGAGGCGGGCGAACATCTCGTTGCCGGACGCCGTGAGGATCACCCGGTGGAAGGCGACGTCGTGGAAGAGGTACTGCTCCAGGCGCCGGCCGCGTGAGTTGGCGACCATGCCCAGGGCGCACTCGGTGAGCGCGGCGCACTGCTCCGGCGTGGCGTGCCGCGCGGCGAGTCCGGCGGCGGCCGGTTCGACGGCCGAGCGCAGCACGGTCAGGGAGCGCAGCTGGCGCGGGCGCTCGGTGCCGGCCAGGCGCCAGCGGATGACCTGCGGATCGTAGACGTTCCACTCGGACTCGGGCAGGACCGTGACGCCGACCCGGCGGCGGGATTCGACCAGGTGCATGGACTCCAGGACCCGGACCGCCTCGCGCATCACCGAGCGGGAGACGTCGAAGCGCTGGGCCAGTTCGTCCGTGCGCAGCACGCTGCCCGGTGGGTATCCGCCGGCTGTGATCTCGGGGCCGAGGGTGTCCAGTACATGGCCGTGCAGCCCCCGGCCCGCTGTGCTCATGCACGCAGCGTACGGGGCGGGTCACGGGACGAAAAAGTCAGACTTATTCATCACAGTCTCTTGAATTTGTCTTACCTAATGGGTTTCAGTGGCTCGACCTCAAGGTGAGGTCCCCAGGTCGATGAAGACAGCGAGGCAGCGATGAGCACTCCCCACGTCGTCGTGGTCATGGGCGTCGCGGGCACCGGCAAGACCACCATCGGTCCGCTGCTCGCCGCCCGGCTCGGTGTTCCGTACGCCGAGGGCGACGACTTCCATCCGCAGGCCAGCATCGACAAGATGTCGGCCGGTGTCCCGCTGACCGACGACGACCGCAGGCCCTGGCTCGACGCGATCGGCGCCTGGGCGGACGGCCGGAGCGGGCTCGGCGGGGTGGTGAGCAGCTCGGCGCTGAAGCGGGTGTACCGGGACCGGCTGCGGGCCGCCGCCGAGGGGCTCGTCTTCGTCCATCTCACGGGCGGGCGCGCGCTGATCGAGGAGCGAATGGCACACCGGCGGGGGCACTTCATGCCGGCCGCGCTGCTGGACTCGCAGTTCGCCACGCTCGAACCGCTCCAGCCGGACGAGACCGGTGTCGCCGTCGATGTGTCCGGCGGCCCGGAGGAGATCACCCGGCGGGCCGTGGCGGCCCTGGAGCGGCTGTCGTCGTCCGGCTAGACCCGCGACGCCCCGCTGTCCCCTCACCTCATTTCCCCCGTCCCCGTAACTGCAAAGGGAATCACCCGTGACCAGACTCAGCGTCGAGATGCTGGCAGCGGACACCGTCGAGCCGATCACCTCGGCCGGGCACGCCCAGTTGGGCATCGCCGTGCTGGCGGGCATCGCCGTCATCGTCCTGCTGATCACCCAGTTCAAGCTGCACGCCTTTCTGTCCCTGACCATCGGCTCGCTGGCGCTCGGCGCGTTCGCCGGGGCGCCGCTGGACAAGGTCATCGCCAGCTTCACCAGCGGGCTCGGGACCACGGTCGCGGGCGTGGGCGTGCTGATCGCGCTCGGCGCGATCCTGGGCAAGATGCTCGCCGACTCCGGCGGCGCCGACGAGATCGTGGACACCATCCTCGCCAGGACCGGCGGGCGTTCGATGCCCTGGACGATGGTGCTGATCGCCTCGGTGATCGGGCTGCCGCTGTTCTTCGAGGTCGGCGTGGTGCTGCTGATCCCCGTGGTGCTGATGGTCGCCAAGCGCGGCAACTACTCCCTCATGCGCATCGGCATCCCGGCGCTCGCCGGTCTGTCCGTGATGCACGGTCTGGTGCCCCCGCACCCCGGCCCGCTGGTCGCGATCGACGCGGTGAACGCCGACCTGGGGGTCACGCTCGCGCTCGGTGTGCTGGTCGCGATCCCGACGGTGATCATCGCCGGTCCGCTGTTCTCCCGGTACGCGGCCCGCTGGGTGGATGTCCCGGCGCCGGACCGGATGATCCCGGACCGCCCCTCCGAGACGCTGGAGAAGCGCCCGGGCTTCGGCGCGACGCTGATCACCATTTTGCTGCCGGTCATCCTGATGCTGTCCAAGGCGCTGGTGGACATCGTCATCGACGACCCCGAGAACACCACCCAGCGGGTCTTCGATGTCGTCGGCTCCCCGATGATCGCGCTGCTCGCCTCCGTACTGCTGGGCATCTTCACGCTGCTGCGGCCCGCCGGGTTCGCCAAGGAGCGGGTGTCGGGGCTGGTGGAGAAGGGGCTCGCGCCCATCGCGGGCATCCTGCTGATCGTCGGCGCGGGCGGCGGCTTCAAGCAGACCCTGATCGACTCCGGGGTGGGTCGGATGATCCTGGAGATATCCGAGAGCTGGGCGATCCCGACGCTGCTGCTGGCCTGGCTGATCGCGGTCGCGATCCGGCTGGCGACGGGTTCGGCGACCGTGGCGACCGTCTCGGCGGCCGGTCTGGTCGCGCCCCTCGCGGCCGGCATGTCGACCAGTGAGACCGCGCTGCTGGTGCTGGCCATCGGCGCCGGTTCGCTGTTCTTCAGCCATGTCAACGACGCCGGGTTCTGGCTCGTCAAGGAGTACTTCGGGCTGACCGTCGGCCAGACGATCAAGACCTGGTCGGTGATGGAGACGATCATCTCGGTCGTCGCCGGGGGGTTCGTACTGCTGCTGTCCTTGGTCATATGAGGGCCGCAAAGGGCTCATAGAGATTCATAGGGGTTCATGGCGGGTCCGTGGTGATGTTGGTGCGGACATGTTCCGTCCGCGGGTTCCCTCGTGCCGTGGGCTGGATGATGATGGAAGACCTTCCGTGGACCCGGCTGGTTCCCGGAAGTCTTCTCGACGGGGGGCGTCATGGCGGTTTCCCTGGGGACACGTGTCTCTGGGCTGCTGGTTGCGGGGTCGGTGGCCGTACTGGCCGTCGCCTTCACGGACGGCGGGCGGAACGCCGGAGTGCGTCCCGGCGAGGGGCATGTTCCGGTCATCGCCGGGCCGTCGTCCGGTGCCGAGGCGGGCGGGACGGTCGCGCCCCCGGCGGCGCCACCCGGGCCGCCACCCCTGCTGTCCTCCCCCGCCGGAGGCTCACGCGGGGCGGCCACCACGCCCCCGCCCGGCGAGCACTCGCCCCGGACCGCCCCGGATCCCGCCCCGTCCGCGACCGATTCCGATACGGATACGGATACCGCCCAGCCCGTACGCCTGCGCTGGCTGCCGCCCGGGCCCGGTTCGCCGGATGCCGACGGGGTGCCGGATCCGGCGAGCGTCTACGACGTACTCACCGACCCCGCCCGGTGTGCCGCGGGCCTCGCGGCCGTACCCGAGACCTCCGACGATCCCGAGTGGCAGGTGCTGCGCGGGCTCGCGTCCGCCTGTCTGGCCGCCCAGGGGCGCGGGGGTGACTGGGACACCGCCCGGCTGGCCCGCGACGCCGCCGCCGGGGTGGGGAGTTGCAAGGGGCGGGCCGCCCTCGCCGTACTGGACGGGCTGCTGGAGTTTGAGCGGCTGCGGCCCGCGCAGACCGCGCGGCTCGGTGCGAAGTCGCAGGGGCCCGCGCAGACTCGGGCCGCCTGTGACTTCGGCATCGCGGCCGTTGACGCGGGCGACGCGGGTGGGGGTGTGGTGCGGGCCGGGGAGCGGGTGGTGATCACGTTGCGCGGGGTCTTCTTCGATGTCCGTGAACTCGCCCTGGGTGGGGAAGTGCTGGTGGGCGGGCGGGCTGTCACCCCGGCGCCCGAGGGGGTGGCGCCGGGCGTGGCGGCGGGGGTGCCGGTCGGGTCGGTTGGGTCGACTGTGTCGGTCGTGGTGCCTGAGATGGAGGGGTATCCGCGGGTGGTGGGGGTCAGTGTGCGGTATGGGGGTGGGGAGGCTGTGGTGGAGGGGGTGTTGTCGGTGGTCGGGGGTGGGCCGGGGGCGTCGCCGGGGCCTTCGCCGGGTTCGTCGCCCGGGTCCGGGACTGGTTCGTTGCCGGGGTCCTTGCCCGGGGCCTCACCTCTGGGCGGGGGGCCTGAGGGGGCGGTGGCCGGGATGGAGGCGGCGGACGTGACAGTCGGGGCGGACGTGGCGCGGGTCGTGGTGGAGGGGTCGCCGGGCTGGGGGATGCCGGGTGCCGAGGTGGTGTACGGGGGTGCGCGGGCGGGCGTCGCGGTGTCGCCGGAGCCGGAGCCGGAGCCAGAGCCGGCGCCGGTGGCGGAACCGGTGGCAGCGGCGGAACCGGGGGCAGTGGTGGTGGCGGGTGGTTCGGGCGGGCCGTAGTGGCGGGCCTTGGGGCGTCGCGTGTCTCATGGGCGCCACAGTCCGTGCCGGTCGCGGGCCCACTCCTCGCTCACCGAGCCCGTGCGCAGGCCGCGGCGGGCCTCCGGGTCGGCGAGGGCCATGCCGATATGGCCGGCCAGGACGATGCCGAGGGTGAGGGCCAGCCAGTCGTGGACGAAGGTGGCGGCGGTGCGCCAGCGCAAGGGGGTGAGGCCGGTGAACCACATCATCAGGCCCGTGCCGAGCATGACCAGCGTGGCTCCGGCGATCCAGGCGGCGTAGATCTTCTGCCCCGCGTTGAACTTGTCCGCCGGGCCCGACGCGCGGCGCAGCCACACCCTGTCGTGCGGGCCGAAACGGTTCAGGCGGGTCAGGTCGGCGCGGAAGGCCCGGGAGAGCAGGCCCGCCAGGACCGGGAGCGGCAGGGCCAGACCGGACCACTCGTGGACGCGGACCACCAGTGCGCGGCGGCCGACGAGTTGGGCGAGCTGGGGGACGTACAGGCAGGCGGCGGTCAGGACGCAGAGGCCCATCAGGGTGGCCGTGGTGCGGTGGATCCAGCGTTCGGCCCGGGTGAAGCGGCGCACACGCCGTGCGAGGGGCGGGGCGTCAGCTCGTAGGCTCATCGCCACGTCCGTTCGAACGGCCGACCCAGGCGTCGATGTCGTAGCCGCGTTCCTCCCAGTAGCCCGGCTCCACCTGGTCGGTGACGGTGATGCCGGAGAGCCACTTCGCGGATTTGTAGAAGTACATCGGCGCCACGAAGAGGCGGACCGGGCCGCCGTGGGCGTGGCTCAGGTCCTCGTCGCGCATCCGCAGGGCGACCAGGACGTCCGCGCGGCGGGCCTGTTCGAGGGTGAGGCTCTCGGAGTACGTCCCGTCGAAGCAGGTGAAGCGGATCGCCCGCGCGGAGGGGCGTACTCCGGCGGCGTCCAGCAGCAGGGACAGCCGTACGCCCTCGAAGGGGGTGTCGGGGACCCGCCAGCCGGTGACGCACTGCACGTCGCGCACCAGCCGGGTCTGCCGCAGGGCGCGCAGGTCGGCGAGGGTGTGGGTGGCGGGGCGGTCGACCAGGCCGTCGACGGTGAGGCGGTAGGTGGCGGCGGTCCTGCGGGGTACGGAGGTGGCGACCGAGTAGTAGCGGAAGCCGCCGCCGTTGGGGAGCAGGTCGGTGAGGCCGGTGGGGTCCTGGTCGGACGCGCCGGCGAGGAAGGACTCCAGGCCGCGCTGGAGGGTGGGCGCGGTGAGCACGCCGAGGGCGCCCAGGCCGAGGGTGCCCAGGAGGATGCGGCGGCCTATGGGGGCGCCTGAGGGGGCCGGGGGTTGGGGAGGTTGTGGGGGTTGGGGGGATTGCGGGGGCGCAGGAGGGGCCGAGGGGTCCGGGGGCGCCACGGAAATCGTGGGCTCCGGCGGGGCCGGGGGCGCAACCGACTTCGCTGGCTCCGGCGGGGCCGGAGGCGCCGAGGATTGCGGGGGCTCCGGTAAGGCCGCGGGTGCCCGGGATTTCGGGGGCTCCGGCGGGTCCGGGGGTTTGGCGGGGGTGGGGGTCACCCGTTCATTCGAGCACCCGCGGGCCCCGTCCGGCCAGGGGTCGCGGGTGCTCGTCAGACTTCCGTCAGGTGTGGTGGCGGGGCGGTCAGGACGACCGGGACTCCGCCTCCTTCTCCAGCTGGAACGCCTCGTTGCCGAGGCCGATCCGGGCGTGGGCCTCGGGGTTGCGGGAGCGCATGATCAGGCCCTGGGCCACGCCCCCGACGACGGCGAGGGCGATGATGCCGGGCAGCACCCAGCTCAGCGAGGAGTCCGGGCCGGCGCCGACCAGGACATCGAAGTCCTTGACCGTGTAGACCGCGATCACCACGAGCGCGATGCCCGAGAGCGCCGAGGTGACCAGGCGCCACGCCTGGGTTCCGGCGGCTCCGCGGCGGACGAAGAAGACGATCACGGAGAGGGAGGCGGCGGCCATCAGCAGGATCACGCCGAGCGCGCCGATGTTCCCGAACCAGGTGAACAGGTGCAGGATCGGCGCGGTCGGGTCGCCGTCGGGCCCGTCGTCGGTGACCGCGAAGGCGATCACGATCACGGCGGAGACGGCGGTCTGGAGGAGCGAGCCGGTGCCGGGGGCGCCGCTGGAGCCGGTGGTACGGCCGAAGGCGGACGGCAACAGGCCCTCGCGGCCCATGGCGAACGCGTACCGGGCGACGACGTTGTGGAAGCTGAGCATCGCGGCGAACATGCCGGTCACGAAGAGAATGTGCATGACGTCGGTGAACGTCCCGCCGAGCCGCGACTCGGTGAGGAAGAACAGCAGTCCGGCGCTCTGTTCCTGGGCCGCGGGCACGATCTGGTTCGGACCGGCGGCGACCGTCAGGGCCCAGCTGCTGAAGGCGAAGAAGACGGCGACCCCGGCCACCGCGAGGAACATCACGCGCGGCACCAGGATGTGCGGGCGGCTGGTCTCCTCGGCGTACACGGGGGCCTGCTCGAAGCCGAGGAAGGCCGCGATGCAGAAGCACAGCGCGGTGCCGACGCCCACGCCGCTGAGGGTGTCCGGGTTGAAGGCGTGCAGCGACAGGCCCTCGGGGCCGGGGTCGCCGAGGGCGGCGATGTCGAAGATCACGACCAGCGCGACCTCGATGATCAGCAGGACGCCCAGCACCTTCGCGTTGACGTCGATCTTCAGCCAGCCGAGCGCGCCGACCACGGCGAGCCCCACCAGCGCCGGGATCCACCAGGCGATCGTCACCTCGGCGTACGTCGCGAGCAGCCCGGCGACCTCGAAGCCGAAGATGCCGTAGATACCGGCCTGGAGGGCGTTGTAGGCGACCAGGGCGAGCATCGCGGCGCCCGCTCCGGCGGTGCCGCCGAGACCGCGGGAGATATAGGCGTAGAACGCGCCCGCGTTGTGGACATGGCGGCTCATCTCGGCGTACCCGATGCCGAACAGGACGAGGACCACGCCCAGGAAGACGAAGAGGAGCGGCTGTCCGACGATGCCCATCACCGCGAATGTGGTGGGCATGACACCGGCGACGACCATGAGCGGGGCGGTCGCGGCGAGCACGGAGAGCAGCAGGCCCCCGGTACCGAGGCGGTCGGCGCGCAGGGCGCGTTCCTGGCCCTTGAAGGTGCTGATGCCGTCGGAGGAGGAGGCGGCGGCGGACGCGGCGGAGGGGCTGGTCTTGCCGGGAGTGCTGGTGCCGGGAGCGTTTGTACTGGCAGCGCTCGTACCGGACGTGCTCGTACCGGATGTGCTCGTGCTGGATCTGCTTGTGCTGGATCTGCTCGTGTGGGAACTGCCGGTGCTCATCGGGGGCGGATCCTTTCGAACGGGCGGGATCGAGGCTCGGGCGGATGGGATCGGGTGTTCAGGTCGTGCCGAGCGCGCTGTCGCGGGCGGCACGGAAGGCGGGGTGCGGTTCACGGTCCGGGTAGGACCAGGGCTGCGGTGTGAAGCGGTCGCCGATGCGGTGGAAGAGGGCGGCGGCCTCGGCGGGCCGGCCCTCGCAGAATTTGGCGTGGGCGAGGAAGTTCAGGTCCACCAGGCGGCGCGGATGGTCCTCGTGCTCCCACTCCAGCCACCAGTCGAACGCGGCCTTCATCACCTGGCGGGCCCGGCGTCCCGCCCAGTGCCCGGAGGCCACCGGGTCGGTGGGCAGCTGACCGGCGGCGGCGAGCACCCGGAACCGCTCGGCGTGCGCGACGACCGGCAGGATGGCGAGCGGGGAGTCGGCGGGCGCCTGCTCGGCGGCCCAGTTGGCGAAGTCGTACACCTCGTGCAGCGGGTCCCTGCCGGTGTCGGTCAGCCGCTCGGCGAGCCGGGCCACCAGCAGCTGGTGGGCGTGGTGGTGGTCGGGGTGGCGGTGCCGGACCTCGTCGAAGAGCCGGACCACGTCCTCGTCGGAGCCAAGGGAACGTTCCAGCAGCAGCAGGCCGAGCCAGGGGGTGGGGTCGGCGGGGTCGCGGCCGGCGGCGGCCCGGCACGCCTCGCGGGCCCGCTCCGGCTTCAGCTTGCCGCGCAGGGCGCTGTGCACCTGGGCGAAGGCGGCGAGTACGGCGGCGTCGGCGGACTCGGGCTCGGCGATCTGCCAGTCACCCGCCCAGGCGGCGGTGTACGACTCGGCGCCCAGGACGGTGACCCGGTGGCCGCGGCGGTCCCAGTCGTCGCCGGTGCGCACCAGCAGGGAACGGACCGCCTGCCAGCGGCCTTGGGCCAGCGCGGCCCGCGCGGCACTGAGTTCGGTGTCGTCGAGAGCCGCGTCGTGGGCCTGGGCCGCTCGCCTGCGGCCTCGGCCGAGGGGAGGCGGGGGTGGGGGCACCGCGGGAACTTCCTCAGCGACGAATTGGGGGGTCGGCGCGTTATCGCCCGATCACGCACAGCAAATCGGCAGCCAACGCTTACCGTCAAGTGCGTTCCATGCGTGACACGCGTCAATTCGTGTGAAGGGAGGGGCAGTTGTGACGACCTTATGGAGATCGGCGCACGCGGGCTGTGATGCGGGGTGGGGGGTGTGGCGTACGTCATAGGGACGGTTCCCGGCCATACGGGGCGCCGGTCCGTCGTGCGTCGCCGAGGCCGGGGAGGGTCCGGCTCCGGTGCTCCGGTGTTCTGGCGTTCCGGTGTTCTGGCGTTCCGGTACGTGTGTGGCGTACGCCATAGCGTTCGGGGGTGCGGAGACGGACTATGGGACGTAGGTCGCGCCGACGCCCGCCTCCGTCGCAGGGCATCGCGGCCGACATTCCGCGTCACCACCACATCTCCCCCATTTCCTCCATTCCCCCACATACAGCTCATCCCGTGTCCCGGTATCCCGCTCCGACGCCGACGTACTCCCGGTGGATCGCCTGCGGGCCCTCCGGGGGCAGTGCCGCCCCCGGGCCACTACAGTCGGCCGTACCGCACCCCGTGTTTCCGGCCGGATGATCCTGAGGTACAGCGTGTCGGTTCTGGTCCTGGTTCTCGCCGTGAGTGCCGCCTGCTGTCTGGGCTTCGGCTTCGTCCTCCAGCAGAACGTGGCTCAGCGCGCGCCGCTCGGCGACTTCCTCTCCCCGCGGCTGCTGCTCGACCTGATGAAGGTGCCGCGCTGGCTCGGCGGCATCGGGCTGATGGCGGCCGGTATGGCCCTGGGCGCGATCGCGCTCGGCCACGGCCAGCTCTCCCTCGTCGAGCCGCTGCTCGCGACCAACCTCCTGTTCGCCCTCGCGCTGTCCCGGCGCCAGACCAAGCAGCCCCTGGGGCGGCAGGGCTGGGCCGGGCTCGCGCTGCTCGCGGGCGGGGTGACGACATTCATCGTGGCGGGGCAGCCGCACGGCGGTACGGCGGTCACCGATCCGGTACGGCCCTGGCTGATCATCGGCGTGATGGTGGGACTGGCGATGCTGCTCACCGGGTACGCCAAGCGCGCCCGGCTCAGCTCCGCGCCGGTGCTGCTGGCGCTGGCGGCGGGTCTGCTCTACGGCGTCCAGGACGCGCTGACCCGGGTGAGCGGGCAGCGCTTCAGCGAGGGCGGGATGCTGGAACTGCTGACCGGCTGGCAGCCGTACGCCGTGCTGGTGCTGGGCGTCACCGGGCTGATCCTGGTGCAGAGCGCGTTCGAGACGGGCTCGCTGCGGATGTCGCTGCCCGCGCTGACCGCCGCCCAGCCGATCGCCGGGATCATCTGCGGCGTCGGCTTCCTCGGCGACCGTCTGCGCACCGACACGGGCGCACTGGCCTGGGAGGCCGCGGGCCTCGCCGCCGTCGTCGCGGGCATCGTCCTGCTCGGCATGCATCCCGCGATGCCCCGGGGGGCCACGGCGGCCACCACGGCGACCATGGGGCGGCTTCAGCCTGTTCGGCCCAGTTGAGGGTGTCTGGCCTCGGTGCCGCGGTCCCAGGCAAGTAGGCCCGTCCCGCTTGGGGTGGTTCGCCGGGTGCGGGTGTGTGGGTGGCTGCTCGCGCAGTTCCCCGCGCCCCTGAAAGAGGCCGGCGTTCCGGGCGCCTCCGCCGGGCAGCACCCGGCATCCCGCAATCCCAGCCAGGTGAGGCGCCTGCGCCCGGGCGGTGGGGGCGGGCTGCTTGGATGCGGGCATGAGTGCAGCTGACGAGATTCTTGACGTCGTCGATGAGCGGGACCGGGTGATCGGGCAGGCACCGCGCGGTGCCGTGTACGCCCGGGGGCTCCGGCATCGGTGTGTGTTCGTGCAGGTCAGGGATGGTGTCGGGCGGATCTTCGTGCATCGCCGGACAGCGACCAAGCTGGTGTTTCCGGCGCTGTACGACATGTTCGTCGGCGGGGTGGTCGGCGCGGGCGAGTCGTACGACGACGCCGCGTTGCGGGAGGCCGAGGAGGAGCTGGGGGTCTCGGGGCTGCCTGGACCGTCGTACCTCTTCAAGTTCCTCTACGACGACGGGGCCGGGCAGACCTGGTGGTCCGCCG
Organism: Streptomyces sp. NPDC056734; assembly: GCF_042790455.1. Classification (NCBI taxonomy): domain Bacteria; kingdom Bacillati; phylum Actinomycetota; class Actinomycetes; order Kitasatosporales; family Streptomycetaceae; genus Streptomyces; species Streptomyces sp. NPDC056734. The sequence goes on from NZ_JBHTZD010000014.1 coordinate 183,579, forward strand.
TCTACGAGGTGCGCTGCGAGCTGCCGGTGCGGCCCCAGGTCGAGGAGGTGGCCTGGCACGACTTCCTGCCCGAGAGCGAGCTGGAGTCGCGGCTCGGGGCGGGGCGGCAGCAAATAGGGCAGCGGGAGGGACAGTGGGAAGGACAGCGGGAAGGACAGCGGGAGGGTGCCTGGGAGTGGGTGCCGGACGGGGTGGCCGCGTATCGGCGGCTGCGGGAGTATCGCTCGGCGGGTCGCGGGTAGCCGGTCGCGGATCGCGGTCGCGAGTAGCGGTCGCGGATCGCGGTCGCGGGTAGCGCATCGCGCCCCCGGGCAGGCGGGACGCCGACCCCAGGGCCTAAGGTCGGACATGTGAGCGAATTTGTGCGGAACGTCCGGCTGTGGTTCGCCCCCGAGCGGGTGAGCGCGGAGGGCCGCACCCCCGACTACCGGTTCTCGCTGGCGAACGAACGCACCTTTCTGGCCTGGCTGCGCACCGCGCTGGCCCTGATCGGCGGAGGTTTCGCCGTCGATCAGTTTCTGCCGGAGCTGCGCTGGGCGGTACGGGTCGCGCTCGCGCTGGCGCTGCTCGCGGCGGGGGTGCTGTGCTCGCTGCGGGCGGTCAATCACTGGGTGCGCTGCGAGCGGGCGATGCGGCGCGGCGAGGATCTTCCGGTGTCACGGTTCCCGGCGCTGCTGAGCCTGGTCGTCGCGGTGGTGGCGCTGGGGATGGTCGTGGTCGTGGTGTTCGGCTGGGAGGGGTGAGCCCTCATGAGCGGTGAGGTCGGCCCGGCCCGGGATCCCGGGCTCCAGCCCGAGCGGACCCGGCTGGCCTGGCGGCGTACGACCCTCGCGGGCACCGTCGCCGCCGTGCTCGCCGTACGGACCACCCTGCGCGGAGGTTTCTCGGTCGCCGCCGCTCTCGCCTGCGCCGCGTGCTGTCTGCTGTGGCTGGGCTTCCTGCTGATCGCCCACCGGCGGATACGCGCCCTCGCGGCGCAGACCCGGCCGCCCGCACTGCCCGTGCGCCAGGCCGCGGCGGCGACGCTGTGCACGGTCGCGCTGGCCGTGTGCGCGGCGGCGGCGCTGATCTTCTGACCCGGGCGGGTCATGGATGCCCGCGCCCTTCCCGTTCCCATTCCACGGCATGAACCGCAAGGCATGAACCGCGAGGGACGAACCGCGAGGCACGAACCGCGAGGCACGCCACCGATATGCCCCTTATGCTCCCTTTCGTATGGCAATCTGTCCGTCGCCATTTCCCCCACCCCAAGGTGAGCAGCATGACCACCACACACCTCGAACACTCCGCCCACGCGCACACCCACGGCCCGGGCTGTGGTCACACCGCCGTGCCGCACGGCGATCACGTCGACTACGCGCACGACGGGCATCTGCACCGCGCGCACGACGGGCACTGGGACGAGTGCGAGTCCGCCGGGCACACCGCCCACGCGGGGCACGAGCACCGGCACGGCGAGGACTGCGGCCATGCCTCGGTGCTGCACGGCGACCATGTGGACTATGTCCACGACGGCCACCGGCACGCCGCCCACGGCGACCACTGGGACGACCACTAGGCCGGAATCCGCCCCTGAGGGTCTCAGGACCTGACGATCCAGGGTGGCCCGGGTCACGTTCACCCGTGGGCGTCTGGACGGCATACCGACCGGTCGGCATCATGGTCACGTCCCGTTCACGTGTCCGTAGGAGCGACGATGGCCGCCGACCACCCGCCAGGTCTCGATCCCGTACGGCTGCGCGCTCTGCTCGACCGTGAGCGGCCCGGCATGGTGGCCGGGCCGCTCACGGCGCGGCTGATCGAGGGCGGACGGTCGAATCTCACGTACACCGTCACCGACGGCAGTGCCCGGTGGGTCGTACGGCGTCCGCCGCTCGGGCATGTGCTGGCCACCGCGCACGACATGCGGCGCGAGCACCGGGTGATCAGCGCCCTGCACCCAACAGCCGTCCCGGTGCCGGAGCCGCTGCTGCTGTGCGAGGACGAGGAGGTGCTGGGGGCGCCGTTCTACGTGATGGAGTTCGTGCCCGGCACCCCCTACCGCACCGCCGGGCAGCTCGCCCCGCTGGGCCCCGAGCGCACCCGCGAGGCGGTGCTGGCGCTGGTGGACACGCTGGTGGAGCTGCACGCGGTGGACCCCGGGGCGGTGGGACTCGGCGACTTCGGGCGCCCCGACGGGTTCCTGGACCGGCAGCTGCGCCGCTGGGGCAAGCAGCTGGACGCCTCCCGCGACCGCGACCTCGCGGGCATCGACGAACTGCACGCCGCACTCGGCCGCGCGCTGCCCCGCTCCCCCGCCCCGGCCGTGATCCACGGCGACTACCGGCTCGACAACGTCCTCCTGGACGGCGCCGACAAGATCGCCGCCGTCCTGGACTGGGAGATGTCCACGCTCGGCGATCCGCTGACCGATCTGGGCCTGCTGGTGATGTACGGCATCCCGCTGGGCACGCCCGACTCGCCGGTCTCCACCACCGCCGAGGCCGCCGGGCACCCCGCGCCCGCCGAGCTGATCGAGCGGTACGCGGCCCGCTCGGGGCGTGATGTGTCGGCGGTGTCCTGGTACACGGCGTTCGCCTGGTTCAAGCTCGCCGTGATCCTGGAGGGCATCCACTACCGCTACACGCTGGGGCAGACCGTCGGGCGGGGCTTCGACCGCATCGGCGAGCTGGTGCCCGTCTTCATCGCGCACGGACTGACGACTCTCCAGGAAGGCTGACCGGCATGGACTTCGCGTTCGACGCCCGCACCGAGGAACTGCGCGGCACTCTGCTCGCGTTCATGGACGAGTACGTGTATCCGGCGGAGGCGGTCGCTGAGGAGCAGCGCGCGGCCCTGGCCTCGCCCTGGGACACACCGGCCGTGGTGGAGGAGCTGAAGGCCGAGGCGCGGCGGCGCGGGCTGTGGAATCTGTTCCTGCCGGACCCCGAGCACGGCGCCGGGCTGACCAACCTCCAGTACGCGCCGCTCGCCGAGATCACCGGCCGCTCCCCGCAGCTCGCGCCCACCGCGACCAACTGCGCCGCGCCCGACACCGGCAACATGGAGGTGCTCGCGCAGTTCGGCGACGAGGAGCAGAAGAAGCGGTGGCTCCATCCGCTGCTCGCCGGGGAGATCCGCTCGGCGTTCGCGATGACCGAGCCGGAGGTGGCCTCCTCGGACGCCACCAACATCACGACCCGGATCGAGCGGGAGGGTGACGAATACATCATCACCGGGCGCAAGTGGTACATCTCCGGGGCGATGAACCCGGACTGCGCGATCTTCATCGTGATGGGCAAGACCGATCCGGACGGGCCGGATCCGCGCCGCCAGCAGTCCATGGTGCTGGTCCCGCGCGACACGCCCGGTGTCACGGTCCGGCGCGCGATGCGGGTGTTCGGCTACGAGGACCACTCCCACGGCGGCCACGCCGAGGTTGTGTTCGACCACGCGCGCGTGCCGGTGTCGCAGCTGATCGGCGAGGAGGGCGGCGGCTTCGCCATCGCTCAGGCCCGGCTCGGGCCCGGCCGGATCCATCACTGCATGCGGCTGATCGGCATGGCGGAACGGGCGATCGAGCTGATGTGCCGGCGGGCGGTGTCCCGTACGGCGTTCGGCAAGTCGCTGGCGGAGCAGGGCGTGGTCCACAACTGGATCGCGGACGCGCGGGTGACCGTCGAGCAGTTGCGGCTGCTGGTGCTGAAGACGGCCTGGCTGATGGACACCGTCGGCAACAGGGGCGCGCACACCGAGATCCAGGCCATCAAGATCGCGACGCCCCGCGCGGTCGTGCGGATCCTCGACCAGGCGATCCAGCTGCACGGGGCGGGCGGGGTGAGCCAGGACTTCCCGCTGGCCGAGCTGTACGCCGGGGCGCGCACGCTGATGATCGCGGACGGGCCGGACGAGGTGCACCAGCGGTCGCTGGCGCGGCGGGAGCTGAAGAAGTACCTCTAGGCTCCGTGTCGCCTACGGCCGCAGCGCCCGCAGCAGCAGGTCCGCCAGGTGGTCGGCGACCTGCTGCGGGGTGAGGGGGCCGTCGGGGCGGTACCAGGTCGACAGGTGGTGGACGGAGCCGAAGTGGTAGTCCACGACCAGGTCGGCGGGGGTGGCGTCGGAGAAGACGCCCTTGTGCTGGCCCTCCTCGATGAGCGCGCGGAAGCGTTCGTGGTAGCGGCGGCGCTCGGCGCGGACCTGCTTGTTCTTCTCCGGGCTGAGGTGGTGCATCGAGCGGAAGAAGATCATCGCGTCGTCGAGGTTCTCGATGGTGGTGACCACCACGTCCGCCGCCGCGTCCCGCAAGCGCTGCTCCACCGGCTCGTCGGCGTCGGCGAAGGCGTCGAGACGTTCCTGCTGGACGCGCAGCATCCGCGCGTACACCTCGTGCAGCAGATCGTCCTTGGAGCCGAAGTAGTGGTAGAGCGCGCCCTTGGTGACGCCCGCGGCCTCGACGATCTCCTGCACGGAGGTGCGGTCGTAGCCCTGCTCGGCGAAGAGCCGGGTGGCGGCGGCCAGCAGCCGCTGCGGGACGGGGGTCCCTGCTTCGTCCGTCGTCCTGGGCACTGCCGCCACCTGCCTTCCGTGATGCACTGCTGACGTTCCCGCGAACGGGAGCGCGACTCCCGACGGAGGATCTTCCCACTGGGCCATCCGGGCACGTCGGGCAGGATCTCCACCGGCCGCCGGGATGTGGGGGCGGCCCGGCTCACCGCCTGGCCTCCCAGGTGCGCTGGAGGTGGTTCATGCCGCTCAGCCAGCGGTCCGGGTCGGCGGCGCGCGCCTGGTGGTACTCGGCGACCTCAGGGTGCGGCAGGATCAGGAACCGGTCCTCGGCCATGCCCTTGAACAGGGCGTCGGCCACGTCCCGCGGCTCGATCGCGGTCGGCTTGAGGACCAGGTCCCCCGCGCTGCCGGCGGCGGCCAGCATGTCGGTGCGCACCCCTTGCGGGCAGATGGCGTGCACCTTCAGCCCGCGGTGCCGGTACGTCAGCGACAGCCACTCGGCGAAGGCGTGGGCGCCGTGCTTGGTGACGCTGTAGGGGGCGGCGCCGATCATGGTGAGCAGCCCGGCGGCGGAGACGGTCGACACGAACCGCCCGCTGCCACGCTCCAGCCACCCCGGCAGCAGCGCCCGCGCCGCCCGCACGTGTGCCATCACATTGACGTCCCAGGCGGCGGCCCACACGTCCTCCTCGGCGGCCTCCGAGCCACCGGAGCCGAGCCCGGCGTTGGCGCAGTAGACATCGACGGTGCCGTCGAGCGCGTCGAGCGCGGCGTCCACGATCCCGGAGGCGTCCCCGGGGAGGGCGATCCCGCCGATCTCCCGGGCCACGGCCCCGGCCTTCCCTGCGTCGAGGTCATTGACGACGACCCGCGCTCCTTCGGCGCCGAACCGCCGGGCGAGCGCGGCCCCGATCCCGCCGCCCGCCCCGGTGACGACCACTCCGGCACCCCGCACGCTGACCACCATCGTCCTCCAGCCTCACGATCCGGACCCCGCCAGGCCAGACTAACCGGTCGGTATGTCACTGGTAAGGGCACGCACCCGCCACGGAAGGCAGGACGGGGTACCGGCGCGCGGGCGCGACAGGCCCGGGACCGCCCGCACCCTCCCCACACCCCCGCCGGCACCTACCTTGCCCCTCATGCCCCCATCGAGACGTACGGTCCTCGCCACGGCCACCGCCGCACTGGCGCTCTCGCCCGCCCCGGCCGGAGCCGAGGAAGATCCCCGCCGACTCCGTACCCTCCGTACCGGCTTCGAGTGTCTGTCGGCGGACGGCTACACCCTCCTGGATGGCGCCCGCGCGGGGATCGTCACCAACCCCACCGGTGTGACCCGCGAGGTCCGCCACCTCGTGGACGTCATGCACGCCGACGAACGGGTGAACCTCACCGCCGTGTTCGGCCCGGAGCACGGATTCCGCGGTACCGCCCAGGCGGGCGGCTCCGAGGGCCGTTACGACGATCCGGCGACCGGCCTGCCCGTCCACGACACGTACGGCCTGTCGGGCCAGCCGCTGGCGGACGTCTTCACCGCGTCCGGCGTGGACACGGTGGTCTTCGACATCCAGGATGTCGGCGCCCGCTTCTACACCTACATCTGGACGCTGTACGACTGCATGGAGGCGGCCCGGCTGGCCGGGAAGCGGTTCGTCGTCCTGGACCGGCCGAACCCGGTCACCGGGCGCGGCGCGTACGGGCCGGTGCTGGAACCCCGGTACGCGAGTTTCGTCGGCCGGCGGCCCCTCGCGCAGGCCCACGGCATGACGGTCGGCGAGCTGGCCGGGCTGTTCAACGGGGAGTTCCTGGCGGCGCCGGTGCCGCTGGACGTCGTACCGATGACGGGGTGGCGGCGGTCGGACTTCTACGACGCGTCGGGGCTGCCGTGGGTGCCGCCGAGCCCGAACATGCCGACGCCGGACACCGCGCTGGTCTACGCGGGGACCTGTCTGTTCGAGGGGACGAACCTCTCCGAGGGGCGCGGCACCACCCGTCCCTTCGAACTGCTCGGCGCGGAGGGCCTGGACGGGCGCTGGGCCGCCGCCGTGAATGAAGAGGGGCTGCCGGGCGTGCGGTTCCGGGAGGCGTACTTCACACCGACGTTCTCCAAGTTCCCGAACCGGACCGTCGGCGGTGTCCAGATCCATGTGCACGACCGGGACGCCTACGACCCGGTGCGGACCGGGATCGCGCTGCTCGTGACCGCCAAGCGGTCCTGGAGCGGCTTCCGCTGGCTGGCGAACCACTGGATCGACACCCTCACCGGCTCCGCCCTGGTCCGCACGATGATCGACGCCGGGGCGGACGCCGACGAGGTGGTGGCGGCCTGGCAGGACGAGCTGGCGGCGTTCCGGCGGACGCGGGCGGGGTATCTGCTGTACCGCTGAGCCGGCCGGTGCCGGCTCAGCGGTCTGACATGGCTCGACTGTGACTCAGCGGTGTGACGTGAACTCCACGACCTGCTGGTAGGTCGGCCGGTTCTGCCAGCTGATATTGGGGTGCGTGATGCCGCCGAGGGCCCGCTGGTTGAGCGAGTCGGCGCACCACTGGTCACCGGCGGCGCACAGGTCGTCGCCGGGGTAGACCTGGGCGGGGGTCTTGGCGGCGGCCTGTTTGAGGGTGGTGATCAGGGCGTCCCGGCAGGCGGTGAGGGAGCCGTCCCCGCAGTAGGTGTCGCCGAGCGGGCCCTGGACGGGCTCACCGAGCACCGCGCGGATGTCCTTGTCGACATAGCTCCACCAGCCGTACTGGAAGGCGCTTCCGGCGTGGGCGCCGGTCGCGCCGTGGGCGGCGGACGGGGACTCGTCGACGGGCAGATTCGCGGTGATCGCCGTGTACAGCTCGCTGCCGAGGCCGGGTTCGAACTGGGCCTTGACCAGCAGCGGCCACCAGGCGTCCAGGATCCGGATGGCGTCGGCGTGGGCGTAGGTCTTGGAGCCCGCCGAGGTCTCGGTGCGTTTGCCGCCCGCTGTCAGCCACGCCTGGAGCTTGCTCAGCGCCGAGGCCGCCGCCGGATCGGTTACGGGGGTGCTGGTGAGGACCTTCAGCAGGTCGGGCAGCACCTGCTCGGCGCGCAGGTCGGCGAGGCCCGCGTCGGCCATGGCCTTGACCAGCGCGGACCGGGTCACCCCGCCCTGCTCCACGAGTTTCCTCACCCGGTCGTCCAGCAGATCGCCGCGGTGCACCGAGCCGTTGCCCCAGGGGGCGGATGCATAGTCCGTGGCCTGTTTGTTGTTCCAGGAGATGTAGTAGTCCTGGTCGATGGAGTTCGGGTGCTGGGACGGCGGGGTGTAGTCGGCGGTGTTGGTCGCCGGGTCCCAGCCACGCCATTCGTACGCCGGCTGCGCCCAGACCGGGAACTCCGGGTCGACGCCGGTCGCGCGGACCGGGTTGTCGCCGCTGTTGTAGTAGGCGGTGTGCGCGGAGTCGGCGTAGAACCAGTTGAAGGTGTAGTTGATGTGCTGCACCGCCTGCTGGAAGGTCTGCGCGCTGTTCACCTGGCCGGGGTCGTTGAGCATCTGGAAGCCGATGATCGACTCGGCCTCGTTGAGGAAGGACGAGCGCAGGGTGGTGTAGGCGACCTTCTTGCCGCCGACGGTGGCGCGGTACTCGACGGGACCGTACTCGGTGCGCCACACCCGCATGGTGTACGAACCGGCGGCGGTGCCGTCGGCGACGGTCGGCGTCCAGGAGTTCTTCTGCTCGACCTTCTCCATGGGCGTGCACACGCCCCGGTAGAGATAGTGGTAGTCGTCCTGGCACAGCTCGACGGCGTAGGTGTCGATGATGTCCTGGCCGGAGGTGGTGGCGCTCCAGGCGTAGTCCTGGCCACGGCCGAGCAGGACATACATGCCGAGTCCGGCGAAGGTGGCGCCGCGGGCGCTGAGGCCCGGACCCTGGATCTCCTGGAGCATCAGCAGCTGTGGCGCGAAGTAGCCGGTCTGCGGCCCGAACACGGCGATGGGGTTCCCGCTCGCGGTGTGCTCGCCGCTGACCACCAGGGCGTTGGACATGCCGCGTTTGGCGGAGGTGACGGCGTCAGCGGCGGCGTCGGCGGAGGTGCCGGTGGCCGCCTGGGTGGCCGCGCTGCCGGTGCGGTCGTAGACAAGGGGTTCCTGGACGACCGAGCCGGGGTCGGGCAGGGCGGTGCCCTGCGGGTTCTCGGGTTTGGTGCCGTACGGGAAGCTGCCGTCCTGGACGGTCAGTACGGCCTCGGGGTCGTTGCGCTCGCGGAAGGACTCCCAGACCTCGGTGCCCTGCTGCACGCCGTACCGCTGCTGGGCGGCGAGCAGCGAGAGGGCGTTGTTGACCTCGCCGCCGCCGCCGGCGCCGAAGAGTGAGCCGATCACGGAGGCGAGGGCGACCAGGTCGGTGGATTTGAAGGGCTTGATGGTGCCCGCGTTGGTGAGGGAGTCCTTGTGGCCGGTGAGGACGTACTCGCCGGGGAAGTAGCGGCCGCTGTCGGAGGCGGCGATGTAGGCGTTGATGCCGTCGACGTAGGCGTTCACGTCGGCGAGGGCCTGGCGGCCCCGTTCGCCGTTGGTCGCGGTGGCGCGGTCGATCTGGGCCTGGAGGTCGGCCTCGGTGTAGGGGGCGTTGCGCCAGAAGGTCTGTTCCAGGCCCTGGTTGTCGAGGGCGCCGCCCGCGAAGGAGGTGAGCTGGCCCCGGCCGACGTGCCGGAACAGGTCCATCAGCCAGAGCCGGTCCTGGGCGGCGGCGTAACCGGCGCCGAACTCGGTGCCGTAGCGGGTGGTGCCCGTGATGTGCGGCACACCTGTCTTCTTGTCGCGGACGATGGTGACGTCCGTGCGTCCGGCGGGCTGGAGGGTGGAGGCGACCTGGTCGGCGGGGACGCCGAAGGAGGCGTCGTTGAAGAAGGTGTTGAGGGTGGCGTCGGTCAGCGACTGGTAGCCGGTGGGGAGCTTGGCATAGGGCCCGAGCTGGTCCTGGGCGTGTTCGGGCTGGGTGCCGAATGCCTGGTTGAGCAGGATCTGGGCGAGGGTGGCGTTGCCGTTCTGGCCGGGCGGCAGGATGTCCGAGCACTGGTTGCCGCAGTGGTCCGCGACCGCCGCCGCATCGGCCACCGTGGGGGTGGTGGCCGAGGCGGCTTGGGAAAGCGGAGACAAAAGCCCGGCAATCAGAGCGCATACGGAGACGGTCTTCAGGAACCCACGAGGAGTGTGGGGAGTTCTCAGTCTGTCGAGGTCGGTGCGTGGGGTGCGCCGTGACATGGCAGCTCCTCCCGATGGGGATGGGGCCGGACGTTACCGGCGGTATCCCCCGGTTAAAAGATGAACATGCGTCAAGTTTTCGGGTCGCTCCCGCTGCTCGGCGGGGCCGCCGGAAATCAGTGAGAGCCGGAAGGGAGCCGAATCGCTTGTCGATACGTCTATTCGGCGAAGTCCGTTCGATGACGCCGCAGTGACCGAAGTACAGGTGCAGGTGTGACGGAGGTGCAGGGCGATGGCCGGTTTCCGGAGTCTGGCAAGACAGGTGCGCGACCCTCGGTGCGATCTGGCACTACGGCGCTATTCACTGCGCAAGTGCCTTGAGCGATTTGCCCCTTATGGGCATAGAGCGACCTGGGATCATCTGTGCTCCCGGGCCGGGTTCGGCCCCGAGGACCGCTCTCCCGACCCGGTGCGGCTCGTGGCCGCGCTGGAGGAGCTGGAGGAGGCGCGGGTGGTCTGGCTGGCCTATGAGACCGAGTTCGCCGAGCGCCGCAGGAAGGAGAAGCACGACGGGCTGCGCAGGCCGGGCACCGTGGACGACTGGCACCGGCTGACCTGGGGCGGATTCGGCGCCGCGTGGTGCGACGACCCCCGGGTGCACCCCGGTGAGCCCCTCGCGGAGGTGCTGCGCCGGCTGATCGCGGCCCTGGAGCGCGAGCCGGGCGCCGACTGCCCCGTCTGCGGCGGCGAGCGCCTCGTCTGGAAATACGAACTCGACCACGAGCCGTCCTCCGGCCCGGTCTGCACGGACTGCGGAATCCTGGTCCCACGCCCGGTGCTCACGGCGGAGGCACTGGCCTATGCGCGACGCGGGCCACTGCTGATGTCGGCGTAGGCGCTGCCGCGCGGGGTGCCGGGTGCCGCGGCGCTGGCCGGCGGGACTGTGCAGGGTGGGTAAGGGGGTCGGTAGCGAGGTGGTGCGGGATCGGTGGCGAGGCGAGTGCCGGGTCGGGACGCAGGTGGGTGCGACGTCGGTGGCCAAGCGGGTGCCGGGTCGGGACTGAGGCGGGTGCGGGATCGGTGGCGAGGCGAGTGCCGGGTCGGGGCTGAGGTGGGTGCGAGGTCGGTGGCGGGTCGGTGGCCCGAGGTGAGCGCGAGGTCGGTCAAGGGTCAGCGCCCAGGTGGGTGCGGGTACCGGGCTGTTGGGTCCGCGCCGGGCGGGACCTGAACGCCGGTGACCGGGCAACGTCAGGCGATGGGCTGAGACCCGTATCCGCCGGGCGGACACCCTTACCCCGTCCACGGGCGAACGTGCGGGCTCCAACGCCGCGTTGGTGGCAGCCGCGCCGGCCATGACGCCCTGAGGGGCGCGGGGAACTGCGCGAATCACCACGAACCACCCGCACCCGACGTCCGACCTCCCGTACCGGCACCCGGCACGCGGCACGGACCGCCCCTTACCGCCGCCGCTCCACCAGCAGCCGCGACCCCGCCCGTTCCTGGCCGAACGCGTCGTCGGGGTTGGACAGCACACAGCCGTCCAGCGACAGACACCCGCACCCGATGCAGTCGGTCAGATGATCCCGCAGCCGATTGAGCTGCCGGATCCGCTCGTCCAGCTCCGAGCGCCACGCCTGTGACAGCTTCGCCCAGTCCTCGCGCGTCGGCGTCCGCTCCTCCGGCAGTTCCGCCAGCGCCTCACGGATCGTGGCGAGCGGGATGCCGACCCGCTGTGCCGCCCGGACGAAGGCGACCCGCCGCAGGGCGTCACGCGAGTACCGGCGCTGATTGCCCGTCGTCCGGCGGCTGCTGATCAACCCCTTGGACTCGTAGAAGTGCAGCGCGGACACGGCCGCGCCGCTGCGCGCCGACAACTGGCCGACGGTGAGTTCATGGATGTTCTCAGGAATCTGCGGCATCACCGCAACCCTACCCATCCGCCGGAATCCCCTCCGTTGACATCGTCACCGCCCCACACCAAGCTAAGCAGTTGCTTAGCAATGTGCGTGATCGATGGGTCGAGCGAGAGGCCGGGCATGGCAGAGGCGAGGATCTTCACGTCCGTGGACGAGCTGAAGGCCGCGGTGGGCGAGCGGCTGGGGTACACCGACTGGGTGGAGATCGACCAGAAACGGATCGATCTGTTCGCCGAGGCGACCGGCGACCACCAGTGGATCCATGTCGATCCGGAGAGGGCCGCGACCGGCCCGTTCGGCACGACGATCGCCCACGGCTATCTCACCCTCTCCCTGCTGCCGCTGTTCGCCCCGCAGCTGATCGGCGTCGAGGGCGTGACGATGGGCGTCAACTACGGCACCAACAAGGTGCGCTTCCCCGCCCCCGTCCCGGTCGGCTCCCGGCTGCGCTCGACGGCGACGATCTCCGCGGTGGACGAGGTGCCGGGCGGCGTCCAGGTCGCCCTCGCCTTCACGGTCGAGCGCGAGGGCGGGGAGAAGCCGGTGTGCGTGGCGGAATCGGTGTCCCGCTACTACCTCTAGGCCACCATCCCGGCCACTACCCCCCGCCAAAACCCCCGGTCAAAACCCCCGGCTACCGCCCCGGCTTCCCCGCCCCCACCATCCGCAGCACCAGGTCCGCGTACAGCGTGCCGACCTCGGTGGGGGTCCAGGGGCCGCGCGTACTGAACCAGCGGGCCACGTCGATGCAGAGCGACAGCACGGCGAGGGTGGTGCCCTGCACGTCGAGCACCTCGAACTCGCCCGCCGCGACCCCGTCCTCGATGATCCCGCGGACCTCGGCGTCGCACTGGCGGCGCAGCGCGACGATCTCCGCGCGCGCGTCCGGCCCGAGGGAGTCCAGTTCGTACTGCACGACCCGGGCGGTGGTACGCCGTCCGGCGTGCCAGCGGACGAAGGAGGCGACCGCGTCGGCCAGCCGCTCGCTCGCCGTGCCCTCGCCGCGGGCGGCGGTGCGCAGGATGTCCAGCGCCTTCTCGTGGCCGATCCGGCTGATCCGGTGGAGCAGCTCTTCCTTGGTCTTGTAGTGGATGTAGAGCGCGGCCGGGCTCATCCCGGCGCGGCCCGCGATGTCGCGGGTGGTGGTGGCGTGGTAGCCGCGCTCGGCGAAGGCCTCCACCGCGGCGATCAGCAGCCGCCGCGCCGCGTCCGGGGTGACCTCGGCCCACGACTCGTCCTCGTCGCCGGCCGCCGCTTCCTGCGCCGTACTCATCGCGTCCTCGTCCCTCTCGCCGACAGCGCCCCCACCATACAGCCGAGGGTGAGCGGGCGCTTAGTGGACGGGGCGCCGCACTGCGCCGGGCGGGTCAGAGCTTCTCGAAGGGGTCGTGCTCGGCGAGCAGCTTCTCCAGGCGGGCCTGGTCGACCCGGCTGACGATCTGCCCGGCCTCCTGGCGGTCGCGGACCACCTTGGCGAGGGTGAAGGCGGAGGTGACGAGATAGAGGACGGCGACGGCCAGGAAGGAGCGGACCCAGGGGTCGGCGTCCAGCTGGAAGATGCCGATGCCGGTGGCGCCCAGGGCGACCGCGAAGGAGAGGACGGCCTGGCCGTGATAGGCGGCGGTGGTCTGCTGTTTGACGGGTGTGTCGCTCATGCGGAACAGGTTCGGCGACCGTGGCGCCCGCCACATCCGTCGGTGTACTCAGAGAGATACTCAGCCGGGCCGCCCCCTGTCCGATGCCGGCCCGCACCCCCTGCGACGCCGACCCGGCCCCTTGTCCGACTCCGGCCCGCACCTGGCACCCGGCACCCGGCATCCGACACCCGACACCCGACACCCGACACCCGACACGTCACCCGTCACCCGGACTAGCACTGCTAGTTTCCAGCGCCCCGTCCTACTATGTGCGCCATGGCCCGCCCCCGCAAACCCCTGCTGAGCACCGAACGCATCGTCGCGACGGCCCGGGAACTGGTGGACGCGGAGGGGCTCACCGCCGTCTCCACCCGCCGGCTCGCCGCCGAGCTGGGGGTGAGCGGGCCCTCCCTCTACAACCACTTCCGCACCAAGGACGAGATCCTGGAGGCGGTCGCCGAGTCGGTGATCGAGCAGGTCGATCTGTCGATGTTCGAGGACGGCCGGGACTGGCGCACCGCGCTGCACGACTACGCGCTGTCCTACCGCGGCGCCCTGCGCGACCATCCCCACATCGTGCCCGTGCTGGCCGGCGGTCCCGGCTGGCGCCCGGCCGCGCTGCGGCTCGCGGACGTGGTGTACGGGGCGATGGTCGCGGCGGGCTGGCCACCGGCCCAGGCCACCTCGATCGGGGCGCTGATGCGGTACTTCATCATGGGGTCCGCGCTCGGCTCGTTCGCCGGGGGTTTCGTCCGGGACGAGAGCGCGTACGACCCCGCCGACTACCCGCATCTCGGGCAGGCCCATCTGCTCCCCGAGCGGCAGCGGAAGGTGGACGAGCGGGCGTTCGAGGTGGGGCTCACGGCGCTGCTGGACGGGCTGGCGGTGCGGTTCGAGCGGGTGGGGGGCGAGGGCGGCTGAGCCGCCCTGCCGGGGGATGTTTCGGTGGGCGCCGAACCATCCGTGGCGCACGCTGGAGACATGTCGACCAAGGACCCCCGTGCTCCGGAGTTCGCCGCCTTCGCCGCGCTGCTCGCCGATGAGACCCGGGCGCGCTGTCTGCTCGCGCTGCTCGACGGACGGGCCTGGACGGCCGGGGAACTGGCCCGGCACGCCGGGGTCGCCGCGTCCACGGTGAGCGAGCACCTCGGGAAGCTGGTGTCGGGCGGGCTGCTGACCGAGGAACGGCAGGGCCGGCACCGGTACGTACGGCTGGCGGGCCCGTCCGTCGCCCAGCTCGTGGAGGATCTGGCGGCGCGGGTGGGTCCGGACGTCGTACGGCGGCCCCGTACCCTGCGCGAAGCCGGGGCCGGGTCGGCGATGGCGCGCGGGCGGACCTGTTACGACCATCTCGCCGGGCGGCTCGGCATCGCGCTCACGGACGCGCTGACCGCACGCGGGCTGCTGCGGCAGGACACCGGGTTCGCGCTGACCGACGACGGGGTGGACTGGTTCGACGCGGCGGGCATCGCGCTGCGCCGGACCGGACGCCGCCCGCTCGCCCGCGCCTGTCTGGACTGGACCGAGCGGCGGCCCCATCTCGGCGGGGTCGCGGGGGCCGCGCTGTGCCGGCACGCCCTCGACACGGGCTGGTGCGTGCGGATCGGCTCCCAGCGGGCCGTGAAGGTGACCGGGGAGGGGGAACGGGCGCTGGGCCGGCTGCTCGGCATCGAGGCCGGGGCACTGCGCTGACCGCGCCCCGGACCCCCGTCCCACGTTGACGTGCGAGACCCCCCGGCCGTTGGCGTGCCGTCCGAAATCCGCCAGCCGTTCCCCGTCGGCATTCCTAGGCTCAGGAGCATGATGAACCACTCCCCCGGCAACCCCGAGCGTCGCCCCCAGGTGACGGCCGCTGCCGCCGCCGTGGTCACCGTCGTTCTGTGGGCGTCCGCGTTCGTGTCGATCCGCAGCGCCGGTGAGGCGTACTCGCCGGGGGCGCTCGCGCTGGGCCGGCTGGCGGCGGGCGCGCTCGCGCTGGGCGCGTGGTGTCTCGTACGACGGGAAGGGTGGCCCGCGCGGGCGGCGTGGCCCGGCATCGCGATCTCGGGGGTGCTGTGGTTCGGCGTCTACATGGTCGTCCTGAACTGGGGCGAGCAGCAGGTCGACGCCGGGACCGCCGCGCTGGTCGTGAACACCGGGCCGATCCTCATCGCGCTGCTCGGCGCCCGGCTGCTCGGCGATCCGATGCCGCCGCGGCTGCTGGCGGGCATGGCGGTGTCGTTCGCGGGCGCCGTCACCGTCGGGCTGTCGATGTCGGGGCAGGGCGGGGCGTCCGTGCTCGGCGTGGTGCTGTGCCTGATCGCGGCCGTCGCGTACGCGGGCGGCGTGGTCGCGCAGAAGCCCGCGCTGGGGCACGCGAGCGTCCTCCAGGTGACGGCGTTCGGCTGTGCGGTCGGGGCGGTGCTGTGTCTGCCGTTCTCCTGGCAGCTGATCACCGAGGCGTCCCGGGCGCCGCTGTCCGCCACGCTCAACATGGTCTATCTCGGCATTTTCCCGACCGCGCTCGCCTTCACCACCTGGGCCTACGCCCTGTCACGCACGACCGCGAGCCGGATGGGGGCGACGACGTACGCCGTTCCCGCGCTGGTGGTGCTGATGTCGTGGCTGGCGCTGGGCGAGGTGCCGGGGGTGCTCACGCTGGCGGGCGGCGTGCTGTGTCTGGTGGGGGTGGGGGTGTCCCGGTCGCGGTCGCGGTCCCGAGCCGTCCCTGACGCCGACCCGGAAGTGGCCCCGCCCGTCGGCCCCGGACCTGCCCCTTCCCCGGCAGCCGGACGGGCCGACGCCACCTGACGCCCTGACGTCCCCGCGTCGCGACAGCCCTCAGAACGTCACCAGCGCCCGTCCCCCCTTGCCCGCCACCATGTTCTCGAACGCCGCCGGGATGCCGTCCAGGTCGATGCGTTCCGTCACCAGGGCCGCGAGGTCCAGGCGCCCCGCGCGGATGTGGTCGGCGAGGACCGGCAGATCCCGTACGGGGTCGGAGTTGCCGTAGACACAGCCGGACAGGGTGCGGCCCCAGTGGAAGATCTCCAGGGCGTTGAAGGTGACCAGCTGGTCCTTGCCGCCGATGCCGACGACCGTGGTGCGTCCGCCCCGCCGGGTCGACTCCCAGGCCGTACGGATGGTGACCGCGCGGCCCACGCACTCCACGGCCACGTCCACGCCCTGCTTGCCGGTGAGGGCGCGAAGGTCCCGGGCGGTGCGCTCGGAGGCGATCACATAGTCGGTGGCGCCCGACGCGCGGGCCAGTTCCTCCTTGGCCGGGGAGACATCGACCGCCACGATCCGGGAGGCGCCCGCGATCCGCGCGGCCTGGAGGGTGGCCAGGCCCACCCCGCCGACGCCGAACACCGCGACGCTCTCGCCGGGCGCCACCCGCGCCGAGTGGTGCACGGCGCCGTAGCCGGTGAGGACCGCGCAGCCGAGCAGGGCCGCGTCGGTGAGCGGGATGCCGTCGGGCAGCGGCAGCACACAGGACCGCGGGACGACGGTCTCCTGCGCGAACGCGGCCACGTTCAGGCCGGGATGCAGATCGACGCCGGTGGCGGTACGGGCGTACACCTCGGCGGCCCCGTTCATCGCGGTGGCGCACAGCCACACCTCGCCGCGCTCGCAGGCCGGGCAACTTCCGCAGGACGGGGCCCAGTTGAGCACCACGGGAGCACCGGGGGCGAGGTCCGTGACGCCCTCCCCCACGGACACCACCGTGCCCGCGCCCTCGTGACCTAGGACGGCCGGGACCGGGACGCTCATGGTGCCGTCGGACAGGGAGAGGTCGGAGTGGCACACCCCGGCGGCGGCGAGCCGCACCCGGACCCGGCCCGGACCCGGCTCGGGCAGCTCGATGTCGGTGATCTCCAGCGGAGCACCGACGGCGGTCAGGACAGCGGCGCGTACGGTCGTCGTCATGAGGGGCGACTCTCCTGGAAGGGATCGGGCGGACTCACCAGAACGGACTAGAACTGACTAGAACCGACTAGAACCGACTAGAACTGAAGGGACTTGGTCTGGAGGTACTCCGCGAGGCCGTGCGCGCCCAGTTCCCGGCCCACGCCCGACTGCTTGTAGCCGCCGAACGGGGCCAGCGGATTGAAGCGCCCGCCGTTGATGTCGACCTGGCCGGTGTCCATCCGCCGGGCGAAGGCGACCGCCTCCGCCTCCTCGCCCGCCCACACGGCACCGGCGAGCCCGTAGACCGTGCCGTTGGCGATCCGCAGGGCGTCCTCCTCGTCCTCGTAGGACAGCAGGGACAGGACCGGGCCGAAGATCTCCTCCTGGGCGATGGTCATCTCCGGGGTGACGTCGGCGAAGACGGTCGGGCTGATGTAGTAGCCCCGCTCGCGCGGCGCCCCGGGGCCTCCCGCGACCAGCCGGGCGCCCTCGGCGACGCCCTGCGCGATGTACCCCCGTACCCGCTCGCGCTGCTTGGCGTTGACGACCGGGCCGATGCGCTCGCCGTACTTGGCGGCGGCCGTGGCGGCCAGCGCGACCGCCTCCTCGTACCGCTCGCGGTGGACCAGCATCCGGGTCCAGGCGCTGCATGTCTGCCCGGAGTTGGACATCACGTTGGCGACCCCTACGTTGACGGCACGGGCGAGGTCGGCGCTCGGCAGGATCACGTTGGCGGACTTGCCGCCCAGTTCCAGGGCGACCGTCTTGACGGCGGCGCCCGCCGTCGCGGCGATGCTGCGGCCGACGGCCGTGGAGCCGGTGAAGGAGACCAGGTCGACGCCCGGGTGTTCGGCGAGCGCCTGCCCGGCGACCGGGCCCAGGCCGGTGACCAGGTTGAACACCCCGGCCGGCACGCCCGCCTCATGGACCGCCTCGGCGAACAGCCGGGCGGTGAGCGGGGTGTCCTCGGCGGGCTTGAGGACCACCGTGCAGCCGGCCGCGAGCGCCGGGGCGACCTTGGCGACGATCTGGTGCAGCGGGTAGTTCCACGGGGTGATCGCGCCGACCACGCCGACCGGCTCCTTAAGGACGGTCGAGTTGCCGATCTGCTCCTCGAAGGGGTGGGTGGCGGCCAGTTCGGCGTACGAGGCGGTCACCGCGATCGGCATGGAGACATGGACGGCCTGCGAGAACGCGAGCGGGGAGCCCAGTTCGGCGGTGACGGTCCCGGCGATCTCGTCCTTGCGGGCGGTGAGGGCGTCCCGCAGGGCCGCGAGCCGGGCGGCGCGCTCGGCGGGCGGGGTGGCCGCCCAGGACGGCAGCGCGGCCCGCGCGGCCCGTACCGCCGCGTCGACGTCCTCGGCGGTGCCCGCCGGGACCCGTCCGATGACCTGCTCGTCGACCGGGTTGACCACGTCGATGTACCCGGCGCCCGCGGCGGGGCGCCAGGCGCCGTCGATGTACATCCCGTCCTGGGCCTTCATGCTCTGCCTCCCGAAACAGCGGTGTCGTCCGCCCCCCAAACTAGCGGCGATAGTTTTTTCTCGCCAGGGGCGTCCGCCGCTCGGGACACCGGGGTGCCGGGGTGCCGGAATGCCGGGCGCCGGGGGGCCGGGGGCCAGGGCCGGGAGGGGCGCCCCTCGGAAAGGGGGGCCCTCAGAAGTCGACCCGCACCCGGTCGTCCACCCGCCCCACCGACTCCTGCCCGAACGCCTTCTCATAGTCCCGGCGGATCTCCTCGATCGCCCGGTCGGCCGGGGCCGCTTCCCCGACCGGGTACAGCAGGAGCAGCTCGTACGACCGCTCCTTCTCGATCGTGCCGGTGATGTCCCGCCACTGGCCGCGCCCGCTCCGCACGGTCAGCCCGTCGGGAAAGGCCGGGGTGACCTCCTCGTCGATGAACGTCATGAACTGCCGGTCGGTGACCACCGGGCCGCCGTCGGGCCGCGCGGTGCCGAAGAGCAGCCGGGTCTCGGCGTACGGCTCACCGCGCACCGGCGTGGTCGCGGCGAGCGGCGCGGCCGGTGCGGAGGCGCCGCCCCCGGTCGCCGAGCCGTCGAGGGTGGCGTAGGCGGCGGTGGGGACGCCCACGGCCAGCAGGGCGGCGGCGGTGACGAGGAGGGGCCGGGTACGGACCGGCTGAATCTTCACGTCCCTCACCTACGGGATTCCGCCCCCGCGGGTCCCTCCGCCGCGCGGGCGGTGCCCTGCGGTACGTCGGCCGGCTCCCGGGCGGGCGAGCGCAGCGCCACCCCCGCCGACAGCAGGAGCAGCCCGCCGAGCAGCACGAACGGGGCCGCCACGCCCGCGACCCCGGCGACCAGGCCCGCTCCGGCGGGGGCGGCGACCTGGCCGAGGCGGTTGCCGGTGAGGCGCAGGGCGAGGGCGGTGGAGCGGGCGCCCTCGGGGGCCGCCTGGACGACCGTCGTCATGGACAGCGGCTGTCCGACGCCGAGACAGAAGCCGAGCGCGGCCAGCAGCATCGCGAGCGCCCACACCGGCACCGGCAGGGCGATGCCCGCGCAGAGCAGGGCCGCGAGGAGGCAGGTGGAGGTGAGCAGTGGGGTGCGGCCCAGTTTGAGCAGCGGGGTGAGGACCAGCCGGCAGGCGATGGTGGCCGCCGCGCGCAGGCTGAGCAGCAGGCCGACGACGGAGGGCGCGATGCCCCGGTGCTCGCCGACCACCGGGAGGTAGGCGGTGAGCACATCGGTCGCGGACAGGACGGAGAGGCTGATCAGGATGCCGGCCGGGACGCCCCGCGCGCCCAGGATCCGCCGCACCGGCACCGGGTCGCCGTGGCGGGAGCGGGAGGTGAGTGCCGTACGGTCCTCTATCCGCCACAGCGAGGTGACCGCGACGGCGGCCCCCGCGCCCGCGACCACCAGGGCGAGGGCGCTGGTGCCGGCCATGTCGTGGCCGCCGATCAGCGCGCCCGCGGCGATCGGGCCGATGAGCTGGCCGAGGGAGGCGCCGATGGTGAAGTGGCCGAAGTTGCGGTCCTGTTCGTGCGGGGCGGACTGGCGGGCGACCAGGGACTGTGCGCCGATGACGAAGCTGAGGTGGCCGAGGCCCATCACCCCGCTCCAGACCGCCATCGCCCACAGGGACCCGGCGAGTCCGCTGAGCGCGCAGCCCGCCGCGATCAGCACCACCCCGGCGGGCAGCAGGGGCGCGCAGCGGCCGTGGTCGGTACGGCGGCCCAGCGGGACGGCGGCGAACAGCGGGAGCAGGGCGTAGACCCCGGCGATCACGCCGATCGCCCGTTCGTCGGCGCCCAGCGCGAGGGCCCGGTAGGAGACGGCGGGCCGGGCCATCGACACCGCCGCCTGCGCGAAGCTGAAGGCGATGACGAGACGGAGCAGCCAGCCCCGGTTCCTGCCGGGCCTCACGGTACGGACCTCCTGCTGACGCACGGTTCGGGGCGGAAACGTCCGACGAGCCGGACGGGGCCGGATGACTCCGGGTGCCTCGAACGACTCAGGCGCCTCGGACGGGCCGGGCGCCTTGGACGGGCGGGGCGGGACGGGACGGGCGCCTCGGATGACCCGGACACCGCCCCCACCCCCCACCCCACCCCCACCCCCACCCGCCTCAGATGATCCCGAACAAAATCCCCGCGCCCAGAACCACCAGCGAGGTGAGCGCGGCCCACTTCACCACGAAGCGCGTGTGGTCGCCGAAGTCGACCTTCGCCATGCCGACCAGTACGTACACGGCCGGGACCAGCGGGCTGGACATGTGCAGCGGCTGGCCGACGAGGGAGGCGCGGGCCATCTCCACCGGGCTGACCCCGTGCGCGGCGCCCGCCTCGGCGAGGACCGGCAGGACACCGAAGTAGAAGCCGTCGTTGGACATGAAGTAGGTGAGCGGGAGGCTCAGCAGACCGGCGACGATGCCCATGTGCGGGCCCATGCCGCTGGGGATGATGTCGACCAGCCAGTTCGCCATGGAGTCGACCATGCCGGTGCCCTGGAGCACGCCGGTGAAGACGGCGGCGGCGAAGACCATGCCGGAGACGTTCAGCACGTTGTCGGCGTGGGCGGCGAGACGGGCCCGCTGGTCCGGGATGCGCGGGAAGTTCACGGTCAGCGCGAGCGCGGCGCCGAGCAGGAACAGCACCGGGATCGGCAGCAGCTCCATGATCATGGCGGTGAGCAGGGTCAGCGTGAGCAGCACGTTGAACCACAGCAGCTTGGGGCGCAGGGTGGCCCGGTCGGGGTCCAGGCCCTGGAAGTCGTCGCCCTCTTCGGCGTCCCCGGCGGCCTCCGCGTCCGTACCGGAGCCCGAACCCCCGGTCGTCGTCCCGGCCGTCGCCGCGCCGCCCTTCTCGAAGCTGACCCGCCCGGTGCCGGAGCCCGTGCCGACCAGCACCGTCTCCTTGTCCTCGACCGGGTCCTGAAGCACCTCGTCCAGCGTCAGCACCCCGAGCCGCTTGCGCTCGCGCAGGCCGAGGACGTACGAGAGGACGAACACGAAGAGCAGGCCGACGGCGAGCGCCGGGATCATCGGGACGAAGATGTCGCTGGCGTCGAGCTTGAGCGCGGTCGCGGCGCGGGCCGTCGGGCCGCCCCACGGCAGGGTGTTCATCACACCGTTGGCGGTGGCGGCGACACCGGTCATCACGACCAGGCTCATCTTGAGCCGCTTGTACAGCGGGTACATCGCCGAGACGGTGATCATGAAGGTGGTCGAGCCGTCGCCGTCCAGCGACACGATCGCGGCGAGCAGGGCCGTGCCGACGACGATCCGCATCGGGTCGGCCTTGCAGAACTTCAGGATGGCCTTGACGACGGGATCGAACAGCCCGACGTCGATCATCAGCCCGAAGTAGACGATCGCGAACATCAGCATCGCCGCGGTGGGGGCGAGGCTGGAGACACCGTCGATGACGTAGTCGCCCAACTGGGCGCCCTTGCCGACGAACACACAGAAGAGTGCGGGGATCAGCACGAGCGCCGCGATCGGCGACATCTTCTTCATCATGATCAGGACCAGGAAGGTCGCGATCATGGCGAAGCCGAGGATGGTCAGCATGTTTGTGGATACCTAACGTTCGCCCTTGAACTCCCACCAGGGCCGGCGGTGCGACGACGTTAGGTCCGGCCAAAGAGTGTTAACAAGACGTTGACACGCGAGCAATAAGCGCAAAACTCCAGGTCACAGCTTTGCTCAGGTCAGTCACAGGGATCCAGTACCCGTCCCAGATACGCGCGCAGCAGCTTCCGCATCTCCTCGATGATCGCCGCGTCCCCCTGCGGATCGACCCGGAAGGCCAGGTGGACCAGGGTGTCGGCGGTCTCCACCGCGACCAGGAAGGTGCGCCGCAGGGCGTCGTCGTCGGGGTGGCGGCCGAGATGGCCGGCGAGGAGAGCGGCGAGCCGGTCGGCGACCCGGTGGTTGGGTTCGTCGTGGCGGGAGCCGACCGGGATCTGGTTGCCGAAGTCGACGAGGGAGAAGCCGGGCGCGGTGCGCTTCATGGCGAGGTACTCGTCCAGTACGGCGTCCAGGGCCGCGCGCCAGCCGTCGCCGTCCAGGGCGCCGAGCCGCGCTCGCACCCGCTCGGTGTACCGCTCCAGATTGCGTCCGGCGAGGGCGTCGGCCATCGCCCGCTTGTTGCCGAAGAAGCGGTAGACCGACCCGATGGGGACACCGGCGCGCTGGGCGACGGCCCGGGTGCTCAGGGCGTCGTAGCCGACCTCGTCGAGGAGGTCGGCGCACGCGTCGAGGATCCGGGTCAGCCGCTCGGCGCTGCGGCGCTGCACGGGGGCACGGCGGAGCGGGGTCGTCGCATGGGGC
Source organism: Streptomyces sp. NPDC056734 (assembly GCF_042790455.1). Classification (NCBI taxonomy): domain Bacteria; kingdom Bacillati; phylum Actinomycetota; class Actinomycetes; order Kitasatosporales; family Streptomycetaceae; genus Streptomyces; species Streptomyces sp. NPDC056734. The sequence continues at coordinate 206,475 of NZ_JBHTZD010000014.1, forward strand.
ACGGGCATCATGATGCCTTTCCGCCGGGCCGGGGTGAAGCGGGCCTCCGGCACGGGGGAGGTAGGCCGGACGCTAACCGGCCGGAACCGGCACCGCGGTGGCCTCCGGCACGGGGAGGGACGGCCGGACGCTAACCGGCCGGAACCGGCACCACGGCCGAGGCGGACGGGCCGGATACGGACGGGATGGACGCGGACGGACCGGACACGGACGGACCCGAAGCCCCAGCCGGGGCCGGGGCCGATACCGAAGCCGGCACGGAGGCCGATACGGCGGCCGACACGGACGGATCCGGAGCCGACAGCGCCGACGCCCCCGGACCCGGCTCGGACACCGTGATGTCCGCCGTGGACTCCACGGGTTCACCGTCGGCCGCCCACACCGTGCCGTCGTCGGCGTAGAGCCGGACGGTGACCTGGTGGGTGCCGCGCCCCATGAGGTCGGCGGCGAGGCGGTGCGAGGGGGTGTGCAGGTCGACGACCGGGCGGCCGTCGATGAACAGCCGGGCCACGCCCCGGCCGGCCACGGCCTCCGCCCGGGTCCCGAACGGCGAGAAGGTGAAGTGCTCGACGGTCAGCCGGACCTCCCAGCCCTCGCCGTCACCGACGGGCTGCACCTCGATGTCGACCTCGGGGGCGTCGCCCTCGTCGAGCTCGCGGTAGTGCCGCCCGTCGGAGTCGGTGTCGTCGAGCACCTCGCCCACCGGGTACGGCTGGTCCGCGGCGCCCTCCTGGCCGCCGTCCGATTCACAGCCCGCGGATCCGGTCAGCAGCAGGACACAGACCGCGAGCACGGTGAGTGTCCCCCGTGTCCACGTCATACGGGCGAGCGTAGAACACCGGTACGACGCCCTGAATCCGCCTCAAGGCTGGTTCCACCGTCCGGCCGTAGTCCCTACAGACGAGTCCCGGGGTACACCCTTGCGTCTCCCTTCACTCAATCCTATGGTGGACCATAGGAATCAGAGGACAAGGAGCGGTGAACATGAGTGCGGACGCGCGCAAGACGGCCGAATCGCTGGTCTATCTCTCCGGGTTCGGCAACGAGCACGGTTCGGAGGCGGTCCCGGGCGCCCTGCCCATCGGCCGCAACTCACCCCAGCGGGCCCCGCTCGGGCTGTACGCGGAGCAGCTCAGCGGCACCGCGTTCACCGAGCCCCGGGCGCACAACCGCCGCTCCTGGCTGTACCGGATCCGCCCCTCGGCCGCGCACCCGGCGTTCACCCGCACCCGTAACGGGGGGATCCGCACGGCCCCGTTCTCCCAGACCGCGCCCGACCCCAACCGGCTGCGCTGGAACCCGCTGCCCGAGCCGGAGGCGGGGACGGACTTCGTGGCCGGGCTGTGGACCCTCGGCGGCAACGGCGATGTCACCCAGCGCACGGGCATGGCCGTGCACCTCTACCACGCCACCGCCTCCATGGAGCGCGTGTTCAGCGACGCGGACGGCGAACTGCTGATCGTGCCGGAGCACGGCGGGCTGCTGCTGCGCACCGAGTTCGGTCTGCTGCGCGCCGAGCCCGGCCATATCGCGCTGATCCCGCGCGGGGTCCGTTTCCGCGTGGAACTGCTGGACACCTCCGCGCGCGGCTATGTCTGCGAGAACTACGGCGCCCCGTTCGTCCTCCCCGACCTCGGCCCGATCGGCGCCAACGGCCTGGCGAACGCCCGTGACTTCCAGGCCCCGGTGGCCGCCTACGAGGACATCGAGGGCCCGGTGGAGGTGGTGAACAAGTTCTGCGGCAACCTGTGGACCGCGACCTACGGCCACTCCCCGCTGGACGCCGTCGCCTGGCACGGCAACCTGGTGCCGTACGTCTACGACCTGCGCCGTTTCAATGTCATCGGCTCGATCTCGTACGACCACCCGGACCCGTCGATCTTCACGGTGCTGACGTCCCCGTCCGACACCCCGGGTCTGGCCGGTGTCGACTTCGTCGTCTTCGCGCCGCGGTGGCTGGTGGGCGAGAACACCTTCCGGCCGCCGTACTTCCACCGCAATGTGATGAGCGAGTACATGGGGCTGATCGAGGGCGCGTACGACGCGAAAGCGGAGGGCTTCGTGCCGGGCGGCGGCTCGCTGCACAACATGATGTCGGCGCACGGGCCGGACCGGGAGACGTTCGACCGGGCGAGCGCGGCCGAACTGCGGCCGCAGAAGATCGACGACGGGCTCGCCTTCATGTTCGAGACCCGCTGGCCGGTGACACTCGCCCCGCAGGCGGCGGGCGCCGGCCATCTCCAGCAGGGCTACGACGATGTCTGGCAGGGCCTCGAACGGCACTTCCGCACGCCGTGAGCGCCTCCGCCCCCGTCGGGCACGCGCACGCCGTGAGCGCCTCCGCCCCCGCCGGGCACGGCTCACCCGGTTGCACGGAACAATCCCTGCCGGTACGGATGGCCCCGTGACCTCCTTCGCTCCTGACTCGATCGTCCTCAACCGCAAGCTGCCGCTGTGGTACCAGGTGTCGCAGTCGCTGCGCGCCTCGATACTCGGCCGCTCCGCGCGGGACTCGCTGCGGCTGCCCACCGAGGAGCAATTGGCGGACCACTACGGGGTCAGTGTGCTGACCATGCGGCAGGCGCTGAAGGAACTGGAGGACGAGGGGCTGATCACCCGGCACCGGCGCCGGGGCACCTTCATCGAGCCGGACGCGACCCGCGGCGCCCCGGTGCTGCTGCTGGGCTCGGTGGACACCATCGTGGCCCAGCAGTCCGGCATGACCGCCGAACTGCTGGAGCAGGGGCGGGTGCCGGTGCCCGCCGAGTACGCCGAGCACTTCCCGGATCTGGGGGAGGCGATGACGTACCACCGGCTGCGCAGCGACGCGAAGACGGGCGAGCCCACCAACCACGCCCGCAACTACGTCCGTCCCGAACTCGCCGACCGCATCGACCCGCGGGATCTGGCCCGCTGGCCGATGACCAAGGTGCTGCGGGACATCGTGGGCGCCGACATCAGCCGGATCACCGACACCGTCCAGGCCCGTCTCGCCGACCCCGAGACCGCGCGTCTCCTGCGGGTCCCGCTGCTCAGCCCGATCCTCCACTACACCGGCATCGCCTACGACACCGCCGGACAGGTCCTCGACGTGGCCGTCATCCACTACCGGGGCGACCGTTTCTCCTTCACGGTGACCGTGGACGCCACGTAGGGCCCTTCCGGCGGATCAACAGCGGGGCCCCGGACTGCCGCTGCATTCCCTCCCGTCCGCCCGGAGGGGGTGCCTCCACACGGGCCGGGCGAGAGTGCGCGCACGGCACCGCCCGGCAGAGGGAGGACGACGACGCGCCCGGTCCGGCCGAGCGGTGCCCGCCCCGCAGCCCGTCCCTCAGTCCGCCCCGCAGCCCACCCCGTGGACGGGCCGATCCGGACCGCGGTCCCTCGCCCCCGCCCCACCACCCCGTCGTACGATGCCGGGCGTGACGTTCGACGACGCTCCGCCGCTGGCGGACCTCATGCCGTGGTCCGTCGCACCTCCGCGGCTCGGCCGTGGCTGGCCGGCGGGTCCTGATCCGGCGTCCCTGAAGGCCCGTTGGGACCGGTTGATGAAGGCCGCGGGGGACGAGCGCGCGGCCCTGTTCGAGCCGACGCGGGCCCGGACGCCGTACTCGGCGGTGGGCGGGCTGCCCGGCCGGTCCGGCGGTACCGAGCGGCTGGCGCGGGCCGAGGGTCCCTGTCCCGAGCCGGTGCGCGCGCTGGTGGCGCCCTTCGACGAGCAGTGGCTGATCCCCGATCACCGGCTGATCGACGCGGCCCGGCCCGAGCTGTGGCGGGTGGCGGACGAGCGGCAGGTCTTCGTGGCGGAGACGCCCGGCGGCACCGGCCCGCCACTGCTGGCGACCTCGCTGCTGCCGCTGCTGCGGCCCGGCCGCATCCGCCCCCTCTACCGCCGCCCCGGCGGCACCGAACCGAACCTGGCGCCCGGTCTGCTGGAGCACCTGGGCGCCGGGCTCGGCGGGACACCGGAGCCGGTGGACGTGCTGGCCTGGATCCTGAGCGCGGTCCGCGCCGATCTCACCGTGCCGCTCACCGCGGACCCCGGGCTCTGGGCGCGGGGCGTGGCGTCGGGCCGCCGTGCCCTGTGGCTGATGCGCCGCGACGGCGACCGCCCCAAGCTCCCCGGCGGGCGCCGCCCGTATGTCCGCGCCCCCCTGCCGGACCGCCCGCCCGGCCTCGACTACGACCGCGCGGAGGAGACCCTGTGTCTCGGTGAGGGCCGGATCTCCCCGGTGCCGCCGGACGCCTGGGACTTCGCGGTGGGCGGGGAGCGGGTCCTGGAGCGGTGGTTCATCGCCCGGACGGGTGAACCCGGGCCGGGGGTGCTGTCGGCGATCCGCCCGGCGGGCTGGCGGCGGGCGTGGACGTCGGAGCTGCTGGAGCTGATCACGGTCCTCGCCCTGCTCGCGGAGGTCCCGCCGCTGCCCGAGGAGTTCCCGGCCCCGGTCACGGCCACCGGCCTGCGCACGGCCGGCGTGCTCCCGGTCCCGCCGTCGTCCCGCCGCCCGGCGTCGGTGCTCGACCCGCACGAGGAGGGCCCGGAGGGCCAGCTCGCCCTGCTCTGACCGGCACAGGCACCGGGCGCCAGGGCCTGTTCGTGTGGATCATCCGGGCGCTTCGGGTGGCCCGGCACACACATCTGCCGCGTGGTCGTCACCCACCGACTCCCCCACGCTCGACTGTGTTCACGCGGGGGCACCCCCATCGCGTCGACGCCCTCCCCCGCCTCGCAGCCGCACGCACCGCACCCCGCTCGGGCCGGCCGAAAGGCCACCGAGCCCCACCGCCAGGATGATCCGAACGACCGGCCCTAACGGTCGAACGCGTCCAGCACCCGCGTCAGCGCCCGTTCGAAGACCGCCTCCAGGTCGACCGGACCGCTCTGTTCCGCGAAGGCCGCCGCGAGATGGGGATAGTCGCCGGTCGCCACCTGACCGCCGAGATAGGCGATCCGGGCCGCGTTCTCCTGCTCCTCGCTCCAGGGCATCGCCCGGGTGCGCTCGGTGGTGGCGATCTCGTTCCCGACGTACGTGCTCACCAGTCCGGTGACCATCGCCACCAGCTCGGTCTTGACGGCGTACGACGCGTCGAGCGGCTCCAGACAGGCCAGGCAGTGCTCCAGGAAGCGCAGGCTGCTGGGGCTGAAGCCGTGCACGCCCGCCATCAGCCGGGGCGCCCAGGTGTGGCGGTGCATGATCGCCCGGGTCTCGCGCGCGTTGCGGAGCATGTCGGCCCGCCAGTCGCCGGACGGTTCGCGGATCTCATGCTCGGCGCCGATGGCGTCGATCATCAGCTCGGACAGGTCCTCCTTGCGGGGGACGTAGTTGTACAGCGACATCGTGCCGCAGCCCAGTTCGGCCGCGACGCGCCGCATGGAGACCGCCTCCAGCCCCTCCGCGTCGGCGATCCGCACCGCCGCCGCCGCGATGTCGGCGCGGGTGTACGCGGGCCTCGGCCCACGCCCCGTCCGCTCGGGACGCGCCCAGATCACTTCGGGTACGCCGGTCCGGCCCGCCATGGTCATCACCTCGGCCACCATCCTAGTTACGTACAGCGTACGTAGTGCGCTATGGTCGACCCATGGCTACTACGTACGCTGTACTTAGTGAGGGTCTGGAGAAGCGGTTCGGCGAGGTGCGCGCGCTGCGCGGGCTCGAACTCGCCGTGCCCGAGGGCACCGTGCTGGGGCTGCTCGGCCCCAACGGCACGGGCAAGACCACGGCCGTCCGGCTGCTGGCCACGCTGCTGCGCCCGGACGCCGGTTCGGCGCGGATCGCGGGACACGATCTGGTGCGGGAACCGGCCGCCGTACGCCGGGCCATCGGGGTGACCGGGCAGCGCACCTCGGTCGACGGGGACCTGACCGGACGGCAGAATCTGCGGCTGTTCGCCCGGCTGCACGGAGTGCGCGGCGCGGCCGGGCGGGCCGCCGAACTGCTCGACCGCTTCGGCCTCACCGACGCCGCCGACCGCCCCGCGTCCACCTACTCCGGCGGGATGCGCCGCCGCCTCGACCTCGCGTCGAGCCTGGTCCGCCACCCCCGGGTGCTGTTCCTCGACGAGCCGACCACCGGCCTCGACCCGGCGAGCCGCGCCGGGATCTGGGACGCGGTGCGTGCGCTGCGGGACCAGGGCACGACCGTGCTGCTGACCACCCAGTATCTGGAGGAGGCCGACCAACTGGCCGACGACATCGCGGTGATGGACGGCGGCCGGATCGCCCACACCGGCTCCCCCGCCGAACTGAAGGCGCTGCTCGGGACGTACACGGAGATCGTCGTCGCCCACCCCGACGCGCTGGAGCGCGCGGCCGGCGTCCTCGACCGGCTCACCGGCGGGGAACCGGTGTTCGACCGTGAGCGCAACGCGGTCGGTGCCGTCACCCGCGACCCCACCCTGACCCTGCCCCGGCTGGTCCGCGAACTCGACGCGGCGGGCGTCCCGCTGCTGGACGCCGGACTGCGCCCGCCCACCCTGGACGAGGTGTTCCTGCGCCTCACCGACACCGAGGAGCCCGCCGCATGAGCACCCTGGCCCACGACAGCACCGCCCTGCTCGGCCGCCAGCTGGCCCGGGCCCGCAACAACCCGGGCCTGATGATCCTCACCCAGACCATGCCGATCACCATGCTGCTGTTCTTCGGGTATGTCTTCGGCAGCGCGCTCGCCGTGCCCGGCGCCGAGTACCGCGCGTATCTGGTGCCGGGCCTGCTGGTGGCGACGGCCGCGAACGGGATCATGACCGGGATGTTCCAGGCCGCCCAGGACACCCACCGAGGTGTCACGGACCGGCTGCGCTCGCTGCCGGTCAGCCGGGCGGCGGTACCGCTCGGCCAGGCGGGCGCGGATCTCGTCACGACGGCCGCCGGGGCCGTGCCGCTGCTGCTGGTCGCGCTCGCGGTCGGCTGGCGGATCGAGGGAAGCGTGCCCGGGGCGGTCGGCGCGTTCGCGCTGCTGCTGCTGTTCCGGTTCGCCACCACCTGGATCGGCATCCTGCTGGGGCTGCTGTCCCGCAGCGAGGAGGCCGCGGGGCAGTTGGGCGGCGCCACGTTCCTGCTGCCGTTGCTGTCCAACGCCTACCTCCCCGTCGACGGGATGCCGGGCTGGCTGCGCACGGTCGCCGAGTGGAATCCGATCAGCGCGCTGACCACGGCCCTGCGGGATCTGTTCGGCAACGCGCCGGTGCCGGCGGACGCCGCCTGGCCGGTGGCGCATCCGGTGGCGGGGTCACTGCTGTGGTGCGCGCTGCTGCTCGCGGTGTCCGTCCCGCTCGCCGTACGCCGGTACGCGCGGGGCGAGGCGTGAAGCGTCCGGGCGGGCGGCGCCCGTCGGGGGAGGGGAGGGGAGGGGGAGGGGGAAGGGGAAGGGAGAACGGAAGGTATGCGCGGGGGCCGGGGTACGCGACTGACGCCGCCCGTGGGGAGTCGGGGGCGTCAGTTCGAGCGCTGGAGGTCGGAGGCGGTCGGGGTGCGCGGGTCGCCGGGTTCGCTCAGCGTCCGCCGAAGAGGGAGCGGCGGAGCCGGCGGAGCGGGGCGAAGAGCGAGACGCGGCGTACCTTGGCGCCCTGGGCGCTCGGGTCGTGCGCGGTGTCACGCGCGGTCAGCTCACGCATCAGCGAGGTGGCCTCGGCCGTCTCCCGCTGTGGCACGGGGGGACCCGCCAGCACCGACAGGTGGCGGTCGAGGCGCGAACTGGTCGCGCTGCTCCCGCAGCTGATCGCAGGGACCCTTGCCCTGCTGTGCGCTGTTATCTGATCCATGTCACTCCCCACCCGTACGAGTCCACCCGGCCCGGGCAGGCTAACCCTATCGCCCCCTTGGGGCACCCGCGTATCGAGGTCACAGGATTCACCTTTCCCGTAAGGGGGTTGACGCACACTCGGCGACTACTCTCCGAATCCAACCGATTTCAGGGCGAGTTGGACAACTTGCTGGCCGGTGGGCTGTGCCGAGCCGCCATCACGCTCGACGATTACGGCGAGTGACGTCATGGAGGGGCCGAGACCGGACGCGGCGCAGGGCGTGTCGGCGGCGAAGAGCCCGAGGGAGCGTGGTTGCGCGTGGGGCGCATGAGCCGCAGTTGGTGCACGCGCCCGCTCGGGAGGGCGTCGTATCCGCTCAGGGTCACCACCGCGCGCCCCTCCGGGGTGGAGGCGATCACTCCGATTCCGCGGCCCAGGCGGCCGGGGCGGCCGGAAACGTGGGCGATCTCACGTGCCTGGTGCTGCCCGATCGGCAGCCGGCCGGTTCTGGGGGCGGCAGTGACGGAGTGTGCGCGGGGGGGGGGCCACGGACATCCACGCGAGCCGGACTGCGGGGTGACCCGGGACCTCGGCGGGGCGGCCCGGCTGGACCGCGTACGCGGTGGCGGGTCTGGTGCGGCGGGCGGTCGTGGCGGGTCTCGGGGCGGATCGGTGTTCAGGGGGGCCGCATCCGTATGGGGCTGAGCTACTTTGGGGAGAAATCTGGCGTGGGCGTCGGACGGGGCGAAGGGGGGTGCGCCGGTGTCCGAACAGCCGGGCAGTGAGCGGGTGATCGCGGGCCGGTACCGATTGCTGTCGCCGTTGGGCGCGGGCGGTATGGGCACGGTGTGGCGGGCCCGGGACGAGGTGCTGCACCGCGAGGTGGCCGTCAAGGAGGTGCGCGCCCCGGCGGGGCTGCCGGCGCCGGACGTGGAGCGGATGTACGCCCGGCTGGAGCGCGAGGCATGGGCGGCGGCGCGCATCACGCACCGGAACGTGGTGACGGTGTACGACGTCGCCACCGACGACGGCCGGCCGTGGATCGTGATGGAGCTGGTCCGGGGGCTGTCGCTGGCCGACACCCTGGATGCGGAGGGCCCGATGCCGCCGCAGCGGGCCGCGCTCGTCGGCGCGGAGGTGCTGGCCGCGCTGCGGGCCGCGCACGGGGCCGGGGTGCTGCACCGGGATGTGAAGCCCGGCAATGTGCTGCTGGCCAACGACGGCCGGGTGGTGCTGACGGACTTCGGGATCGCGATGGTGGAGGGCAGTTCGGCGCTGACCATGACCGGGGAGGTCGTGGGGTCGCCGGAGTTCCTGGCCCCGGAGCGGGCGCTGGGCCGGACGCCCGGCCCGGAGTCGGATCTGTGGTCGCTGGGCGTGCTGCTGTACGCGGCGGTGGAGGGCGTCTCGCCGTTCCGTCAGGACACACCGCTGAGCACGCTGCGGGCGATCGTGGACGAGGAGTTGCCGCCGCCGCGCCGGGCGGGTGCGCTGGCCCCGGTCATCGAGGGGCTGTTGCGCAAGGACCCGGCCGGGCGGCTGTCCGCCGAGCGGGCGGAGCGGGAGTTGCGGCTGGTCGGCGCGGGCGGTGCGCCCCGGGCGGACACCGTGTGGTCGGCGTCGACCGCGCCGACGGTCGCGGCCCCGTTCCCGGCCACCCCGCCACGGCCGGTGCCGATGCCGGTGCCGGTGCCTTCGGTGGACACCACCGCGACCGGTACGCCCCCGCCCGGCCGGGACCGCCGGGCGGTGGTGTTCCTGGTCGCCGGGGTCACCGCGCTGGCGCTGGCGCTCGGCGGGCTGACGTACGCGCTGGTCAACGGCGACGACGGCGGTGACGGCGGGGGAGGGAGTGCGGGCGGGGGGAGCCCGAGTGCCTCGGCGGAGGGGTCGGGCACGCCGTCCGCCGAGGAGCCGTCCGGTGGGGACGCGGCGGGGAGTCCGACGCCGGACGTCCCGGAGAGCACGCCGAGCACGTCGAGCGGGTCGAGCGCTCCGCCGCAGTCGGTGACCGTGACGGTGGCGGGGGCGCGCACCGCGTACGAGGGCGTCTGTCCGCCGCCGGAGGCCGGGGCACCGGTGTTCACGGCGACGTTCACGGTGGGGCGGCTGCCCGCCGAGGTGGACTACCGCTGGGTCGCGCGGGACGGGGAGGTCACGGACGAGAGCTGGCGGACGCTGTCGTTCCCGGCGGGCGGGACGCGGACCTCGCAGACGAGCGTGACGGTGACGGCGTACGACGAGAGCGGGACGTATCACAACGCGCTGGGTGTGGAGGTGCGGGATCCGGTGGACGTGACGTCGAACGTGGTGGAGTTCTCGGTGAGCTGTGTGCCGGAGGTGACGGAGACCCCGACCGGCGGGGCCTCCGCTTCCTCGACATCGGCCTACTGATGTACCGGGGTCAGGCCGCGCTGTTCAGGACCGGCAGATAGCCGCCGGACTGGCCCGCGGCGGTCGGGTGGTAGGACTCGCCGACGTTGAGCCAGTTGACGCTGTGCAGCCAGGAGCTGCCGGAGCAGATCTCATGGCCGGTGAAGGTGGAGCGGACGTCGCCGAAGGTGAAGCCGTGGTCGGCGGCGCGCTTGGCGATGGTGGTGTTGAGCAGGTCGGAGGCGTCGTTGATGGCCTTGCGCTTGGTCTCCGAGAGGCCGAGGCAGCTCTGGCCCAGCAGATAGAAGCGGGGGTAGCCGAGCACGACGACCTCGGCGGACGGGGCCTTGGAGCTGATGGCGGAGTACACGGTGTCGAGCTTGCCCGGCAGGGTGGCGGTCACGTACGTCCGCGCGGTGTTGATCCGGGAGATGCAGGAGCTGTCGGACTGGAGCACACAGGTCGTCATGATGTCGGCGAAACCGGCGTCGTTGCCGCCGACGCTGATCGAGACCAGACCGGTGGACGCGCTGAGCGGGGTGAGCTGACCGGCCAGGACTTCATCCGTTCGGGCGCCCGAGCAGGCCGTGAAGTTGAAGGACGAGGGTGAGTTGGCTGCGGCCCACAGCGAGGGGTACGCGTTCGTGCTGCGCTTGCAGTCGCCGCTGGAGCTGATGTAACTGCCCGCGCCGACACCGGAGGAGTAGGAGTCGCCGAGCGCCACATAGCCGGTCGCGGCGGCTTCGGCGCCCTGTGCGGCACTCGCCCCGGTGAGGGCGGCGCCGGCGGCGAGGAGGAACGAGCTGAGGATCACGGCGATCCGGGAACGTCTCATGGAACCTCCCTTTAGCAGGATCTCTGCCGCAACATGCGTACCGACTACGCGCGTTGATTGGAAGTGTTCATGCCAAGACCTTCAGACGTCGTCCACAAATCCCGGCAGGTCTTCACCGGTTGATTACGTGCACATGTCACGTTTGTTGACAGGTGCTCAACACCCTTGATCTACGCGGGTGGATGACCCAGGCTGTACCCCAGCCCCGGAGCGGAACGCGACGTTCCAGGGGTCGTGCCGCGCGAATACGCGCGCATCCCCCACAGTCGCGCGCCCATATCCCGGGTGCGCGCCGCCAACAGGAGGACACCCTCGTAATGGCACACCTGCGTAGCAACAAGGTGCGGCTCGCCGCGATAACCACCCTGGCGACCGCCGCCCTCGTCGGCGGGCTCACCGCGATACCCGCCCAGGCCGCTCCGGCCGAGGGCAAGGTCATCTCGGCCGGCTCCCCCACCGCCGTCAAGGACAGCTACATCGTCACGCTCGACCAGGACGCGGGCTTCAAGGCGTCCTCCAGCACCGGCAAGGGCCTGATCGGCGAGTACGGCGGCAAGGTGGACAAGACGTTCGGCAGCGCGCTGAACGGCTACACCGCGACGCTCTCCGCGGAGGAGGCCCGCAGACTGGCCGCCGACCCGGCGGTCGCCTCCGTCGAGCAGAACCAGCGCGTCCAGGTCGCCGACACCACCCAGACCAGCGCCCCGTGGGGCCTGGACCGCGTGGACCAGACCTCGCTCCCGCTCTCCGGCACCTACACCTACCCGGACACCGCGGGCAGCGGCGTGACCGTATACGTCGTGGACACCGGCGTGCGGATCACCCACCAGCAGATCAGTGGCCGTGCGAGCTACGGCTACGACGCCATCGACGGCGACAACATCGCCGCCGACGGCAACGGCCACGGCACCCATGTGGCCACCACGATCGCGGGCTCCACCTACGGCATCGCCAAGCAGGCGAAGATCGTGGGCGTGCGGGTGCTGGACAACAGCGGCTCCGGCACCACCGCCGGGGTCATCGCGGGCGTCGACTGGGTGACCCAGAACCACTCCGGCCCCTCGGTCGCCAACCTCTCGCTGGGCGGCGCCGCCTCCACCACGCTGGACACGGCGGTGCGCAACTCCATCGCCTCCGGCGTCACCTACGCGGTCGCGGCGGGCAACAACAACCTCAACGCCTCCTCGTACTCCCCCGCCCGCGTCACCGAGGCCATCACGGTCGGCGCCACCACCAGCACGGACGCCCGCGCCAGCTACTCCAACTACGGCACGGTGCTGGACATCTTCGCCCCCGGCTCCTCCATCACGGCCGGCTGGCACACCAGTGACACCGCGACCGCGACCATCTCCGGTACGTCGATGGCGACCCCGCACGTGGCGGGCGCGGCGGCGATCTACCTCGCGAACCACACCACGTCGACGCCCGCCCAGGTGGCCACGGCGCTGGTGAACGGGTCGACCCCGAGCAAGGTCGTCAGTCCCGGCACCGGTTCCCCGAACCGGCTGCTGAAGATCGTCCCGTGACCCGTGTGATCCGGGTGACCCGTGTGATCCAGGTGATCTGAGCGATCCGGGTGATCTGAGGGATCTGAGGAATCCGAGTGACCTCGGGGCGGTGGCTTCCGCACCGCCCGTGACATTCGCACCACAAGTACGACCCGCACCACCCGTGTGACACCGGAGCGCGCCCGGTGTGAACGGCGGGTTCCCCGGGCGCCCCCACGCGCTCCGGGGAACCCGCTGCACGCGTTGCCCGCGACCGGCGTCCGTACTCCGGCGCACCGGAGCAGGCTCGCGCACCTCGCCGGGGCGTGCCCCCGCCGTGTGGGTGACCGGCTTCCGCATCTTGACGGCCGTCGGCGGGCTGCGCGACATTGAAGCCCGGCATCCGGCGCTTCGGGGGGCAAAGTCGCCAATGCAGCGCTTACACACAGAGACAACCGCAACAACGGCACCGCGGGACACCGAGCGGGCGCGGTCAGGACCGGGGAGGGACCTGTCGCCGCTGCTCGCGGGCGCCGCGACGGCTGTCGGGGGGATCGGCGCGATGCTGGCGCTGACCGGGTCGGACTGGGCGCTGCGCGGGCCGTTCACCCTGTTCTTCCTGTTCGCCGCGCCGGCCGCGGCCCTCGCCGCCGCACTGTCCGGACTGGACCCGTTCGGCCGGCTGATCGCCTCGGTGGCGGGCGCGATCGTCGTGAACATGCTGGTGGCGCAGACGATGCTGGCGCTGCACCACTGGTCGGTGACCGTCGGGATCGCGGCCGTGGGCGCGTTCAGCGCGGTGACGCTGCTGCTGGTGCTGCTCCGCCGCCGCAGCCGCCGCCGCAGCCGCCCGGGGACCCGCCGTACGGCGAGCAGACAGGACGCGTGACGTGGACATCAGTGTGTACCGCCCCGGCGAGCTGACCGGCGCAGACCGGGCGGCCTGGACGGGTTTCCAGACCGAGGCCCATCTCCACGGCACACCGGAACTGGCCAATCCGTTCCTCGCGCCGGAGTTCGCGCTGGCGATCGGCCGGTGCAGACGCGGGGTGCGGATCGCGGTGGTCCGGGAGGAGGGCGAGCCCGCCGCGTACTTCCCGTTCCAGCGCACTGCGGCGGGCGTCGGCCGGGCGATCGGGCTCGGGGTGTCCGACGCGCAGGGCGTGGTGCACCGGCCGGGGTTCACCTGGGACGCCGCCGAACTGCTGCGGGGCTGCGGGCTCGCCGTGTTCGAGTACGACCATCTGGTGCGGGGCCAGCGGCCGTTCGAGGCGCAGGTCTCCGGCACCTTTCCGTCCCCGGTGATGGACATCGACCGTGGATACGACGCCTATCTGGCACAACTGCGCGCCCAGGCACCGAAGTTCACCCGGTCCACCCTGGCCAAGGAACGCAAGCTGGGGCGGGACGCGGCGGGGACCCGGTACGTCCATGACGAGCGCGACCCGGCCGTGCTGCGCACGCTGATGGACTGGAAGTCGGCGCAGTACCGCAGGACCGGCCGCAACGACCGGTTCGCGCACGACTGGATCACGCTGCTGGTGCAGAGGCTCTTCCACACCCGCTCGGCGCCGTTCGCCGGGCTGCTGTCGGTGCTGTACGCCGGGGACCGGCCGGTCGCCGCGCACTTCGGGCTGCGCAGCGAGCGGGTGCTGGCCTGCTGGTTCCCCGCGTACGACCCGGCGTTCGCGAAGTACTCGCCCGGTCTGGTGCTGCATCTGCGCATGGCCGAGGCGGCGGCCGCCGACGGGATCGCCTATCTGGATCTCGGGCGCGGCCAGAAGGAATACAAGGACTCCCTGAAGACCCGGGAAATCCAGGTGTCCGAGGGGTGGGTGACCCGGCGTCACCCGGTGGCGGTCGGGCATCGCGCCCGGCGTGCGCCGGTACGGGCGCTGCGCAACGCGGTGGTGACCCGGCCGGAACTGTTCGAACCCGCCGATCGGCTGCTGAAGCGGATAGGCAAGATTCGGTCGAAATAACAAAAAAGTGAGACCTCGGTGTAGGTCTTGCCATAAATAGTCAACCATCAATACCGTCATACAACTCATCCGCGCCGGATCATCACCCAAGGGCTCCAGGGGAGGGCTCAGGGCCCTGGGAGATACCGGCGCGGGAGCGCGGCAGGGGGGTGCCGTGCCCGGAGGCCGTGGGCCGACGGGCCGAGCCGCGCGACCGGCTGCCGTGCTGCGGCATCCGGCGTACTGCCAGCTCATCTTGTGCGCACAGGGCGTCAGCTCCGGTGTGCCGTAGGTGAGATACCCCCCTTTCGAACCGGACACAGAGCCGGGCCGCCCAGGGGCGGGCGGTCCACCGGACGAGAGGGACCGGACTCATGAGTTCTGTACTGCACCCGGTGAGCACGGGTGACGATCCGTCCATGACATCCATAGCAGCGGCCTCGGAACCGGTGACCGCCGGCGCCTACCGGCCGATCTCCTCCCACCTGGCGATCACGCCACCGGTGAGTGTGGTGATCCCCGCCATGAACGAGGCCGAGAATCTGCCGTACGTGTTCCGGACGCTGCCCGACTGGATCCATGAGGTGGTCCTGGTCGACGGCAACTCCACCGACGACACCGTGGGCGTGGCGCGCGCGCTGTGGCCGGGCGTCCGGGTGGTCGAACAGTGCGGGAAGGGCAAGGGGGACGCGCTGATCACCGGGTTCGAGGCGTGCACCGGCGACATCATCGTGATGGTCGACGCGGACGGCTCGGCCGACGGCGGCGAGATCGTCTCGTATGTCTCCGCGCTGGTCTCGGGCGCCGACTTCGCCAAGGGGTCGCGGTTCGCGAACGGCGGCGGCACCGACGACATGACCTTCATCCGCAAGCTGGGCAACCGCGCGCTGTGCGCGGTCGTCAACGGGAAGTTCGGCGCCCGCTACACCGATCTCTGCTACGGATATAACGCGTTCTGGCGGCACTGCCTAGACAAGATCGACCTCGACTGCACCGGCTTCGAGGTGGAGACCCTGATGAACATCCGGGTCGTCAAGGCGGGTCTGAAGGTGCAGGAGATACCTAGCCACGAGTATCTGCGCATCCACGGCACCAGCAATCTGCGGGCCGTCCGCGACGGGCTGCGGGTGCTGAGGGTGATCCTCGCGGAGCGTTCCAACCGGCGGGCGCTGCGCCGCCGCCCGGCCCGCTCCCCGATGCTCGACACGGTCCGGGGAGAGGTGTCTTGAGCGGTCCCGGCGTCTCCGTCGTGATCTGCGTGTACACCGAGGACCGCTGGGAGGACATTCTCGCGGCGGTCGTCTCGGTGCGGGCGCAGTCCCGCCCGGCCCTGGAGACCCTGCTGGTCGTGGACCACAATCCGGCGCTCCTGGACCGGCTGGGCGGGGAGTACAAGGAGACCGGGGGCGTGCGGGTGCTCGCCAACGCGGGCCCGCGCGGGCTGTCGGCGGGCCGCAACACCGGGATCGCCGCCGCGCGCGGCGAGATCATCGCCTTCCTGGACGACGACGCGGTGGCCGAGCGGGACTGGCTGCTGCGGTTCGCCGGGCACTACGCCGACCCGCGCGTGATGGCGGTCGGCGGGCGCACCGAGCCGATCTGGGCAGCGGGGCGGCGGCCGGTGTGGTTCCCGCGTGAGTTCGACTGGGTGGTGGGCTGCACCTACACCGGGCAGCCGCACGGGATCGCCCGGGTGCGCAATGTCCTGGGCGGCAACGCCTCCTTCCGCCGTACGGCGTTCGACGCGGCGGGCGGCTTCGCCACCGGCATCGGCCGCGACGGCGACAAACGCCCGCTGGGCTGCGAGGAGACGGAACTGTGCATCCGGCTGGCCCGCGCCCTGCCGGACGCCGTGCTGCTGCTGGACGACCGGGCGGTGATCCACCACCGGGTGCCGGCCCCGCGCGAGCGCTTCGCCTACTTCCGCACCCGCGCCTACGCCGAGGGCCTGTCCAAGGCCCTGGTGTCCCGCAGCGTCGGCGCGGCCAAGGGGCTGGAGTCCGAACGCCGGTACGCCACCCGGGTCCTGCCCACCGGAGTCGCCCGAGCCCTGCGCGACGCGGTCCTCGCCCGGCCGGGCGGCGCGGGACGCGCGGGCGCGATCGTCGCCGGAGTGGCGGTGGCGGCCGGTGGGTACGTCGTCGGGAGCGTACGGGCCCGCCGCGAGGGCACGACGTTCGAGGCGGGACGGATCGGGACGGGGCGGGTCGAGGGGGGCGGTCGTGGCTGAGGTGCGGGGGAAGGGGCTGTGGCTGACACGTCGACAGGGGGTCGCCATGGCTGACATGCCAAGGGAAACGGTCACGGCCGACCCGCCCAGGGAAGCCATCAAGCCCGACGCGTCGACAGGGGCCATCGTGGCTGACGCGTCCAGGGAAGCAGCCACGGCTGACGCGCCGCAGGAAACGGTCACGCCCGGCCCGTCCGCAGGGGGCCGCCATGGCTGACGCGCGGGTGCCGATCCTGATGTATCACTCGGTCGCCGCCGATCCGAGCCATGCCACCCGGGCGCTGTCCGTGTCGCCGGAGGCGTTCGCGGAGCAGATGGGGCTGGTGGACGGGCTCGGGATGACCCCGCTCACCACCGCCGACCTGTGCGGACGGTGGCGCCGGGGGCGCCCGCTGCCGCCCCGCCCGGTGCTGATCACCTTCGACGACGGGTACGAGGGTGTGCACCGGCACGCCCTGCCCGTCCTGGCCCGGCACGGCTTCACCGCCACCCTGTTCGTCTCCACGGGCTGGCTGCGCGGCGCGTACGACACCGGGGGCGCCCTGGACACCATGCTCGACTGGGACCAGGTGCGCGAGCTGGCCGCCGCCGGGGTGGAGATCGGCGGGCACAGTCACAGCCATCCGCATCTCGACCAGGTCGACGATGACACCCTGCACACCGAGCTGAGGGGCTGCCGGGAGATCGTCGCCGGTGAACTCGGCACCCCGCCCGCCTCGTTCGCCTACCCGTATGGCCACTCCGACCGCCGGGTGCGCGAGGAGGTGCGGGCCACCGGGTACGCCCAGGCGCTCGCCGTCGGCAACGCGCTCGCCGAGCGGCGGCAGGGGCCGTACGCGCTGCACCGGGTGACCGTGCGGCGCTGGACGGACGCCGCCGAGTTCGAACGGCTGCTCAAGGGCCGTGCCATCGCCCGCACCTTCGCCCGGGACCGCGCCCTGACCAAGGGGTACGCCGTGGTCCGCAGAGCCCGCCAGGTCCGCCGGAAGGCCACCCGATCCCGTGTCTGACACGACCACCGCCACCGAGACCGACGAGCCCAACGAGACCGACGAGACAGACGAGACCGACGAGACCAACAGCGAGAACCGTCCGGCCGACGGCGCGGCCGAGGGGCCGGGGCGGTCCCCGCGTCGGCTGCGGCTGCGGCTGCCCGGCCTCGGCCGCTCCGGCGGCACCCCGCTGTTGCGCAACGCCTACGCCCTGATGCTCAACACCGGCATCTCCGCGGTACTCGGCCTGACGTTCTGGCTCGCCGCCGCCCGCTACTACGACGAGTCCTCGGTCGGGCAGAGTTCCGCCGCCATCGCCGCGATGAAACTCCTGGCCGGGCTGACCGCGGTGACCCTCACGGGGGCGCTGGCCCGGTTCATCCCGATCGCCGGACGGACCACCGGTCGGCTCATCTTCCGTACCTACGCGGGCAGTTCGCTGATCGTGGCGGGGGCGGCCGGGCTGTTCCTGCTGACGCTGGACTTCTGGGGAGAGTCGTACCGCTTTCTGAACGGGCCGCTGCCCGCGCTCGGTTTCGTGCTCGCCGTCGTCGCCTGGAATCTGCTCACCCTCCAGGATGGGGTGCTGACCGGGCTGCGCAGCGCGACCTGGGTACCGGTCGGCAACACCCTGTTCTCGGCGGTCAAGCTGGGGCTGCTGGTGGTGTTCGCGGTGGCGATCCCGACCGCCGGGGTGTTCGTGTCCTGGGTCGCGGCGATCGCGGTGAGTGTGCTCCCGCTGGGCTGGCTGGTGTTCCGGCGGCTGGTGCCCCGGCATGTGCGGGCCACCGAGGGGCGGACCACGGCGCCGACGGTCAGGGAGGTCGGCCGGTTCCTCGCCGGGGACTACACCGGCTCGCTGTTCTCGCTGGCGGCGGTCTATCTGGTACCGGTGATCGTGGCCTCGCAGGTCGGTTCCGTGGACAACGCGTACTTCTACATCGCCGTCACCATCGGCGGCACCGTCAATCTGCTGGCCATCAACATGGGCGCCTCGCTCACCGTGGAGGGCTCGCACGATCCGGCGCGGCTCGCCGCCAACACCCGGGCCGCGCTGAAGCGGATGGCCAGGATCATGCTGCCGGTCGCCGCCGTGCTGTTCGCCGGGGCGCCCTGGATCCTCGGCGTGTTCGGCGCGGGGTACGCGGACGCGGCGACGCCGCTGCTGCGCTGGTTCGCGGTGGGCGCGGTGCTGCGGGTGGTGATGGAGACGTACTTCGCGGTGCTGCGGGCGCAGAGCCGCACCGCCGGACTGGCCTGGCTCCAGGGCCTGCTGTGCGCGCTGGTGCTGGGGCTGACGCTGGTGCTGCTGCCCCGGATGGGCCTGACCGGTGCCGGGGTCGCCGAGATCATCAGCCTCGCGGTGATCGTCGCCGTCGCCGCGCCCCGGCTGTACCGCACCGTCCGGGCGGCGCCCGCCGCCGACGCCCCCGAGGATGCCGTGCCGGACGGTGACCTCGCCGATCCGGGGACGCGCGGGGCGGCCGTACCGGCGAGGGCGCGTCAGCGGGGGCCGGCCTGGGCGCGGGACGCCGACACCCTGGCGCTGGGCATCCCGGCCGACTTCGACCATGTGGAGCGGCGGCCGGATGTGCGGCCGGGTCCGGGGACGCCGCCTGCGGGGATGCCGGTGACACCGGTGATTCCTGTAGTTCCGGTGGTACGGACGCCGTCGTGGGCGCTGCCGCCGGGGAGAGCGGCCGGATCGGACGGGGCCGGTGAGGCGGCGGATGTCCGGGAGGTGGACGCGCCGTTCGCGAAGGACGGCCCGTTCGGAGCGCCGGGGCGCCTCGCGGAGGAACGGCCCGCCACCGCCGTACCCGAGGAGCGCCCGGCCCCCGAACCCGTACCGGCGCCCGTGCCCCCGCCCCCCTCCCCCCGTGCCTCCCTTGTCGGGGTGGTCCTCGGCTGTCTGCTGGGCGCCGCCCTGCTGCTGTACTGGGTGCCGGCCGCCCGGCTGGGCGAGAGCGACCTGGACCGCATGGGCGGGCTCGGTCTGGTCTCGGTCCTGCCGCTGCCCACGCTCGTCGGCGCGGCGCTGCTGGTCGTGGTGTTCGCCTCGCTGCTGTGGCTGAGACGGGAGCGCCGGGCGCTGCTGCTGGTGACGCTGGTCGCCACCGTCGTGTCGCTGCACGCGCTGCCCGCCGTGATCGAGATCGAGCCGCGGTTCGCGACGGCCTGGCAGCATCTCGGGTTCCTGGACTACATCGACCGGACCGGGACGGCGGCGCCCGATCTGGACGCGCGCTGGAGCTGGCCCGGCTTCTTCGCGGCGGCGGCGTTCATCGCACAGGCGTGCGGGGTGAACGACTTCACGGAGATCATCCGCTGGTGGCCGCTGACGGTCCAGTTGCTGTATCTGGCCCCGATGTTCCTGCTGACCCGCTCGCTGCGGGCGAGCTGGAGGGCGCGCTGGACCGGTATCTGGATCTTTGTGCTGAGCAGCTGGGTCGGGCAGGACTACTTCTCGCCGCAGGGCTTCACGTATCTGCTGTATCTGGTGTTCGTGGCGGTGCTGCTGGTGTGGTTCCGGGCCCCGCATGTCATATGGAGCCGGGTGCGGCCCGGCGAGTCCGAGGCGGAGCCGGCGAACCGGCGGCAGCGTACGGTGCTGCTGCTGGTGGTGATCGGGCTGTTCGCGGCGAGCGTCCCGGCGCACCAGCTCACCCCGTTCGTGATGCTCGGCGTGCTCGCGGCGCTGGTGCTGACCGGCCGGTCGGAGCTGCGCGGTCTGCCGGTGCTGTTCACGGTGATGGTGGCGGCCTGGATCGGCTTCCTCGCCGAGCCGTACTGGTCGGGGCACTTCGACGAACTCTTCGGCGGGATCGGCGGGGTCGGCGGCAATGTCTCCTCGTCCGTCGCGGGCCGGATCGAGGGCGGCAGCTCCACCCACCAGCTGGTGCTGTACGCCCGGGTGCTGCTGGCCGGCGGGGTGATGGCGTTCGCCTGCTGGGGCTGGTGGCGGCGCCGTTTCCACCGCTACCGCGAACGCAGCCTGCTGGTCCTCACCTTCGTCCCGTTCCTCGGCTTCGGCATGCAGTCGTACGGCGGGGAGATGGCGCTGCGCGTCTTCATGTTCGCGCTGCCCGGCGCGGCCCTGCTCGCCGCGCTCGCGTTGTTCCCGCGTACGGGGGCGACGGCCGAGGAACGTGACAAGGAGCGGGTGAGCCTGGCACCGCTGGCGGCGCTGCTGGCCGGGCTGGTGCTGATGGGCGGCTTCCTGGTGGCCCGCTGGGGCAACGAGCCGTTCGAACGGATCCGGCCCGGCGAGGTCGCCGCCATGGAGTACGTGTACGCGCACGACGATCCGACGCTCCGGCTGCTCTGGCTGAGCAACGACACCCTGGACAATGTCACGCCCGCCATGCCGTGGGGGGCGCGGGACATGGAGAAGGTGGAGTACGTGCCCACGCTCGCGCCGCCCGATCCGGTGCTGGTGTCGAGCCTGGTCAAGGCGCTCAAGGACGCGGGCCCGAACTCGTATCTGATGGTCAACCGCAGTCAGGTGACCTATCTGACGATGGACGCGGGCTATCCGGTGTCCTGGGAGGCGCGGCTGATCCAGAACCTGGACATGCGGCCGGAGCTGACGAAGCCGTTCGTGAACCCGGACGTCACGATCTACGCGCTGCGCGATCAGCCGTCCGACCCGGTGCCGCGCGCCGATCCCGGTCCGGCCGGGCCCCGGGTGACGTGGACGCCGTGGTCGGTGGTCGGGGCGCTCGCCGCCGTCGCGCTGATCGTGCTGCTCACCGGGCGTGAGGTGCTGCGGGTGGCGATGCGGCCGAGCGTGCGTCAGCTGCGCCGGCTCCAGAGCGGCTTCTGGTTCGCGGTGCCGCTGCTGGCGGTGTTCTTCGCTTCGCTGGTGCAGCGGTTTTTGACTATGCGGTGAGGGGGGTGGGGTGTGGGGGGCGGGGGTGTGCGGGCTGCGGGGCGCGGGCCGGGGGTGTGGGGGCCGGGGGTGTGCGGGCTGCGGGGCGCGGGCGGGGCCGCAGGGCGTGGGGCCGCCGACCGCAGCTGCGGGGGCGCAGGCGTGGGCCGCACGGCCGTGTACCGCAGGATGCCGGGCCCCAGGGTGCCGGGACGCAGGATGCCGGGGCACAGGGTGCGGGGCGCAGGGCGTTGGGGCACGGGGCGTAGGGATGCACGGCCGTGCAGGCGCAGGGCCGTGCAGGCGCAGGGCCGTGCAGGCGCAGGGCGGCTGTGGGTTGGCTCAGCGGTCGAGCCAGCGGACCTCGTACGCCGCCAGGTCCAGGCGTTCGCCGGCGATCTCGGCGGTCAGCCGGCGGTCCTGGGTGTTGACGACGAGGACGGTGTCGGCGGAGGCGAGGACGCGGACGTCGGGAGTGGACACGGGGACGTCCTCCTGGCGGGTGCCGGGCGGGAAGGCGGCGGCGAAGCGGGAGAGCAGGTCGTACATGGGCAGGGCACGGCCGCCGTCGGCGGTGTCGGTGGGGGTCCACAGACAGCCGGGGCAGTCGGGACCCCGCTCGTTCTCCGGGTTCCAGTAGAAGCCGGAGGTGGTGCCGCCACGGGCCAGCGCGATCAGCCCGGCGGCCTGGACGGCGACCCGGTGCGGCTCGGACCAGCCCTCGCGGTCGTCGTTGGAGTCGGCGGGCTCGACGTAGTACTCGGCCCACCACAGCGGCAGGTTCCCGGTCCGTGCGCGCACCCACTCGCTGACCGCCGTGAACTTGTCGGTGGCGGCGAACTCGTCGGGCAGCAGCTCGTCGTCCCGGGTGTAGCTGGCGCCGTCCACGACGACGAAGTCGGCGCCCGCCCGGTGCTCGTTCCAGTAGTCGAAGGCGTCCAGGACCCGCTGGTCCGCCGCGCCCCAGGGCCCCTTCAGGGTGGTGGAGGCCAGCTCCGTCTGGCGCGGGTCGACGCTGTCCATGACGAGATACGGCCCGCCGACCATGATCTCCTCGTCCACCTCCTTCAGCGCCTCGTACACCAGGTTGTACAGCTGGGTGTAGCCCTCGTAGTCCCAGCGGGCCTCGGCGTCGTTCCAGAAACCCTTGAACTCGTTCCACACGACGAAGTGGCGTACGTCGGGATAGCGCTGGGCGACGGTCGCGGCGAGGGCGGCGAAGTCGGCGAAGTGCTCGGGCTCCGGGGCGGTCTCCAGGGCGGCCTGGCTCCAGTCGGTGTCGCCGGACACGCCGCCCTTCATCCAGTCGGGCGCGCAGCACAGGGTGATCACCGGGGTCGCCCCGGAGGCGCGGGCGAAGTCGATCCGGCTGTCCAGGGCCGCGAAGTCGTAACGCCCCTGGACGGGCTCGGGGTTGTCGGCGCCCCAGCCCATGATGTGCTGGTTCTGCGGCAGACCCGTGCCGGACAGTCGCTCCCCGACCCGGTCCACCGCCGCCGCGCTGCCCTCGTCGGCGCTGAACTGGGTGTGGGTGAAGCCCCAGCCGACGTCCGGTCCGGTCCGCTCCGGGGTGGCGGGCGTGCCGTGCACCTTGTCGCCGTCGGGGGTCGTCCCGGCGGTCGAACCGCCGTCCCCGGGAACGGTGTTGAACAGGGTCAGGGCCAGTGCGATCGCGGCGGCGGCCACTCCGAGCAGTGCGGTGAGCCGCCACCGCCGTGCCCCCGAATCCCACCCGTGACGTCCCATCGAGGGCAACAGTAACCGTGCGACCACCCGGTGGAAACCGGGTGCACACGGGCCGCGCGTGCCCGATCATGGCGGCATGTCCGCACTTCCGCACGACGTCCCGCCGCTCCGGCTCAACGTCGACGACTCCGACTCCCCGTCGGACGTCGTCGACCTGCTGTTCCTCGGCCGTTTCGCGACGGGCGAGCAGCCGTACGCGCACGCGGCGAACATCGAGCGGGTGCGCTCCGGCGCGACCCTGCTGCCGCAGGGCGCCCGGGTGCTGCGCCTGTCCCGCGACGCCGACCGCAGCGCCACCCTCGCCGAGGGCGACGGCTGGACACTGCTGATCTCCCGCTGGAACCGGGGCGCCGATGTCACGGTGACCGCGACCAGCGCCGAGCTGGCCTCGAAGGTGCTGGACGAGGCGACCGACGGCGCCGCCGACGAGCCCGAGCCGCAGCCGGAGAACGTGACGATGGGCTTCTGGTACATGTCGCCCCGGCGCGGCCCGTACCGCACGACCCGGCAGATCGCCGCGGGCACCTGGGACGAGGTGCGCGCCAACTACACCGCGCCGGTGGCGGAGGTGATGGACGGTCTGATGAGGACCACGCCGGAGGACATCGCCGGGCGGCTGCTCCTGCTGCACGGCCCGCCGGGCACCGGCAAGACGTCCGCGCTGCGCACCCTGGCCCGGTCCTGGCGGGAGTGGTGCCAGGTGGACTGCGTCCTGGACCCGGAGCGTCTCTTCTCCGACGTCGGCTATCTGATGGACATCGCGATCGGCGAGGACGACTCGACGGGCAAGAGCCGCTGGCGACTGCTGCTCCTGGAGGACTGCGACGAGCTGATCCGGGGCGAGGCCAAGCACACGGCGGGACAGGCCCTGTCCCGTCTGCTGAACCTCACGGACGGTCTCCTGGGCCAGGGCCGCAATGTCCTGGTCGGCGTCACCACCAACGAGGACCTGGAGCGCCTGCACCCCGCCGTGGTCCGCCCCGGCCGCTGCCTCGCCCGTATCGAGGTCGGCGCCCTGACCCGCCCCGAGGCCGTCACCTGGCTCGGCACGGAGAAGGACATCCCCCGCGAGGGCGCCACCCTGGCCGAGCTGTACGCCCTCCGCCGGGGGACGTCCCCGAGAACCCTCCCGGAGCCTCGGGGCGGGACGGATGCGGGGCTTTATCTGTAGACGGGGATCTGTAGTACGAGGGTTGGGGCTTCGCCCGGGCATCGGTAGCCCACCCGCGTGCCCGCCCCATCCCACGGAGGCGCCCGGCCGGGAGGGTGACGCCCCGTGTCAGTCCGTGTAAGCCGCCCGCAGGGCTTCCCGTACGGCGGTCAGGGCCTCCGGCTGTGTCACGCCGAGGCGGCGGACCCGTTCCGCGTAGACCTGGGCGGCCGAGGCCGCTTCCCGTTCGGCGGCGGAGCCCGCGGCGGCGACGAACGTGCCGTTGCGGCCCCGCGTCTCGATCACCCCGTCCGCCTCCAGCGCCCGGTACGCCTTGGCCACGGTGTTCGCCGCGAGGCCCAGCGTCTCGGCGAGCCCCCGCACGGTCGGCAGCCGGTACCCCACCGGCAGCAGCCCCGACCGGGCCTGCTCGGAGATCTGTGCCCGCACCTGCTCGTACGGCGGCGCGCTGTCATCGATCCGGATCTTCAAGGTCACGCCCCGATTCTCCCGTACCCGCCGGAACGGGCGCACGCGGCGGGCCCTGGCATTCGCCCGGCACCCGGCGGGCAGCCGCACCCGGCGGAGAACGGCCCCGCACCCGGCGGAAAATCGGAGGCGTCCCGTGCGAGGCCCCCGTAGCGTGCGGCGCTATGACCGTGATCGTGCGTGATATCCGCCCCGGGGTCCGGGCCGACGCCGAGGGTTTCTGCGCGGCCCGCCGGCTGGCGCTGCCGTATCTGCTGGCCACCCCGGAGTCGGTGCTCCACGACCTCGCCCACAGCCGCCCGCACGCGCATCACCGGCTGCTGGTGGCGGAGCTGGACGGCGAGATCGTCGGCACCGCCGAGGCCGGTCTCGCCCTCGACAGCCCCGAGCCCGGCCACGGCTACCTCAATGTGTATGTCCGCCCCGACCGCACCCGCCACGGCGCCGGTTCGCTGCTGGTGCGTACGGCCGAGGAGCATCTGGCGACGCGCGGCGCGGTCAAGGTGTTCGCCTGGGTCCTGGACCGGCCGCAGCACCGGGCCTTCGCCGAACGCCTCGGCTACCACGCCGGCCGCTCCGGCCACTTCCTGCGCCTGGACCTCTCGACCGGCACCCTCCCCCCGCTCCCGCCACTGCCGCCCGGCGTCGCACTGCGCACCGGCGCCGACTACGCCGACGACCCCCGCCCGATGTTCGCCCTGGACGCCGAGGCCACCTCGGACGAGCCCGGCGACATCGCCGCCGAGCTGACCGACTACCCGGCCTGGCTCGCCGAGACCTGGCGGCACCCCCTGCTGAACCACGCCCTGACCTCGGTCGTCCTGGTCGACGGCGAACCCGCGGCGTTCAGCGCGGCCTACACCGACGGCCACGGCCGCTACGGCTCCGCCATGACCGGCACCGCCCGCGCCCACCGCGGCCGGGGCCTGGCCAAGCTCGCCAAGGCCGACTCGCTGCACCGGGCCCGCGCCGCCGGATGCACCGAGGCGATCACCGGCAACGACTCCGGCAACGGCCCGATGATCGCGATCAACAGGTGGTTCGGCTACGAGATCTGCGCGACGGAGGTCCGCCATGCCCGCACCCTCGGCTGACCCGGCCCGCCCCGCGCTCCTCGACATCGTGCTCGTCAAGGCGGGCCGCACGAAGATCCGTTACCCGGCCGAGCTGCTCGCCGACGACGGCGTCCGGATCGCGGTGCGCGCCCCCTGGGCGGGCGAGGCCGCACGGGACTTCGGCTTCGTACGGTTCGAGAAGGGCGATGTCTTCACCGAGTACTACTGGCGCGACCGCTGGTACGCGGTGAAGGAGGTCCGCGACGCCCGGGGCACGCTCAAGGGCTGGTACTGCGACATCACCCGCCCCGCCGTGCGCACCGGCCATGAGCTGACCGTCGAGGATCTCGACCTGGACCTGTGGCGCTCCGCCGACGGCAGCGACGTACGCCGCCTGGACGAGGACGAGTTCGCGGACAGCGGTCTCGCGGAGCGGGACCCCGCGGCAGCGGCGGCGGCCGTGGCGGCGCTGGAGGAGCTGGAGCGGCTGGCGGGTGCGGGGCGGTTCGGGGAGCTGGTGGCACAGCCGCCCCTCTCATGACCGGGGGCGGCCGACCGTCACCGCACCATCGCCACCACCGCATACCTCTCGTCCCGCACCTCCCTCCCCCACAGTGCCGTGTCCTCGGACAGTGGTTCCGTGCGCAGTTGGGCCGCGGCCGGGGTGAGGAGGGCGGTGAGGCGGTCGGCCGGTATGCCCGTCGGATCGGCCGTGCCCCAGACGCCCTCGATCAGGACCAGCCGTCCGCCGGGGCGGATCAGGCCACGCCAGCGGCGCAGGGCGCGAGCGGGGTCGGGGAGCGTCCACAGCACATGCCGGACGAGCACCACGTCGTAGCGCTCCTCGCCGATGGGGGGTGCCGCCGCGTCGCCGGTCAGGACCGCGGCGTCCCGGCCGGCGAGCTTGGCCCTGGCGCGCGCGACCATGGCCGGGGAGCGGTCGACGCCGGTGACGCGGTGGCCCTGCTCGGCGGCGAGGAGGGCCAGGCTGCCGGTGCCGCAGCCGAGGTCGAGCAGATCGCAGGGGCGGTCGGGCAGCCAGGAGCGCAGCCGCGCGGCCCAGGCGGCCCGCACCTCGGGATCGCGCAGTCCGTGATCCGGCTCGTCGTCGAAACGGGCCGCCTCGGCGTCCCAGTCGACCGTGTCCGTCGTCGCCCGAGATCCGCTGTCCGTCACCGCGCCCGCCCCCTTCGTACCATCGGCGTCGTTCGTCATGCACCCAGAGTGACACCCGGCACTGACAATCGGCCGTCCGCCACCCATGGGGACATGGGTACAGCGGGGTTGTGAGTCGAAGGACGGTCCAATCGTGATGTCCGCCACTGACAGACCGGCATCGATGAGGAATTCTCGCCCAAAGGGTCTACCTCCGTGCCGCCACGGGAGCCGGTAGGCACTGAAGGAGGCAGCCATGCGCCGCGTGACCGTGCAGAAGCCCCTGAAGAAGTCGGACGCCAGACGGGTCCGCGAGAAGCGCGAGGAGCGCCCCGCGGAGCGCTCCGAGGTGCGCGAGGACATCGCCCGCACATGGTGGCCGGAAGGCTGAGCCCTCCGGGTCCCAGGGCCCGGTGGTCCCCTCGCCGGGTTCTCAGTCCAGCCGCTTGCGGTAGTGGACGCGGTCGTAGCGCCCGTCCACGCACCGCTCCACGACCTCATACCCGAATTTCGGGTAGATCTCCTGGTTCTCCCACATCAGGGCGTTGGTGTAGAGGCGGACCTCGGGCAGGCCCAGTGCGCGTGCCCGTGCGTCCACGAACTCCAGCAGCCGCCGGCCCACACCCCGGCCGTGTGCGTCGGGGTGTACGGCGATGCTGTCCAGGAAGAGATGGTCGGCGTGCGCCTCGATCACCACGAGCCCCGTCACCGGTTCACCCGTGACGAACACCCGTCCGGCCGCCACCTCCGCCGCGTGATCCGCCTCCATGGGCTGCGGCACCACCCCGATCCGGGCGATGTAGTGCCGGTACGCGGCGTCGGTCACGCCCTTCACGGCGGGGAGGTCAGCCGCCGTCGCGGGCCGGATGCGTACGTCGTCCATGGCTTGAACCGTACCTACCTCAGCTCTGTCTGAGCACTCCCTTAAAGCGAGCATAAGGATCTCCACAGGCGGCTCTCAGCAGCCGATCGCGCGGATCGTCGGGGCTAGCTTCATCTCGCCCCCACAGGATCACCAAGATCCATCCGGGTCCCGCGAGATCGTCGAGCGACCGCTACGAGGAGTTCCCCCATGTCCGTTCGCCTGTCCGTTCGCCTGTCCGTTCGCCGCAAGGCCGCCGCTGTCGTGGCCGTCGGTATCGCCCCGCTCGCCCTGACCGCGCTCTCCACCGCGCCCGCGTCCGCGCACGGCGCGCTGGGCGACCCGGTCAGCCGGGTCTCGCAGTGTCTGGCGGAGGGGCCGGAGAACCCGCAGTCCGCCGCCTGCAAGGCTGCGGTCGCGGCCGGTGGCACCCAGGCGCTCTACGACTGGAACGGCATCCGCATCGGCGACGCCGACGGCCGCCACCAGGAGCTGATCCCGGACGGCAAGCTGTGCAGCGCGGGCGACCCCACCTTCAAGGGCCTGGACCTGGCGCGCGCCGACTGGCCCGCGACCAGCGTCGAGGCCGGTTCGTACAACTTCAAGTTCCGGGTGACGGCTCCGCACCAGGGCGCCATGAAGGTATATCTGACCAAGCCCGGCTTCGACCCGTCGAAGGCGCTCGCCTGGAGTGACCTGGATCTGGCCAACCCGGTCGCGTCGACGGCCACCACCCGGAGCGCGGCCGACGGGTTCTACACCTTCCAGGGCACCCTTCCGGAGCGTTCCGGCCAGCATGTGCTGTACGCGGTGTGGCAGCGCTCGGACAGCCCCGAGGCGTTCTACTCCTGCTCGGACGTCACCTTCGGCGGCGCGAGCGGCGGCGGCACCGGGACCGGGACCAGCACCGACGGCGGCACCGACGCCGGGTCCGGGTCCACCCCGGCGCCCACCGCCTCCGTCCCGTCGCAGGAGCAGATCGACGCCGGTACCGACAAGTCGACGATCGAGAACAACGGGCACGGCGACCACGACCCGGCGACGACGACCGATCCCACGACCGACCCCACGACGGACAGCGCCGGCGCCGACAGCGGTGACGGCACCGACAGTGGTGCCGGTGGCAATGAGCCGCAGGCCGCCGGTGCTCCGGCGCAGCCCGTGCAGGACGGTGAGTCCACCGGCCAGAACCTCGCCGAGACCGGCGGTGACAGCACCACGCCGATGATCGCCGTCGGCGGTGCGGCGGCGCTGGCGCTGGGCTCGGCCGCGCTGTTCGCCTCGGCGCGGCGCCGGGCCGCCCGCAACGGCAGCTGACGCCCGCCCCCTGGTCCGGGGCCCGGCCGGCGGCTCAGGCCGGCCGGGCCCCTTCGCGCGTCGGGGCGGGGAGTCGGGCGTAGGACGCCGGGCGTAGGACGCCGGGCGTCAACTGAACGCCGACGCACAGGTGGTGGGCGTGGCCCGGGCCGGGTCAAGGGCGCCCGCGACCTCGTGGAACGCGATCCGGTCGAACAGCCCGATGGCCAGATGCTCGGAGAGATCGACCGGGCACAGATCCTGGAGCAGCACATTGCGTACGTTCGGGCCGTCCAGGAACGCGCTGCGGTACGGCGTGACGACCTGGTCGTACCGGGTGGCGATGACGGTGTAGTTCACGCCGGGCACGGTGTCCCCGCCCTCGTTGAGCTTGGTCAGGAAGGGCGAGCCGGCGATCTGGTCGGCGAGGGCGGGCGTGGCGGTGGTGAGCAGGTCCTCGGCGCCGGGGAAGTACGGCAGCAGTTCGGTGAGGCCGGACAGGGTGGTGCCGTGGTTGTCGGGGGCGATGCCCACGAGGGTGTTCACCTCGGCCGCTCCGCCCAGGAACTTGAGGTAGTAGCGGGGCATCATGCCGCCCTGCGAGTGCCCGACGAGGTCGACCTCGCCGGCGCCGGTCGCGGCGAGCACCTTGTCGACATAGGCGTCGAGTTGCTCCGCGGACTTGTCGATGGGGCCGAGGCCGTGGAAGAACGGCACGCCGGGCAGTTGGCCGTGGTCGAGCGAGAAGACGCAGTAGCCGCGCCGGGTCAGATAGGGCGCGAGGCCCAGCCAGTTGTCGACCGAGTTGCCGAAGGTGCCGTGGACCAGCACGACGGGGCGGGGATGGGCGGCGGACGGCTGGCAGGAGTAGTCGTTCCAGCCACCGACGGCAGCAGCAGGAGCAGTTGTGGCTGTAGTTGTAGTTGTGGCTGTGGCTGTGGCTGTGGCTGTGGGGACGGTGGCCAGTGTGCCGGTCAGCAGCAGTGCCGCCAGCGGTCCGAGCACTCTTCTCCAGGGCAGCATCGAGTGATCTCCTTGCGGCTCAAGGGAGTTGCGAGTTGCGACTGCGTTTCGCCCTGTGATCCGGATCACGAGGATGCTGTTCACTCGTCAAGTTACGGACGGGTAGCTCAAGAGGGAAGTTACGGGCGAGTAAAGTCTCCGGCGCGCAGCTGACACATCACAGGTCGTGCAGGGCGCGCAGGGCCTGGGCGATGGCGGCCTGCGCCACCCGGGCGGTGCCGGAGACCCGTTCGTACATGCCGCCCTCATGGGGCAGGCCCAGCAGCCGCATGGCCGTCACCGGCACCCCGGCCCCGGCGAGCGCCGCCGCGTACCGCTCGCCGTCGTCGCGCAGCGGGTCGACCTCGGCGGTGAAGATGTACGCGGGCGGCAGTCCGCCGAAGTCCTTCGCGAGCAGCGGCGACACCCGGGGGTCGGGCCGGTCCTCGACCCGGGGGACGTACCAGTCGACCGCCCTCTCCAGCGGCGCCAGTTCCGCCTCCGTGATCCCGTCGGTCACCCGTTCCCCGGCGCCGCGCGTCAGATCGAGGCCGGGCACCTCCAGGATCTGGAGTGCCAGCGGGTGGCGGGCCCGGTCGCGGTTGAGCTGGGTCAGCGCCGCCGCCAGGTTTCCGCCCGCGGACTGCCCGGCGATCGCGATCCGCCCCGGGTCGACGCCGAGCGAACCGGCCTCGCGCATCAGCCAGTCCAGCGCGGCCCAGCCCTGTTCGAGTGCGGTGGGGAAGGGGTGCTCCGGGGCGAGCGCGTAGGACACCGCCGCGATGACGACGTCCGCGCGGGCGGCCCGTAGCGCGCACATGGCGGCGACGCTCGGGTGGTGCAGGCCGCCCTGGACGAAGGCGCCGCCGAAGAAGTGCAGACAGGCCGGGAGGCGCAGGTCCGGGGCGGGCTCCCTCGGGTAGTACAGCCGCACGGCGACGTCCGGCCGGCCCGCCACCGGGACGACATGCTCACGGACCGGCAGTTCCGGCCCGGCCGGTCCGAGACGCGGGTACACCGCCCGCTCGTACGCCAGGGCCCGCTCACGCTGTTCCTCCGGGTCGTTCGACGGCAGGGGCGCGGGGACGCCCAGTTCGGCGATGGCCTGGATGAGGGTGGGGTCTATGGGCATGAGGGCCTCCGGTGAGGGCGGGGTGCGGTCGGGCGGTCGGGCGGTCGGGCGGTATGTGTACGTGTACGTATTCGCGGCGGTACGCGGTCGGCCGTGGCACGTGGTCGGCCGTGGTACGTGGTCGGCGGCGTCGTCGTTGGCACGGTTGCCGTCGGCGCGGTCGCCCCGGGCACGGTTCAGGTCGGGGTGCTCACGGCGGCCCGGCGGGTCCGGCCGCGCAGGAACGCGCCGACCCGGTCCTGCCAGGCCCGCGCGGTCGCCGAGGTCCGGGTGAGCGACCCGCTCCCGTGGAGCTGGCCGGGCGCGCGCCAGCTCTGGACCGGCACCCCGGCCCGGGCGAGCCGGGCGGCGTAGGACTCGCCGGAGTCGCGCAGCGGGTCCAGCTCGGCGGTGATCACCAGGGCGGGCGGCAGACCGGCGAGGTCGGGGACGTCGGCGGGCGCCGCCCAGCGCGCGGCCGGGCCGGGCGTCCCCCAGACCGCGGCCCACCCGGCCGACCCGGGGGACCCAGCCACCCCGGCCACCCCAGCCACCCCGGCAGATCTGGACGCCCCGGCCACCCCGGCCCCGGACCGGCTCCCGACCACCCCCACCCCGCCCAGATACGCCGCGTGCAGCTCGGCGACATCCCCGCCGAGGCCGCCCAGCGTGCCGTACGCGCGGAACGAGTCGTCCCGGTCGAAGTCCAGGTTCGCCGCGGGCACCTCCAGGACCTGATGGTCGAGGCGGATGCCACGGTCCCGGGCGTGCGCCGCGACCAGCCCGGCGAGGTTGCCGCCCGCCGAGACCCCGCCGACGCCGATCCGCCCGGGGTCGATCCCGAACCCGGGGGCGGACTCGATCAGCCAGGTCAGGGCGTCGAGACAGTCCTCCAGGGCGGCGGGGAAGGGATGTTCGGGGGCGAGCCGGTAGTCGACGTCGAAGATGTCGGCACCGCCCGCCACGGCCCGGCTCCGGGCCAGCCGCGCGTTCACCACCTCATGGACGCTGCCGAGGACGAAGCCACCGCCGTGGATGCTCAGGTGCGCCATGCGCGGGCCGGTGACCTGGGGCGGCCGGTAGCGCACCACGGTGATCTCCCCGGCACGGGTCGGCACCCGGTGCCCGCTCACCTCGCACTCCACGGGGCCGGGCAGCGTGAACCGGGTGGCGAGCGCGTCCGACAGCTCGCGTGCGGCCCGCCGTCGCCGGGGCCAGTCGGGCGAGCGCAGATCGGGCAGCCCGGCGGCGATCTCGCCGGCGGTCGCGCACCAGTCCACCACCGCCGGTTCACAGCCCGCGCCACGGGCGAGCGCCAGGGGGTCTGACACCGGGACCTCCACTCTCGTAGCATCGATCGAAGCTCTTCGACGAAGTACTTTAAATCTGCCTCGGACCGAGGTCAACGACCATCCGCCGGGCACCGATGGGGGTGGGCTAGGGTGAGCGGCGTGGGGAGCCAGGGCGTGACGATCTATCAGGTGGCCAAGACGGCCGGGGTCAGCATTTCCACGGTGTCGCTCGCGCTCAACCACCCGGATCGGGTCAGCCCGCCGACCCGTGACCGGATCATCCGGGTCGCCGGTGAGCTGGGGTACCGGCCCGGCGCGACAGCCTCCGCGCGGGCCCGGCGTCATACCGGCCGGATCGCCGTACTGGCCCCCTTCAGCAGCTACGAGAGCTACCGGACCCGGCTCGTCGGCATCCTGGAGACCTTCGCCTCCGACGACGTCGAGGTCGTGGTGCTCAACGCCCCGTCCGCCGCCGCGGAAAGCTCACCGCTGCTGGAGACACTGCCGGTGCGTGGCGATGTCGACGGGCTGCTGATCATGGGCGTCCCGCTCGGCGAGCAGGGCGCCGACCGGCTGCGGCGCTGGGGTCCGCCGACCGTGCTGGTCGACTCCGCGCACCCGTCCTTCAGCACCGTCACCTTCGACGACGAACGGGCCGGGCACGCGCTGGCCACCCATCTCCTAGGGCGCGGCCACCGCCGCTTCGGCGTGCTGCACGAACCCCAGCGCTCGGAGACCTACGTCTCCTCCGGCATGCTCCGCTACGAGGGGATCCGGCGGGCGCTGCGCGAGGCGGGCGCGGCCGAGCCCACCTGCGAGGATCTGGAACTGGCCGACAACGACCTGGCGACGGCACGGGCGTTCGCCGCCGGGTTCGTGCGCCGCGCCGACCGGCCGACCGCCGTCATCGCCCACCACGACCTGCTCGCCGCGGGCTTTCTGTCGGGGCTGCGCGCCGCCGGGGCGGAGGTGCCCGGGGACGTCGCCGTCGCGGGCTTCGACGACGGGCCGCTGGCGGAGGCCCTCGGGCTCACCACCATCCGGCAGCCGTTCGCCGAGTCCGGCCACCGCGCCGCCGAGTTGCTGCGCTCCCTGATCCAGGCACCGCAGCAGACACCCGCGCGCACGCTGCTCCTGCCGGAACTGATCGCGCGCGAGACGACCTGACCCCGGCTGGTCGGGCCCATGCGTCTCCGGCCGGGTCGGGCCCGCGTGTTCCGGCCGGGTCGGACCGCGTGCGAGTACGGCCTCACCGTCGATCGGCCGGGCCAGCGGCGTCCCCGGCCGGTCGACCACTCCCGCCCCAAGCCAGAATCAGCCGCGCTCACCGCAGAACTCCACGAACGCCGCCACCCGCCGGTTGAGCCACGCCCTGCGGGCCACGACCTTCGGGCCACGCCCCGGTCCCGTCGTACGTCCGGTCGGTGGCGGCCCGTTGCACCGGCAGCGCGTGGCCCATGCCGCCACGGCTGTGCGGCCGGACGCTGCCTGCGCAGACGCCGCCGGAACACCATCCTCGGGCACCCGCCGCGCGGTCGGTCAGCCGGCAGTCAGCCAGACAGACAGCCAGACAGTCAGACATCAGTCGGCCAATGTCGCCGGATGGATCGCGCCGGGACCGAAGCGGTGGCGGGCGCGGTCGGCGGCGGCCTCGGCGGCGCGGGCACGGTCGGTGGCCGGGTCGAGCGAGAGCTGGCGGTAGGTCTCGCCGGCCGGCAGCAGTCCGTCGGCGCGGAGCACGAAGGCGCGCACTCTCGCCCGCTGGAGCCCGAGGGTGTTCAGCAGCTCCAGGGCGGATTCCGCGAGGGCGGGTGAGTGGTCGGTGGGTTCCGGCAGGGTGCGCGTACGGGTGCTGGAGCTGCGGTCGGCGTACCGCACCGTGAGGGTGAGCCGGCCGGCGGACTGCCGTTCGCCGCGCAGCCGCCGGCCGATCTCGTCGGCGAGTCCCAGGACCGCCCGGTGCTGCCGGGCCGGGTCGAGACAGTCCCGGTCCAGCACCAGGTCGGCGACCAGGTGCGCGGCCGGTCCGGGTGGGGCGACCGGACGGGGGTCGTGGCCGCGGGCGCGCTCGGCCAGCAGCCGGGCGGGCCCCGCGCCGAGCAGGCGTTGCAGGGTCCCGGCGGGCAGGTCGACGACCTGGCCGATGGTGCGCAGACCGTAGCCGCCGAGGGTTTTCGCGAGGGTGGGGCCGATCCCGGGCAGGGCGGTGACCGGACGCGGATACAGCCAGTCCGCCGCCTGTCCGGCACGGATCCAGGTGGTCTCGCCCGGCGCGGACGCGTCGGCCGCCATGGCGGCCAGCATGCGGTTGCCCGCGAGCCCGGCGCTGCTGTCGATGCCGTACAGCGCCTTCAGTCTCATCTTCGCCAGCTGGACCACGTTGTAGGGAGACAGATCGAAGTACCGGAGCGCCGATGTCAGGTCCACCTGCACGGCGTTGGGCGGGACGGCCTGCACATGAGGCGTGACACCGGACATCAGTTCGATTACATCGGCGTACTGCTCCCCGGCCAGCACGGCGTGCAGGTGGAGGTGGGCGATGTGGCGCTGCCGCACGGCCACCCCGTTCACCCCATCCATCCTGTTCACCCCGTTCACCCCGTTCACCCCGCGCTCCCCGGGCTGCGGTGGCCGAACTTCTTCAGGTCGGCGGAGCGGGTGCCGGCCGGCTGAAGGTCGGCGTACGGGTGGAGGCGGGCGCCGGTGGTGCCGTTGACGAGGGTGCGGTGCGGCTGGGCGGGGCCGGGCCGCGGCCGTCCCGGAACCGGCTGTCCGGGAACGGGAGTCTGGGCGGGCGTCGGTTGGGGGTGGTCCGTGCCGAGGAGGGCGAGGGCGGCCTCGGGGCCGTTGTCGCGGCGGGCGGTGGCGATCTCGTCCAGGTCCCAGGCCATGGTGCCGACGACGGTACGGCGGGTGCCGCGCACCTGGACCGTGCCGCGCACCAGCAGCAGCCCGCTGTGGAAGACGGTGTACGCGCACGCCGGATGCGAATCCTCGAAGAACGCCAGGTCGACCAGGCCGGAGCCGTCCTCCAGGGTGACGAAGATGATCCGCTTGCCGCTGGCGATCGGCGGGGTCTGGGTGGAGGCCCGTACCCCGGCCACGAGGACCTGCTGACCGGCGCGCAGCCCGGCCAGATGCGCCGCGTCGGTCGCGCCGATCTCCCGCAGCAGACGGTGGTGGTGCTCCATCAGATGCTGGGAGACGTCGATGCCGAGGGTGTTCAGTTCGGCGCTCAGGGCCTCGCGGCCGGTCAGCTCCGGCAGCCCGCTCGGCTCCGCCCCGCCGACCGCGCCCGTGCTGATGGGCAACTGCCCCGCGCCCGCGGACCGGACGCGGGCGGCCCGGTGCAGTTCGGCGATCTGGAGCAGCAGGTCACGGCGGGTGAGCCGGCCGTCGTGCAGCTCGTTCAGGGCGCCGATCTCGGCGAGGCGCTCGGCGACCGGCCGGCTGGGGTGGGCCCGCTGCCAGAAGTCCGACAGCGATCCGTACGGCTGGCTCTCCTCGATGCGGGCGCATTCGTCCGCGCTGATGCCGTGCACCGCGGACAGCGCGAGCCGCACCCCCCACTGATCCCCGTCGGCCTTCTCCACGGTGTGTTTCACCCGGGAGCGGTTGACGTCGACGGGCAGGACCGGCACCCCGCGTCGCCGGGCGTCGGAGACCAGGACCCGCTTGGGCCACATCCCGGGGTCGTGTTCGAGCAGGCCCGCCAGCAGGAACGCCGGATGGTGCGCCTTGAGCCAGGCGCTCTGGAGGGCCGGTACGGCGAACGCGACCGCGTGGGCGCGGCAGAAGCCGTACGCCCCGAACGCCTCGACGGTCCTCCAGACCTCGGCCCGCACCGCCGGGCCGTACCCCCGCGCGCGGGCCAGGACATGGAACCAGTTCTTGATCCTCGGGAGCTGGTTCCGGTCGCCGAGCGCCCGCCGGGCCAGCTCCGCCTTCGCCCGGCCGCAGCCGGTCATCACATCCAGCGTCTCGATGATCTGCTCGTGCCAGATGGTCACCCCGTAGGTGTCGGCGAGCACCGGCTCCAGGTCCCGATGGGCGTACGACGGCGTACCGCCGTGGCGGGCGGCGATGTACCGCTCGGGCATGCCGCCCTGGACCGGACCGGGGCGGAAGAGGCTGATGTCGGCGATGACGTCCTGCGGGTCGCGGGGCTGGAGCCGGGACAGCAGGTCCTGCTGGCCGGGCGACTCCAGCTGGAACAGGCCCAGGGTCTGGCTCTCCCGGATGAGTTCGAAGGCGAGGGGGTCGTCGAGCGGTACCTGCCGTGGATCGTCCAGGTCGACATGGCGGCCGGTCACCCGTTCGATCTCGGTGAGCGCGTGGGCCATCGCGGACTGCATCCGTACGCCCAGCACATCGAGTTTGATGTTGCCCAGCGCCTCGATCTCCTCCTTCGCCGCCATGGCCATGGGGTAGTCGCCCTGCGGAGTGGGCTGCACGGGCAGCCGGTCCAGGAGGCCGGCGTCGCTGATGACCACGCCGCAAGGGTGCATGGCCATGCCGTGGACCAGGGAGTCGAGGCCCTCGGCCAGCTCCCACAGCGGCCCGTACCGGTCCGCCTCGGCCGCGAGGCGCCGCAGTTCGGGCAGTTCGGCGAGGGCGCCGGTGATGTCGCAGGCGCGCAGGTGCGGGAAGCTCTTGGCGATCCGGTCGACGTCCGCGGGCGCGATGCCGAGGGCGAGGCCGGTGTCCCGCAGAGCCCTGCGCGCCCGGTAGGTCTCGGGCATCGCGGTGACCGCGACCCGCTCCTTCCCGAACCGCTCGAAGATCGTGTCGTAGCACTCCAGCCGGCGCGCGGACTCCACGTCGATGTCGATGTCGGGCAGCGAGGCGCGGCTCATGTTCAGGAAGCGTTCGAACAGCAGCCGGTGGTCGAGCGGGTTGGCGGCGGCGATGCCCAGCGCGTGACAGACCAGGGAACCCGCGCCCGAGCCGCGGGCCGCGACCCGGATGCCCTTGGCCCGGATGTCGGCCACGACCTGGCCGACGGCGAGGAAGTAGGAGTCGTAGCGCCGGGCGGAGATCACGCCGAGTTCCTCGTCCAGCCGGGTCAGCGCCGCCCGGTCCCGGTCGAGGCCGCGCCGGGTCAGACCGGCCTCGCACTGCCGGCGCAGCAGGTCGGCGGCTCCCCTGGTGCCCGGCCCGGCGCCGAACAGTTCCGGTTCCGGGAAGTGCGGGACGCCCAGCCCGAGGTCAGCGCGGGGGTCGAGGGCGCATCCGTCGGCCGTGGCGACGGTGTCCGCCAGTAGCCTGCGCGCCCGCCGGTCGTCCGCTCCGGCGCACTCGGCGACCAGTCGGGCGACGGCCGTCATCTCCC
Organism: Streptomyces sp. NPDC056734; assembly: GCF_042790455.1. NCBI lineage: Bacteria > Bacillati > Actinomycetota > Actinomycetes > Kitasatosporales > Streptomycetaceae > Streptomyces > Streptomyces sp. NPDC056734. The sequence goes on from NZ_JBHTZD010000014.1 coordinate 244,454, forward strand.
GCGCGCCCTTGAGCCAGCGCTGCCCGCTGTCCAGGCGGCGCCGGTCGACCGGCCGCAGCAGCCGGGCCGCGTCCAGGACATCGGCGAGCCGGTGCTGGGCGGGGTCGGCGTAGCGGACGGCGTTGGAGAGCACCGCGGTGATGCCGGTGCGGTCGGCCAGCGCCAGGGTACGGGCGGCGGGCCGGAGCGCTCCGGGACCCATGCCAAAACGTTTCTGCGCGACGACTTCCAGCCTCACTCCCCCACCGAAGATCTCCCGCCACGGCGTCAGCAGCCTCACCGCGACCTCCTCCCGGCCCGCCGCCAGCGCCCGCACCGGCTCCGAGAGCGGCCCGAGCAGCACGGTCAGCCCGGGACCGCCGTACTCACGCAGCGCCTCCCACGGCACCACCACCGGCGCCGCCCCCGACGCGGTACCGGCGTGGGCGGCCGAGGTGATCCGGCACAGCCGCGCCCACCCGTCCCGGTCCTGCGCGAGCAGTACGCATCTCAGCGGTGGCTCGACGACATGCGCGCCACCGCGCGCCGGGGTACGGCGACGCCGGTCGGGCGGCGGGGGCGCGAGGGCCTCCACCGCCAGGTCGACCCCGAAGAGCGGCCGGACCCCGTTCTCCGCACACGCCCGCGCGAACCGGACGGCCCCGGTGACCGTGTCCCGGTCGGTGAGCGCGAGCGTGGTCATACCCCGCTCGGCCGCTCGCCGGACGAGCTGCTCGGGGTGGGAGGCGCCGTAGCGGGCGGAGTAACCGGATGCGACGTGCAGATGAGCGAAGCCCGCCATGCCGCACCTCCATCACTCCACCCCTTTTCAGCCATACGCCCTATATGTTCATCGTACGCCCGTTCGATTACTCTAACCTCATCAGCACCGGTCAGAGACCATATTCGAACACACAAACGATTCTCTGGGGATTCCCCGAGGGCGAGGAGCGGTGGCCGAAAAGGCGCCACCCCGTCAGCCCTCCGACAGGGCGGAGCAGTTGGGGAGCGCTGGAGAAGCAGCTGAGGAGCAGCTGAGGAGCGGCCGAAGAGCGGCTGAGGAAAAACATCCCCGGGGCGGGCAAGGCCCCTCACTTCGAACACCCACACGACATCCGTTCGGTCGCCTCCCCCCTGCGGAAACGTCCCCCGGCCCGGACCTACGTGGGGGCGCTGCACGACCCCAGGCCCAGGGACGTGCCCTTCGGGGTGGTCGCGCCCGCGGCCGTGGCCGGGCAGACGGTGGCCCGGCTCGACCGGCTGCCCGGTTCCCCGCTGGACCCGCGTGCGGTGGCCGACGAGGCGAGCGCGCGGCGGCAGATCCTCGATCGGGGCATCGACGGCGCGCTGATCGTGGACCCGGCCCGCACCACCGACACCCTCCTGGTCGCGTCCGGCGGCGGCACCGTCCTCGCCACCACCCTGGAACGCCTGGTCGGCGCGGTGGACGAGACCGAGGGCCGTACCGTGCGCACGGTCGACGTGGCCCCGGCCTCCCCACGGGACTTCAACGGGCTGTCGTCCTTCTATCTGGTGGTCGGCTGGTGCGTCGGCGGCTATCTGTGCGCCTCGATCCTGGCGATCAGCGCCGGGGCACGGCCCGCCGATCCGCGCCGCGCGGTGATCCGGCTGGGCGCGACGGCGCTGATGGCGATCGCCGGCGGGCTCGGCGGGGCGCTCATCGTGGGGCCGGTCCTGGACGCGCTGCCCGGCGGGGTGGCGGCACTGTGGGGCTCGGCGCGCTGATCACCTTCGCGGTCGGCGCCGCCACCCTCGCCCTCCAGGGCATCTTCGGGATCATCGGTATCGGCCTGGCGATCCTGCTGGTGGTGATCGCGGGCAACCCGAGCGCGGGCGGCGCCTTCCCCTACCCGATGCTGCCGCCGTTCTGGCGGTCCATCGGCCCCGCGCTCCCCCCGGGCGCGGGCACCTGGGCGGCCCGCTCGATCGCCTACTTCAAGGGCAACGCCCTCACCGGCCCCCTACTGGTGCTCTCGGCCTGGGCCCTGGCAGGCATCGCGATCACCATGCTGGCGGCGGGGCGGAGGAGGAGACGTGGGATACGGGAGGCGGAGGGTGGGCGGGCCGACTGACCGAAACCCACCCCCCGCAGTCACCCCACACAGAACACCCGGAACCCCCGGAACACCCGGCCACCACCGCCCCGCAGGGACACCCCGCCCCCCTCAGCCAACCGCCACCGCCACATCCACATACCCCGCCCCGATCTCCGCCAGCCTCTCCCCCGCGTAGGCCGGATCGATCAGCGCCTCGGGCGTGTGCAGGCCCGCCGGTACGGTGTCCCCGCGCAGCCCGAGCAGCCGCTCGACGCCGAGGGCGATGCCGAGCGCGGTCAGCGGGCGCTGCCCCTCGGGGTGGACGAGACGGCGGGTCCTGCGCAACGGCTCACCGTCCGGTCCCGCCCCCTCGATGTCGATCCGGATCTCGATCGACGGACCAGCGCCCCGGCGACGGCCCGCGGACTCCCCGACGGCGAAGGCGAAGCGGACATCGGACGCGCCCGTGGCCAGACCGATGCTCGGCACATCGAGGATCGGGACACTGCGGCCCGTCAGCACCCTGCCGTCGCTCGTGGCCACCGCCACGTCCGCGTCAGGACCGTCGACCCAGGTGAAGCGGCCGTCCCGGCGCTCCAGCCCGGCCGTGGTGACCAACCCCCAGCGTTCCAGGTCGGCGATGCCGGCGGGCCCGCCGATGTCCGACTCGTCCAGCACCGCGTCGGCCCGCACGGCATCGACCCGCCCGAACTCCCGGGCCAGGTCCAGCACCGCGAGCACCAGCGTGCCCGCACACCAGTGACTGGCCATCAGCACCGGCGCGGCCGTCGCCCGCTGGGCGCTCGCCACGACCTCCGGCCCGATGTCCGTCAGCCCGCTGGAGAGACCGAGGTACGGCACCCCGTGCCGCTGCGCGTACCGCAACCCGTACAGCTGGTCGTCCCATACGGCGGCCACCACCGCCGAGTACCCCGGACCGTCCGGCAGCCCCAGATCGCTCCGCGCCAGATCGACGGTCACGGCCGTCGCACCGCCGAGTTCCCCGGCCACCCGCCGGGCCCGCCCAAGATCCCGCCCCGCGACGGTCAGCGGCAACCCGGGATGCCAGCGCCGCAGCAGCCGCGCGGCCCCCGACCCCGCCTGCCCCGAACCCCCCAGGATCAGCACCGACTCCGTAAGCCCCACGAGAAACCCCTCCTCCGACCCACACTCACACCACAACCTACATTCCGTAACCTACACTACGTAACCTACGTTCTGTAGGCTAGACTCCGGATCAGCGCACAGGAACCAGGGACCACCGGACGGACGGAAGCGAACCCCATGGCCACCACCTCCCCCCGGCCGTCCCCCCGGCCGTCCCTCCGACTGCCCAAGAAGGCCCGGCGGGAGCAGCTGCTCGACACCGCCGTGGTGATCGTGCGCGGCCAGGGCACCGACGGGCTGACGCTGGTCACCCTCGCGGAGGCGGCCGGGGTCAGCAGGCCGATCGTGTACGACCATTTCGGCACCCGGCCCGGCCTGCTGCTCGCCCTCTACCGGCGGCTGGACGAGCGTCACCGGGCGGCCACCGCCGAGGCGTTGCGGGAACCGGCCGCCACCGCGGACACAGTCGCCCGGGTGATCAGCACGGCGTACTTCGCCTGCGCCACCGACATGCCGGAACTCACCGCCGTCTCCGCCGCGCTGAAGGGCGACCCGGAGCTGGAGGCCACCCAGCGCGAGCTGCTGGACGGCTACACGGACCTGATGGCCGAAGCCCTCGCCCCGCACTCCGCCCTCCCCCGCGAGGCGCTGCGGCTGCGCTGCGCCGGACTGCTGGGCGCGGCCGAGTCCCTCGCCGGCGAACTGAACCGGAACCGGGCGACGACCGGGGAGGCCGTCACCGCGCTGACGGAGCTGATCCTGGGCGGCCTGGGGACGGACGGGTAGCCACTCACCCACGGCCGGGCACAGAACGAGCCCCCACGCACCGATACGGCACATGGGGGCTCGCGGGGACTTCTCTCCGACCGGGGTGCGGGCAACGCCCTTGAGGGGCGCGGGGAACTGCGCGACCAGCCCCCGACAACCCGTACGAACCACCCGGCGAAACCAGGACGGCGCTTAGTACACGCTCACCCCGTACGCGCTGAGCGCCTCCGTCACCGGCTGGAAGAACGTCGTCCCGCCGGACGTGCAGTTCCCGCTGCCGCCGGAGGTCAGACCGTAGGCCGTGCCGTTGCTGCCGTACAGCGGACCACCGGAGTCACCCGGCTCGGCGCACACATTGGTCTGGATCATCCCGTACACGACATCGCCGCCGCCGTAGTTGACGGTCGCGTTGAGGGCGGTGACCGTGCCGGTGTGGGTGCCGGTGGTGGAGCCGTCACGGATGACCGCGGTGCCCACGGTGGGCGTCGCGGCGCGGGTGATGTCCACACCGTTCGCGGTACCGGGCCGGGTGACGGTCCCGGAGTACTGCACGATGCCGTAGTCGTTCACCGGGAAGCTGGAGCCGGTGGTCGAACCGATGACCGTGGTACGGGTGGAGTTGGAGTACCAGGTGCCCGCGCCGTCGGTGCAGTGGCCGGCGGTCACGAAGAACTGGGTGCCGCTGCTGTTCTGGACGTTGAAGCCGAGTGAACAGCGCCAGCTGGTCGCATAGATGGCGTCGCCGCCCTGGATCAGCTTGCTGAACTGGCCCGGCGTGCGCTTGATCGTGAGCGCGTCGGCGTTGGCGCCGGCCTGCTCCTTGATCTGGTCGATCTCCGCCTGCGAGACGGTCGAGTCGACCGTGAGCAGCACACGGTTGGTCTTGCTGTCGACGGCCCAGGCGGTGCCCGGGACATCGGCCTGGAGCACCGATTCGCCGGCGCTCTTGAGCTGGTTGGCACTGAACGTGGTGACGTCCGACGCGCTCGCGCTGGGGATCGCGATCGCTGCCGCGGCCACGAGTCCGGTGGAAACGGCGATCAGCCGGGTCCGTCTCGTGATACCGGTGGTAGGGGTGGTGCGCTTGATCCTCACTTGTCGTTCCTCCACAGGGGAAGTCGGGGGCCCTCTCGTGGGGTCGGGGCCCGTGAGGCGCAGCCAGGGACGGCAAGGCCGGGATTCCGGTTGCCGTGACCCTGACAATCGCTGAGGGGGAGTATTCGGGGGCGCGGCCGATCAGCGCAAGGGTGCCTTTCGGCCGCGCACCTCCGAACCCCCTGCGCACAACACCCGTTAACGGCTGATTTGCCAGGGCCCCGAAGGGCCCCCGGCCCGCTACTCGGCCACGCCCGGCTCCCTCGTCACCGTCACTTCCCCGCCACCCCCCGCTCCCCGCTCCCCGTCAGTTCCCCGCCACCCCCCGCTCCCCGGTCACCGTCAGTTCCCCGCCACTTCCCGCTCCTCCGCCACCGTCCGCTCGCCCGCCGCGATCGCCAGGTCCAGCCGGTTCCCCGGCGGCGGGAAGGGGCAGATGAAGTGATCGGCGAAGGCGCACGGCGGCAGCAGCGCCCGGTTGAAGTCGACCGCGGTCCGCCCCTCGGCATCCGGCGCGGCGGGCCGCAGGAAGCGGAACCGGTAACTGCCGTTCCCGCTGGTGGTGTCGGCGAACACGGCCCACAGCGAGCCGTCGGACTCCACCGACACCTGCAAGGTCAGCTCCCGCCCGTCCAGCGTGAACGCCAGTTCACCACCGAGCCCGAGCCCGCGCTCACGCCCGTCCACATTGGCGACCCGCACGGTGCGCTGCGCGTCGTACGGGGTGAACCGTCCCGGCACCGACCAGCGCTGCCCGTAGGGGGTGGCCTCGATGCCCGCGAAGCGGCGTCTGGTCTCGGCGGCGGGGTCGAAGTCACGTACCGCCCAGCTCCCCTCGCGCTCCAGCACCACCAGCCTGCGCTCGCCGTGCGCCACCCGGGCGGCGCCCGCCGGACCCGGGTCGGCGGTCAGCCGTACCCGCCCGCTCCACGGCTCACCGTCCAGGGTCAGCCCGTCGGCCGGCCCGGCGGTGAGCACGACGGCGTCACCGTCGGCCGTCCACACCCCGGGAGTGGCCGGAATTCGACCTTCCGGATAGTCCTCCAGCCAGTGGGTGCCGGTCAGCGCGAGCGGCCCGTAGGGCGCCGAGACCGTCTCCACCCGCCCTTCGTGCCACTGCTTCCACGCATCGGTTACGTCCGTCATGTGCCTAACCCTTCCCTACCGGGGCGATCAGCCCCAGGTGGGAGCGCAGTGTCGCTCCCCCGTATTCCGTACGGAACGTGCCGCGCCGCTGGAGCAACGGCACCACCCGGTCCACGAACTCGTCGAACGCGTCGAGCCCGTCCGGGACACCTCGCGGCGCGAGCAGCAGCCCGTCGGCGCCCCCGCCCGGTTCGAGTACGCCGAGAATCCGGCCGGCGACCTCCTCGGGCGGCCCGTCGACCGCCACCGGTCCCAGCAGCCGCAGATCGGCGGACTCCCACCCCGGCTCCCCCCGCCGCACGACGACCGGCCACCCGCCGACCCCGCCGACCCCGACACCACCGGCACCACCGGCACCACCGGACCCCTCAGCATCCCCCTGCACCGGACCGGCCCATCCGGCCCACCCGGCCCACCCGGCCCGTCCCCCGCTCAGCCGGTCCAGCTCCGCCACCCGGCGCGCGAGTTCCCGCCCGCCGCGCACCCCGGCGACCAGCCCGATCCGTTCGGTGACGGCGGCGAGCGCGCTCAGCACGGTCACCGGATCGGCACCCGTACCCTCACCACCGCCCGCACCGCCACCCGCACCGCCACCCGCATCACCCTCCACGCCACCGCCCACACCGTCACCGTCCACGAGGACGAAGTCGAGCAGCCCCCGTTCGGCGGCCCGCGCCAGCCGCTCGACCGCCGGATATCTGATCCCCGGCGCGTCGACGGGCAGCCGCACCCCCAGCCGTACCCCCGGCCCCGTCCCCGTCCCCACCTCCCCCCGCGGCCGACGCCCCGTCATGCCGCCCCCTCCGTCACCGCGTAGGGACGGCGGGGCGCCACCCCCAGATGCTCCCGGAGCGTGCTGCCCGGATAGAAGGTGCGGAACAGCCCCCGGTGCTGAAGCAGCCCCACCGTGCCGTTGACCAGCCGCTCCAGATCCCGGCGCGGTTCGACCGGGGTGAGATGGAAGCCGTCGACGGTCCCCGCGGAGTGCCAGGCGGCGATCAGTTCGGCCAGATCGACGGGCCCGCCCCGGTACAGCGGTCCGGCCGGGGTGAAACGCGGCCCGCCCCCGCCATGGCCGGGCTCGGCGGCCCGTTCCCCGTCGCCCAGGTCGACCAGCAGAGCGGCCAGCACCCGGACGCCGTCGGGGTCACGCCCGGCCGCGGCGGCCTCCCGGCGCACCTCGGCGCGGGCTCCCGCCGCCTGCTCGGGGCTCCCGACGCTCACCAGCACCACATCGGCCCACTGTCCGGCCCGTACGGCCGCCGCGTCGGCGACCCGCACCACGTCCCCGGCCGCCCCCGGTCCCTCGGCGCGGGCCCCGGCCCGGCCGCCGCTGATCCAGTCGAGCGCGCCGAGCGCCGCCGCGGCGGCCGGTCCGGCGGCGCGCGCGACCAGCCCGATCCGGCTGGTGACGGGGGCCGCGTAGGCCAGCACGCCGGGCGCGTCGACCGTGCCCCGCTGGTCGTCGAGGGTCACGAAGTCCAGCCCACCGCGCTCGGCCAGCCGGATCAGCTCGACATGAGCGGCGGCGCCGGACAGCGACCGCTGGTCGACGGCGGCGGCGAGATGCGGCAGCCCGCGGCCGTACGAGGAGGTCATCGCAGTAAGCCCTTCGGTGAGTTCGGCGGACGGGACGGCAACCAGGACAGCCAGGACGGCAACCGGGACGAAGACCAGGACAGCGACCAGGACGGAGACCAGGCCAGCGACCAGGACAGCAACCGGGACAGCAACCGGGACGAAAAGCCGTACAGCCGGGACGGCGACCGAGACCACAGCAGCCCCGACAGCGGCCGGTACACCCGCCACCTCACGCGGCGGCCCGTTCACCCAAGGACCGCAGAAACAGCAGCAGCGCCCTCGCGGTGGCGTCGTTCTGCCGGAACGCCGGGCCCCCGGTACGTGGCCGGGTGAAGGCCCCGGCGCCCCGCCCGTCGGTGTGCGGCCCGAGCGCGAACCGGCGTGGATGCGGCCGGCCGGCCCGGTCCAGCACCCGCCCGTCGGCCGGGTCCACGGCCAGCAGCCCGTCCGGGGTCGCGGCGGCACCGTCGGCGTGCAGTTCACGCAGCAGGGAGTCACGGGCCCGCTCGACCGTGGGCTGCGGCAGCCGCGCCTCGACCAGCGCCCGGGTCGTCACGCTCCACCCGGGCACGCTCGGGCTGGACGCCCGGAAGACCCCGTCCTCGGCGGCCACCGCCATGTCGGCGCCGACGAACCGCACCACCCCGGCCCGGGACAGCGCCTGCAACTGCCGCAGCCGGGGACCGGGCGGCCCGGACGCCAGATAGCTGAAGAACCCGTGCCACCAGGGCCCGATGTCCCCGAGCCGCACCAACTGCCCGTACACCGACAGCAGTCCGAGGAACACCGCCAGGTCAGGGCTGTGCGCCGGATCATGACGCCGGATCAGATCCCGCTCGACATACTCCCGCAGCGCCTGCTGAGCCGCCTCGTGCGAGGCGTACCGCACCCCGGTCAGCGGCCGGTCCACTGCGGCGAGGTCGAGCCGGTCGGCCGGATCGGGCACGGCCGCCTCCGCCAGCGCGGCCCGCTCGCCGGCGTCCCCGGCCGCGTACTTCTCCTCGAAGTCGGTCCAGTCCATGACGGTCCGCCCGGGATGCGCCGAGAACAGCCGGTGGTAGTGCGCGAAACCCAGTTCCTTCGCCACCAGCGGCCACACGTCCCGCCGGAAGTCGAAGCCGTCCGGCCGCGCGAGCAGCACGTCGACCTCGGCGGGCCCGAGAAACCTGGGCAGCGGCGGACGCTCCCCGTCGAAGTCGTAGCCGATCTTCGAGTGGTACGGCACTCCGCGCCGCGATCCGACATACAGCACCGGCTCCCGCCCCGAGGGGACATAAGTGACCTGCCCGTCCCCCGTACCCCCCGCGTCCCCCTCGTACCGTCCGCCGCGTCCCTCGGTGAGCAGCACCATCAGATCGACGAAGGCCAGCCCGAAGCCGCGCACCAGCACCGGCTCCCCGGGCGCGAGCGCGCCGAGGTCGCTGTCGGCGGTGAACTCCGGCGGCAGATGGACCAGACCGTGCTCCTTCGCGTACGACACCAGCGCGCGCTGTTCGTCGTCGAGTTCGGCGTCGAGATGGCCGAGGGTGAGCAGCACCAGGTCGGCGAGGAGCGGGCGCGGCCGGTCCTCCAGCCACACCCGCTGGCGTCCCTCGCGCGGCCCGCTGACCCGCACGGCCCGCCGGGCGTGGTGGTGGACGGTGACGCCGGGCGGCAGCGCGGCCACCGCCCGCTCGTGCACCCAGCGCAGATAGGCGCCCTGGATCCGGCGGTCGGTGAAGGTGCGGCCGTCGATACCGGCCCACTCGTGCAGGGTGGGCCCGGGGCGCACGGGGCCGTCCATGGTCACCGTGTCGTCCGTGAACATGGTGACGTCCTCGGCGTGCGAGTTCATCCACAGCAGCGGCGACTGGGCCTCGCGCCAGACCCGTCCGGCGCCCGGCGGATGCGGGTCCACGAGATGGATGTCGAGGCCCGTACCGGCGTACAGCTCTGAGGCGTTCGCGGCGATCCGCTCGATGACACCGGTGCCCCGCGGCCCGGCACCGACGATCACCAGGGAAGGACGAGGAGGGCTGGAAGACATGCGAAGGCTCCGTGACACGACGACACGTCGAACACGCCGACTCGATGATGCGATGACTCGACGGTCGAACACCGGTGGTGCCTTCACACGGGCGCCGCGCGACATACGAACGGCGGCGCCGCACGGCCGAGCCCCTCAGCAGGGCCGTGATGCGAACGAGAGTACGGGCCCGCTCGCGGCCCGTGTCAAGGTTGTCCGCACTGTGAGCCACGGCCGGGGGTCGGTTGACGGGAAACCGGATGCCTGTTCCACTTGGCGCATGTATCCACAGCAGTGGCTGGTCACCCGCTCCCACATCGACTTCGGTCGCGTGTGGTCCTGTTGTTGTTGAGCTGACCCCCTGCCCGCGTCCGCCGACGAGCGGACGCCCAGCGTCTCCCGTCATCCGGCCGTGCGGTCTCCCGTGGGCTCGCCGTGCGGGGACGCGCACCCCTTCGCCTTCACACGCGCCCCCCTCCCCTCGCGTCAGCCCACCGTGCGCCGGTCCGGCTCAGCAGTCGCAGCCGCACCCGTCACAGCAGCATCCGTCACAGCAACTGCCGCAGTCGCAGCAGCTTCCGCAGTCACCACAATCACCACAGTCACAGCCGGTCTGCTTGCGCTCGCCGGTCCAGGGGTCGTCGTACTCCCCACAGCACAACTGGCAGGTACAGGCCAGGCCGAGGAAGACCGCGCAGCCCGGGATCAGCCCGCGCCGGCGCTGCGGGGGCTCCGGCGGCTGCGGCGCACCGGGTCCACCGGGTCCACCGGGTCCACCGGGCGGCGCGTAGGGCCCGGCGCCCTGCACGCCCGAAATATCCCGAATGTCACGCATGCCGTCAGCGCCAGGAGCACCCTGGGTGCCGTGGCCGCCATAGGCGCCATGGGTGTCATGGGCGCCATGCGCACCGTGCGTCGCACAGCCCCTGGCACCGAAGGCCCGGTCCACCGAGGCGGGCAGTTCATGCACGAGCAGCCGGTGTGCGAGCCGCCCCTCGGTGAACTCCACCTCGCGCAGCGCGAGCCGGATGCCGTGCACGGCGTCGTCGGCGAGCCGCCGGGCCTCGGTGAGCGGCGTCCCGGTGACGGTGAGCGGGTTCCAGGCACCGCGCGCGGCGTCCTGCGCGCGGTCCTCGACGGCGTCCAGCAGATGCGCCAGCCGTCCGAAGAGCCGCCCGGCCTCGGCGAGCGCCGCCGCGTTGCCCGGCCGTCCGGCGAGGACGGCGGTGTGCGCGAAGGCCGCGGCGGTCGCCGACTCGGTGGGCTCGGTCACCGTGAGCAGCGCGGTGCCGGGTCCGGCGAGCGCCTCGACCGCCGGTTGCCGCTCGACGGCGGCGACCAGCACCCCGGTGTCGAAGCCGACGGTGAGGCCGCCCCGGGCCCCGGCCCTCCCCCAGCCATCGGCGACCCGCCGCGCGGCGAGCGCCACCGGACGCCGGGCCAGCAGCCCGTCCCCGTCGGCGACATGGTCACGCACCTTGGCGGAGGCCAGCACCAGCGACACGGCCGCCGCGAGCCGGGCGCCCTCGCCCCGCGCGACCGAGGCGGTGCGCATCCCGCGCAACGGACACGGCCCGGCCGTACGCCGCCAGGCGCCCGTCTCCCGGGCCCCGCCGTCGAGCTGAGCCTCCGTCAGGACCGAGACCAGCAATCCATCGTAGTTCGTGACGATCCGGGCGAACTGCCCGTGGTCCTTGCGCAGGGCGAGACACAGCCCGCACAGATGCGCCATCCATTGCGTCTTGAGCCGTTCCCCGAGCCGATGACGGCAGGGCCGGACTATGCCGAACATGCGATCCCCCCGTGCTGCGCACGACTTTGACGCCCTGTCGAACAGGCGCCCCCTCGGCGCATGATATCGGCCACTCAGGGCGCCGTACCGGCCGTCTCGTTCACCCGTACGCCCCCGTCTCTCACCCAAACGCCGTGAAGAATCATATTTCACTCACAGTCAGCAGCCATGACCACGTGGACCCTTGGGAAGCCTTGGGGCACACGGGCTCTCGACGGATCGGCTGTGCACCAGTACCGTCACAAACCCCCCGCGCGGCGTCTATCCACTTGGCGCGTCATACGCATCATGGATGACCATAGAGATGCGGAACGCAAGAAAGCCCGTAGTGAGAGGAGGCGTCCATGGGATCGGTGCGCAAGGCGAGTGCGTGGCTCGGCCTCGTCGACGACAACGAAGACGAGCGCTACTACGACGACGAGACTTACGAGGGCAACGAGTCCGGGGACGCCTGGGTCACGGACCCTCGTGTGAAGGTGGCCACGGACTCGGCCCAGGACAAGGGCCGCCGGATCGGCACGGTCACCCCGGACAGCTTCCGGGACGCCCGCGCGATCGGCGAGCTGTTCCGGGACGGCGTCCCGGTCATCATGAACCTGACGGCGATGGACGCGGGCGACGCCAAGCGTGTGGTCGACTTCGCGGCGGGCCTGATCTTCGGGCTGCGCGGTTCCATCGAGCGGGTGTCGACCCGGGTGTTCCTGCTGACCCCGGCCGACACCGAGATCATCAGCGGTGACCCGGCCGCGCATCGCACGGACGGCTTCTTCAACCAGAGCTGAGGCAGGGCCGCTCACCCGGCCCTGCCCCCCCCCGGCCCGCCCCGGGGGCCCCGGGGGGCCCCCCCCCCCCCCGGCCCCCCCCCCCCCCCCGCCGCCGCGGCGCGGGGGGCGGCCCGGGGGGGGCCCGGGCCCCCCCCCCGGG
>NZ_JBHTZD010000014.1:256917-272489 GCF_042790455.1 Streptomyces sp. NPDC056734
TCCCCCCCCGGCCCTACTCTTTTATACGGGGGGGGCCGCGGGCGGCGCTTTGCCCGGCGGTTTTATCCACCCTGTGGTGGGGGGGGCCGGCCCCCCGGCCCCGCCCCGCCCGCTCCCTCCACTTCCCCCCGTTTCCCCCCGCCCCCCTCCTGCTCCCCCTCGCCGCCGCCGGTCAGCGGAAGGCGTCCAGCCCGGTGAGCGCCTTGCCCAGCACCAGCTGGTGCATCTCGACCGTGCCCTCGTAGGTGAGCACGGACTCCAGATTGGTCGCGTGCCGCATCACCGGGTACTCCAGCGAGATCCCGTTGGCGCCGAGGATCGTCCGCGCGGTACGGCAGATCTCGATCGCCTCGCGCACATTGTTCAGCTTGCCGAAGCTGACCTGCTCCGGACGCAGCCGTCCGGCGTCCATCCGCCGCCCCAGATGGTGGGCGAGCAGAATCCCCTTGTGCAGTTCGACCGCCATGTCGGCGAGCTTGGCCTGGGTGAGCTGAAATCCGCCGATGGGCCGCCCGAACTGCTCGCGCGACTTGGCGTAGTCGACTGCGGTCTCGAAGCTGCTGCGCGCCGCCCCCATCGCGCCCCACACGATCCCGTACCGCGCGTGCGACAGACAGCTCAGCGGCCCGCGCAGCCCGGTCACCTCCGGAAGCACGGCAGCGGCGGGCAGCCGTACGTCGTCCAGCACCAGTTCGCTGGTCACGCTGGCCCGCAGCGACCACTTGTGCTTGATCTCCGGGGCGGAGAAGCCGGGCACGTCGGTGGGCACGGCGAAGCCGCGGATGCCGTCCTCGGTCTGCGCCCATACGACGGCGACCCCGGCGACGGACCCGTTGGTGATCCACATCTTGCGCCCGTTGAGCACCCAGTCGGACCCGTCCCGCTTGGCGTACGTGCGCATGGACCCGGGGTCGGAGCCGTGGTCGGGCTCGGTCAGCCCGAAGCAGCCGATGACCTCACCGGTGGCCATCCGCGGCAGCCACTGCTCACGCTGGGCCTCGCTGCCGAAGCGGTGGATGGCGTACATGGCCAGCGAGCCCTGCACGGACACCAGCGAGCGGATGCCCGAGTCACCCGCCTCCAGTTCCAGACAGGCGAGCCCGTACTGCACCGCACTGGCCCCGGCGCAGCCGTACCCCTCCAGGGACATCCCGAGCGCGCCGAGCGACCCCAGCTCCCGGGCCAGCTCCCGGACGGCGGGCAGTTCCCCCGCCTCGTACCACCCGGCGACATGGGGCGTCACCCGTTCGGCCACCCAGCGCCGGACGGTGTCCCGCACGGCCAGATCCTCGGGTTCGAGCAGATCGTCGATGCCGAGGGGGTCGCTGGGGTCGAAGGACGGGCGCTTGGAAGAAGAGGACGGGGACGGAGAGGGGGAGGGAGCGGGGGACGGGGACTTCGCGGGCATGCGGGACCTCCAGACGCCGAAAACTAGCACTGCTAGTAAAACACGTGGCCGACGCGTACGTCGGTCCCCGTCAGGTCCGGGGGTCGGACGCGCTCGGTCGGGTCAGCGGTTCAGCAGCCGGTCACGGGTCTGCGCCCGGCTGACCTCCCGGGGCGCCGGGACCTCCACCACACCGGCCTCGCACTGCATGATCCGCGGCAGCCGCAGCGCCATCACCGCCCCCAGCAGCAACAGCCCCGCGCTGACCAGCAGCGTCATATGCAGTCCGTGCACGAAGGAGTCCCGTGCCGCCCGGCGCAGGGCGGCCCCGGCCGACCCGCCGAGCCGCCCGGCCACCTCGTACGCCTCGCCCAGTGAATGCCCGGCCGACGCCGACGCGGACGACGGCACCCCGGGCACGGACCTCAGCCCCGGGGCGTAGGCGGCGTTCATCACGCTGCCGAGCAGCGCGATGCCCAGTCCGGCACCGAGCTGGTAGGAGGTCTCGCCGATGGCCGCCGCGCCGCCCGCCTGTTCCTGCGGCGCCTCGGCGAGCATCGACTCGTACGCCCCGAACAGCGTGGTCTCCAGCCCGAACCCGAGCAGGACGAACCCGGCCAGCAGCAGCGGCGCGTTGTCGTGCCGGCCCATCGCGGTCAGCAGCACCACCGCGAACGCGGTGAGACAGAACCCGGCGCACACCATCCGGCGCGGCCCGAACCGGCGCAGCAGCCGCGCCCCGTACAGACCGGCGGCCATCGCGGCGATGGTCAGCGGCAGCAGCCGCAGCCCGGTCTCCAGCGGGGACAGCTTCAGCACCAGCTGGAGATACTGCGCCGCGATCAGCTCCAGGCCGACCAGGGCGACCATCGCCAGCACGATGCACACCACGGAGGTGCTGAACGCCGGCCGGGAGAACATCCGCAGGTCCACCAGGGGATGCTTGCGCCGCCGCTGCCGCCGTACGAAGAGCACGAGCGAGGCGGCGCCCAGGACGAGCGGCGCCAGGGTGAGCACGCTGTCCATCTGGTCGCCGGCGCCGAGCCGCTTGACCCCGAGCACCACGCCGAACAGCCCGGCCGCCGCCATCAGCGCGCCGACCACGTCCCAGGGGCCGTCGCACCCGCCCCGTGACTCCGGCAGCAGCAGCCGTCCCACCGGGAGGCTGACCAGCATCAGCGGGATGTTGACGAGGAAGACCGAGCCCCACCAGAAGTGTTCCAGCAGAAAGCCGCCGAGCAGCGGTCCGACGGCCGCGCCGACCGCGGCCACCGCGCTCCAGACGCCGATGGCGACCGCGCGTTCACGCCGGTCGGGGAAGACCTGCCGCAGGATCGAGAGCGTCGCGGGCATGATCATCGCGCCGCCGACCCCGAGCAGCGCCCGCGCCAGGATCAGCGTCTGGCCGCTGTCGGCGAGCGCCGCGAGCGCGGAGGCGACGCCGAACAGGGCGTAGCCGAGGAGCAGGATCCGTCTGCGGCCGACCCGGTCGCCGAGCGTGCCGAACAGGATCAGCAGCGCGGCGCAGACGAGGGGATAGACATCGACGATCCAGAGCAGCTCTATCGCGCTGGGCCTGAGGTCCTCGGTGACGGCCGGCACCGCGACATGCAGCACGGTGGCGTCGACCGCGACCAGCAGCAGGCTGGTGCAGAGGACCACGAGAACGACCCAGCGGTTGGCACCGGCCCCGGCCGCCCGACGGCGCAACGCGGCGGCCGTGGTCGTCCCGGACATGTACGTACCTCCCAGATGTTCCCTCGCCGCCGGGGGGATCGCGGGGGTCGACCGACAGGAGTCGACAGGAGTCGACAGGGATCGACGGGGATATCGACGGGGATGGGGACTCCCCCGTGACCCGGCCGGAGAGGAGCGGTGGTCTCCGGCCCGCGCGACGGACGGCGAGTGACACGTCAGCGTACGCGACACCTCCCGCGTGCCGCGTGGCGGACCTCACCCCACCTGACTCCACCCGTGTGGCGTACACCACGTCCCCCGACGCCCCCTCACGCCCACGCCACACACCCCCGCGCGAACGCGAGGGCCCGCCCCGGAGACCACTCCCCACCTCTCCTTGCGCGCCCGCCGAGCTTCCCCGGGCATGCCCACTGGCCCCCGGGCGCAGCTCCCCACCCCTCCTTGCGTGCGCGCCGGGCCTCCCAGACGCCTGCGGCGGCAGCTCGCGCCGACGGTGACCGTCGTAGCCGGACGGCTAGCCTCCCCCGCTCCCCCGGGCACGTACCCGGACGGCCCAGATGGCCACCGACGTCTGGACGGCGGTCCCCGCTCCCCCGCGCGCCTACCCAGACGGCGCCCCCACTCCCCGCAACCCCTCCGCACGCGGACAGCCGCCCCCGCTCCCCCTCCCCCCTCCCCCTCCGCCCACGGACAGCCTCCCCGCCCGCCCCGCAGGGCCCCGCACCTCCCCGCTCCCCCTCCCGATCCGGCGCACCGCCGATAATCGAGCCCGTGACCGATCTTGAAACGCGCGTGGCAGCCCCCTCCCGGCTGCGGCGGGTGGCCCCGGCCCTGCTCGGGTACGCGGCCGTCCGCGTCCTGGGGCTGCTCGTCCTGGCCGGGTGGAGCGCGGCGCGCGGGACGAGCGCGCACACCCTGCTGACCGCCCGCTGGGACGCGCTCTGGTACACGCGGGTGGCCGAGCTGGGCTACGGCTACGAGGTCCGGCTGCCAGGCGGGGACATCCACTCCAACCTCGCCTTCTTCCCGCTGCTGCCCTGGCTGGAGCGGCTGCTGCACGCGGTCACCCCGCTCTCGTACGCGGACGCGGGTTTCACGGTGAGCCTGGTCGCCTCGCTCGCGGCGGCCTGGGGGATCTTCGCCGTCGCGGACCAGGTGTACGGGCGGCGGGCCGGGGTGTGCGCGGTGCTGCTGTGGGCGGTGCTGCCGGTCGGGATCGTGCAGTCCATGGCGTACAGCGAGTCGCTGTTCACCGCCCTGGCCGCCTGGTCGCTGTACGCGCTGCTGACCGGCCGCTGGCTCACCGCGGGCACCCTGGCCCTGCTGGCGGGGCTGACCCGGCCGGTCGGGATCGCCGTGGTCGCGGCGGTGTGGGCGACGGCGATCCTGTTCCTGGTGCGGGAGCGCCGGGCCGGGCGCCCGCCCACCGCGCGCCCCGTGCTCGGCATGCTGCTCGCGCCGCTGGGCGCCGGGGGCTATGTCCTGTGGGTGGGCCACCGCACCGGCGACGGCCCGCTCGGCTACCTCGACGTCCAGGCGGGCTGGCGCAACGGCTTCGACGGCGGCTACGCCTTCGCCCGCTTCATCGCCGAGATGTTCACCCCCCTCACCCCGTTCCCGTGGTTCCCGCCGTTCCCCTCGGCCCTGGCCGGCGTCGCACTGATCGCCGGTGTCGCCCTGGTGATCTGGCTGTACGTCACTTGCGTACGGCAGCGCCAGCCGCTGCCGCTGCTGGTGTACGCGGGGGTCGTCACCGCCCTGGCCCTGTGCGCGTCGAGCTACTTCGGCTCCAAGCCCCGGCTGCTGATGCCCGCGTTCCCGCTGCTGCTGCCGCTCGCCCGCGCCCTGGCCCGGACACGCACCGCCAGGGCGGCGGGGACGCTGGGCGCGGTCGCGGTGCTGTCGGCGGTGTACGGGGCGTTCTGGCTGAACGGCTCGGGGCCGCCGTGACCGGGCAACCCGATCGGGTGAGCGCGGGGGAAATTCCTCACCATGGTTCGGTGAACGAATTCATAATCCAAGTAAAACGCCACACCGGGAATGGCCAATGGAATTGAAGGTGACGACGGCTCAGGGATTGTTGATTCCTCGGGAATTCACCGGCTGTGCGGGCAATCCCACATCACATCGTCATCACAAAGGCGCAGTCCGTACGGGATTCACACCTCACTCCCTGTAACGTCGATTGTGTGCGTACCGAACCAAAGCCGACCCGGCTGGACCGGGCCTTCGCCCGCCTGGACCGTGAACCGGCGCGGCCCAGCCTCGACGTGCCCCGGATGACGCGGCACCGGGTGGTGCTCTTCGGTGCGACGCTCACCTTCTACATCACGATCGTGCTCGCGGTCGTGACCACCTCATGGCTGGTCCGCTTCGACTGGCAGGCCATGCTCTTCCGGCCCTACCAGCAGTGGCCGGAGGTGCACGCGTTCCTGGACTACTGGGTGGTCCTCGGGCAGCGCGGCCCGACCGCCGTGATGGTCTCCGCCTGGCTCGGCTGGCGCTGCTGGCGGCAGCACACCGTGCGCCCGCTGCTGGCCTTCGGCACGGCGCTGCTGCTGCTCAACATCACGGTCGGCGCCGTGAAGTACGGCCTGGGCCGCTCGGGTCCGCACTACGCGACCGAGATCGGCTCCAACGAGATGTGGCACTGGTTCCAGGCCGGAAGCGACATATTTCCCTCGGGACACACCGCCAACGCGGTGGTGACCTGGGGCATCCTCGCCTATCTGGCGTCCACCCCGGCCGCCCGCCGCTATCTGTCCGCCCTCTCCGCCATCATGTCCCTCTCCGTGGGCCTGACCACCGTCTATCTGGGCACCCACTGGCTGAGCGACGTCCTGCTGGGCTGGGCCGCCGGACTGCTGGTGCTGCTGGCGCTGCCGTGGATGGAGCCGCTGATCGGCCAGGTCGAGGCATGGCTGTTCAGCCTCAAGGACCGCTGGTTCGGCCGCCGCGGCGCCCCCGTCCCGGCCGCCACCCTGCCGACCACGCCGGTGGCCATCCCGGCCACCGTCTTCCAGCCCCACCCGGCCGCCGGGACCACACCGGCCGAAGCCCCGGTCACCGCCCCCGTCGCGGCCCTCGCGGATGTCCCGGCCGACTCCCTCACCGGCCCCACCGCTGCTCCCGTCGGCCCCACAGCTGCTCCCGTCGGTCCCACCGCTGCCCCCGTCGGCGTCGCCGCCGGTCCCCCCGGCGGCGACGAAGCACCCGCCGTCCGTGAGCCGGTCTCCGCCCCGCGCGGTGCCACCACCCGCACCCCGGTCCATCTGACCCCCGGCCCGCACTCGGTCCGCTCCGAGCGCACCCCGGTCACCCCGGTCGGCAGCCGACGCCCGCCGCACACCGACCGCGCCGCCCGCGGCGGAGCCCCGTCGGGCCACCCGATCACCGCGAACGGCCCCCGGGAAACCTGATCCTGCGGGTCACCTGACCCCCGGGACACCTATCCCTTCCAGGCGCGCGTCACCCGCCCGCCCCTGACCTCGAAGTTCAGCCGTCCCTGGCGGTACTCCATGGTGACGATCGCGCCCGGTGGCAGCGCCCGCACGGTCGTCCAGCCCCGCTCCCGGGCACGCCGTTCGGCGGCGTCGGCGTCGAGGCCGACATAGGCGCCGGTGTTGTCGTCGGGATCCGTGGGTGGTGTCGGTATACGAGCCATGCGGCCACGCTAGGCGCTCGGCGCCGGACACGGAAGCGGGGGCGGACACCGAGGGTGACCAGTACCTGGCCGGTCACGCTTTTGTCACAGGATCACGACGGACGCTTCCTGAGAACTCCCTCACCCGGAAGACGGCATCCATGCACCATCCACGGGCATTCGAACGTAATTCCCGCGTGTCGGCACGATCACCGGAAAAGCCGGGCGGAGAGTTCCGCGAGGGTGGTCCCCGTACCGCATTGCATTCCGTTTCCGGGCGGGGCCCGGGGCGCCGGCGCCCCACGGATATCGCGCGGCCGCCGGCCAGAATCCGCCACCGCGGCCCGGAGCGCGACGGAGCGAAAGGGCGAGCGAGCCATGGGGACGGACACCGTGACTCCGGCGCCGCGACCCGTGTGGACGCGGCGCAACAGCCGGGTGGTGGTCGACTGGCTGACCACCACCGACCACAAGAGGATCGGCCATCTCTATCTGATCACGTCGTTCGGGTTCTTCCTGGTCGGCGGGGTGATGGCGCTGCTGATGCGCGCCGAGCTGGCCCGGCCGGGCCTCCAGATCGTGGACAGCCAGCAGTTCAACGAACTGTTCACGCTGCACGGCACGATCATGCTGCTGCTGTTCGCCACCCCGAGCTTCGCGGGCTTCGCCAATGAGCTGATGCCGCTCCAGATCGGCGCCCCCGACGTGGCCTTCCCCCGGCTGAACATGTTCGCGTACTGGCTGTTCCTGTTCGGCGGGCTGATCGTGCTCGGCTCGCTGCTGGTGCCGGACGGTCCCGCCGCCTTCGGCTGGTTCGCCTACGCGCCGCTGAACAGCATGGAGCACTCGCCCGGCGTCGGACCCGATCTATGGATCATGGGCCTGGCGCTGGCCGGGTTCGGCACGATCCTGGGCGCGGTCAACTTCATCACCACGATCGTCGCGATGCGCGCCCCCGGGATGACCATGTTCCGGATGCCGATCTTCACCTGGAACATTCTGTTCACGTCGATCCTGGTGCTGATGGCGTTCCCGGTGCTGGCGGCGGCGCTGCTGATGCTGGAGGCGGACCGGCGGTTCGGCAGCCAGGTCTTCGAGGCGGCCAACGGGGGCGCGCTGCTGTGGCAGCACCTGTTCTGGTTCTTCGGCCATCCCGAGGTCTACATCATCGCGCTGCCGTTCTTCGGGATCATCACGGAGATCATCCCGGTCTTCAGCCGCAAGCCGGTCTTCGGCTACTCGGCGCTGGTCGGCGCCACCATGGCGATCACCGGACTCTCGATCGTGGTGTGGGCGCACCACATGTTCGCGACCGGGGCGGTGCTGCTGCCGTTCTTCTCCTTCATGAGCTTCCTGATCGCGGTGCCGACCGGCGTGAAGTTCTTCAACTGGACCGGCACCATGCTGGGCGGCTCCCTGTCCTTCGAGACGCCGATGCTGTGGGCGACGGGTTTCCTGGTGACCTTCCTGTTCGGCGGGCTGACCGGGGTGATCCTGGCCTCACCGCCGATGGACTTCCATGTCACCGACTCGTACTTCGTGGTCGCGCACTTCCATTACGTCGTCTTCGGCACGGTCGTCTTCGCGATCTTCGGCGGATTCGCCTTCTGGTGGCCCAAGTTCACCGGCCGGATGCTCGACGAACGGCTCGGCAAGATCCACTTCTGGACCCTGTTCACCGGCTTCCACACCACGTTCCTGGTGCAGCACTGGCTGGGCGCGGAGGGCATGCCGCGCCGCTATGCCGACTATCTGGCCGCGGACGGCTTCACCGCCCTGAACATGGTGTCGTCGATCGGCGCGTTCCTGCTCGGCCTGTCGACCCTGCCGTTCCTCTACAACGTCTGGAAGACCGCGAAGTACGGCGCGAAGGTCACCGTCGACGACCCCTGGGGCTACGGCCGTTCCCTGGAGTGGGCGACCTCGTGCCCGCCGCCCCGGCACAACTTCACGACGCTGCCCCGGATCCGCTCGGAGTCCCCGGCGTTCGATCTGCACCATCCCCGCTACGCGCGCCGGCCTCCCGTGCCAGCGCCCGGCTCAGCCGGTCCCGAGCCGTCCTGATCGCCCCCGTCAGCTCGTCCGGCTCCAGCACCTCGAACTCCAGGCCCAGCAGCATCACATGGATCACCAGCACATCGAGGCTCGCGGCGCCCGTGCGCAGCAGACAGGTCGTGGCGGTCTCGGCCTCCAGTGTCCCGTCGCTCGGTGAGATGTGCCGGGCCGCCTCCGCCAGCGGCGCCAGCACCCGGACGACGGCCCGGGCGGCGTAGACGCGCGTGGAGACGCCCTGCGAGACATAGGCGGCCAGGTCGTGGGCGGGAGGCTCGCGGGGCGGGAAGCGGGGGCCGTGCGGCGGCCTCGGGGTGATCCGGTCGGCGCGGAAGGTCCGCCAGCCGGCCCGGTCCAGGTCCCAGGCGACCAGGTACCAGCGCCGCTCGCTGCACACCAGGCGGTGCGGTTCCACGCTGCGGCGGGTGGCGGCGCCCTCGTGGTCCCGGTAGTCGAAGCGCAGCCGCTCCGCGTCCCGGCACAGCCCGGCCAGCTCGGTCAGCAGCGCCGGGTCCACCGCGTCGGGCCGGGCCGCGCGCAGCATCGGCACGGTGTACGCGTTGAGTGCGCCGACCCGGCGGCGCAGCCGGTGCGGCAGCACCTGTTCCAGCTTGGCCAGCGCCCGTACCGAGGTCTCGCCGATGCCCTCGACGCCCTGCCCGGCGGCGGTGCGCAGCCCCACGGCGACGGCGACCGCCTCGTCGTCGTCCAGCAGCAGCGGCGGCAGTTCGGCGCCGACGCCGAGCTGATAGCCGCCGCCGGTGCCGGGGCTGGCGTGCACCGGATAGCCCAGGGCGCGCAGCCGCTCCACGTCCCGGCGGACCGTGCGCGCTGTGACCCCGAGCCGCTCGGCCAGCTCGGCACCGGACCACTCCCGGTGGGCCTGGAGCAGCGAGAGAAGCCGGAGCAGCCGGGCGGAGGTTTCGAGCATGACCCGAGTCTGCCAGGGCCCGCGGACACCGCCGTCCGCGTCGTCGGCACCCGCCTGGTGCCCGAGTCGCAGCCGCGGTCACTGTCCCCGGAGGACCGAGCAGATGGGCCACGCCCCTCAGCCCCGCCCGCGCGCCAGGTACCGGCGGAGAACCGGAGCCGCCGTAGCAGCCGTTCCCGGTGCCGATGTGCCGGGAGCGCGGCCCGGTGAGGACCGCCGTCGGACGCGCCTTACGGGCGTCAGCGCAGGCGAAGTCCGCGTACATCAACCACACCTGAGCGAACCCTGTGAGACACCTCACCGCCACAATTCCATTGCTCTCCCCCCTCCTTGACTAGGAGTGTCCGATTCCGCCCCGGGTGTGACCGAGCGCGTCCGATCGTTCGGTTCCGTTCGCCATCGCGCGTGACTCCCGCCGCAGGTCGCCCGTTGTCTCTTCATGAGCCCGGGACCGCCCCGGACCCACCCGGCCGGGAGCCACCCGGCCGTACCCACGCACCGCATCCCGAGGGAGCCACCCGTGCCGCGCATGCTCGACGTCAGCGACGAGGTTCGCGCCGAGATCGGCGACGAAGAAGCCGACCGGCTGCTCGCCGGAGAGAACGCCCCGGGCAGTTACGACTGCACGTCCTGCCGCACCCCGGGCGACTCCGCGCACGAGCGCACCAGCACCGTCCTGTTCATCGGCGACGAAACCGCCGTACTCGCCTTCGCCCACGCCACCTGCCTGCCCTCGCAGGTCGTCCAGGTGACCGAGGACCAGCTCCAGGGCGCCGTCCGCTCCATCAACGGCGACGCCACCGACCTGGAACGCGACAAGGTCGCGCCCGAGCAGGCCGTGCTCGGCGTCACCAGCGGACTCGTGCTGATCGCCGGTGAGCTGCACCCGGCGCTGGTCGTGGAGCCGACCGCGCCGATCGTCCGGCCCGGCTCGACCGGCGTCGGCGACGACTTCCTGCCGCTGCTGATCGAGCAGGGCTTCATGCCGGTCACCGAGCTGACCGGGGTGCCGCCGGTGCTGCACGGCTGGTCGGTGCTGCTGGCGGTGGGCCAGCTGCACGCCGTCCTCCAGCCCGGCCCGAACGGCGGCCAGCCCGTCGCCTGGTGGCAGGCGCACCAGCCGCTCCAGGTCACCGAGGGCTGGCGGACGGCGGCCAACAAGCACCAGCAGGTACTGATGTTCGCGGCGCCGGTGGGCTCCATCGGCCGCCAGCCGCGCGAGGACCTGCTGCGCGACGCGCTCGACAAGGCCGCCGCCAACGGCCAGCTGGTCGCCAGCGCACTGCCTCTCGCGGGGACCTGACCGCCCGGTCGCCGGGGCCGGGGAGCGTGGGTGAGCGCGGCATCGTCGTGCTCACCCACGCCCCTCGGGCTGTCCGGTGACCGCATCCCTTCCCGGTCCGGGTCGTTTGGACATACGTGCACGCATACGACGTTTCCTCCCGTTCCTCCTATCCGTCGATCCCGGTCGGCCGGACGGCCCAGGACAACCCAGGCGGCCCCTCGGCGACGCCGATCTACGACACGCTCTACGCCGAGTACGTGAGGAACTTCCGCACCCTGCCGGGCGACCGCAGCGGTGAGGAGAAGCTGGGGTTCACGGCCTTCGGCAACCTGCCGCCGGCGCTCGGGTCGTACACGTCCGGACTCGGGTCGTACGGTCTGGGGAACGGCTCGTTCAGCAGCTCCTACAGCGCGTACAGCGCGGGGGCCAACAGCGCCCGGCAGGGCGGCGGCCAGCCGTCGCAGTGGCAGCGGGTGGGACAGATCGGCCAGCAAGGCCAAGCCGGCCAGATGAGCCAGGTGGGCCAAGTGGGTCAGATGGGCCAGGTAGGTCAGGTAGGTCAGATGGGCCAGCAGGGGGCGATGCAGCACCTCCCGGCGGTCCTGCCCCCGGGACCACGCCGGGGCATGTGAGACAACGAGAAGGGCGGCCCGCTCGACGGACCGCCCTTTCTCATGCCTGCTTCCTCATATCTGCTTCCCCATGCCTACTTCTTCTTGTTGCCGCGCTTCTCGCGCACCCGCACCGAGATATGGATCGGCGTCCCCGCGAAGCCGAACTCCTCGCGCAGCCGGCGTTCGATGAAGCGCCGGTAGCCCGCCTCGATGAAGCCGGAGGCGAAGAGCACGAACCGGGGCGGCTTGGTGCCGGCCTGGGTGCCGAAGAGGATGCGGGGCTGCTTGCCGCCGCGCACCGGGTGCGGATGGGCGGCGACCAGCTCACCGAGGAAGGCGTTGAGGCGGCCGGTCGGGACCCGGGTCTCCCAGCCGGCGAGGGCGGTCTCGATCGCCGGGACCAGCTTCTCCATGTGCCGTCCGGTACGGGCCGAGACATTGACGCGGGGCGCCCAGGCGACCTGCCCCAGCTCGGTCTCGATCTCCCGCTCCAGATAGAAACGGCGCTCCTCGTCGAGGGTGTCCCACTTGTTGAAGGCGAGCACCAGCGCCCGCCCGGCCTCGACGGCCATGGTGACGATCCGCTGGTCCTGTACGGAGATGCTCTCGGTGGCGTCGATCAGGATGACCGCGACCTCCGCCTTCTCGACGGCGGCGGCGGTACGCAGCGAGGCGTAGTAGTCGGCGCCCTGCTGGAGGTGGACGCGCTTGCGGATACCGGCGGTGTCCACGAACTTCCAGATGACGCCGCCGAGTTCGATCAGCTCGTCCACCGGGTCACGGGTGGTGCCCGCGACCTCGTTGACGACGACGCGCTCCTCACCGGCCACCTTGTTGAGCAGCGAGGACTTGCCGACGTTGGGGCGGCCGATCAGGGCGATGCGGCGCGGGCCGCCGACGGCGACGCCGAAGGTCTGCTCGGGCGCGTCCGGCAGCACCTCCAGGACGGCGTCCAGCATGTCGCCGGTGCCGCGGCCGTGCAGGGCGGAGACGGGGTGCGGCTCGCCGAGGCCGAGCGCCCAGAGGTAGGCCGCGTCGGCCTCGCCGCTCTGGCCGTCCACCTTGTTGGCGCACAGCACCACGGGCTTGCCGGCCTTGCGCAGAAGTCGTACGACCGCCTGGTCGGTGTCGGTGGGGCCGACCTTGGCGTCCACGACGAAGACCACGGCGTCGGCGGCGTCGATCGCGTACTCCGCCTGGGCGGCGACGGAGGCGTCGATGCCGAGGACGTCCTGCTCCCAGCCGCCGGTGTCGACCACCTTGAAGCGGCGCCCGGCCCACTCGGCCTCGTAGGTCACCCGGTCGCGGGTGACGCCGGGCTTGTCCTCCACGACGGCCTCACGCCGCCCGATGATCCGGTTCACCAGGGTCGACTTGCCGACATTGGGGCGGCCGACGACGGCGAGCACCGGCAGCGGGCCGTGGCCGGCCTCCTCGATCGCGCCCTCGACGTCGGCGGCGTCGAAGCCCTCTTCCGCGGCCAGCTCCATGAACTGCGCGTACTCGGCATCGCCAAGCGCTCCGTGGTCGTGCTCGTCGAGCGAGCCCGCGGAGTGGATGTCGTCGTTCATGAAGTCCGTACCTCGTTACTCGTGGTGATCGTGGACCGGCCGTCGCGGTGCGTACCGGCTCGATCCACTACTCAGTGTCGCTCAGCGCCCGGTCAGGCGCCTGGCGTTTTCCAGGTGGGCGGTGAGCTGCTTCTGGATGCGCTCGGTGGCCTCGTCCAGGGCCTTGCGGGTGCGCCGGCCGCTGCCGTCCCCGGCGGCGAAGGGGTCCCCGAACACGACGTCGATCCGGCTGCGCAGCGGTGGCAGCCCCTTGACCAGCCGCCCCCGGCGCCCGGTGCTGCCGAGCACGGCGACCGGGACGATCGGGGCGCCCGCCCGCACGGCGAAGTAGGCGAGCCCGGCGCGCAGGGCGGCGAAGTCGCCCTCGCCGCGCGTCCCCTCGGGAAATATCCCGAGGACGCCGCCCTGCTCCAGGACGCCGACGGCCCGGCTGATCGCGGTCCGGTCGGTGCTCTCCCGGTCCACCTTCAGCTGTCCGATGCCGGTCAGGAAGGGGTCCAGGGGGCCGACGAAGGCTTCCTTCTTGATCAGGAAGTGCACCGGCCGGGGCGAGACGCCCAGCACCATCGGCCCGTCGACGTTGTGCGAGTGGTTCACGGCGAGGATGACGGGTCCGGCGGCGGGTACCCGCCAGGCGCCCAGCACCCGCGGCCGGAACAGCCCGTACATCAGCGGTACGCCGATCCGGCGCCCGATCTCGGCGTCGCGCGTGGTGGGCACGTCACTCACTTCGCGGCCCGCTTCTCCTCGACGAGGGTGACGACACACTCGATGACCTGCGCCAGCGTCAGCGCGGTGGTGTCCACCTCGACCGCGTCCGCCGCCTTGGCGAGCGGTGAGGTCTTGCGCCCCGAGTCGGCCGCGTCCCGCCGGACCAGGGCCTCACGGGTGGCGTTCAGGTCGGCGCCCTTCAGCTCACCGCTGCGGCGGGCGGCACGCGCCTCGGCGGAGGCGGTCAGGAAGACCTTCAGATCGGCGTCCGGCAGCACGGTCGTCCCGATGTCCCGGCCCTCGACGACGATCCCGCCCTCGGCGCCGGAGGCGATGGACCGCTGAAGCTCGGTGATCCGCGCCCGCACCTCGGGCACCGCGCTGACCGCACTGACCTTGGCGGTCACGTCCTGCGTCCGGATCGGCCCGGCCACATCCACGCCGTCGACCTCGATCGTGGGTTCGGCCGGGTCCACCCCGGACACGATGTCCGGCTTCCCGGCCGCCGCGGCGATCGCCGCCGGGTCGTCCACGTCGATCCCGTTGCTCACCATCCACCAGGTGATCGCCCGGTACTGGGCCCCGGTGTCCAGATACCGCAGCCCCAGCTGCGTGGCGACGGCCTTGGACGTGCTCGACTTACCCGTGCCGGAGGGACCGTCGATGGCGACGATCACGGGCTGGGCGGCGCCGTTTTCCACAGCGGGACACCTTCCTGATGCGGTGAGGCGGGATGCGGGGGCGTGCGGGGACCCCGGACAAGGTTACTGCGTACGGGTCACTCGTCCGTCCCACGGCAACCGGCTCGGCCGTCCCACCCCACCTGCGGAGGACCCGGGTGCCCCTCTCCACCACGCGCGGGCGACCGGCTTCCGCCCTCCCACCCCACCTGCGGGGGACCCGGGTGCCTCTCCACCACGTGCGAGCGACCGCCTTCGCCCTCCCACCCCGCCTGCGGAGGACCGGGTGCCTCTCTCCGCCACCTGCAGGCGACCGCCTTCGCCCGGCCCCTTGGCCACGGGCACCTGGCCGCCCCCACTCTCCGCGGCGAGCGACCGGCTTCGCCCTCTCCCCTGGCTGCGAGCGACTAGCTGCCCTTCCCTCCGCCAGCAGGGACCGGTTGTCTGCTGTTTCGGCGTGCGGGCGACCGGCTTCCTGCTACTTCCGCCTGCGGGCGACCGGCTTCCTGCTGTTTCGGCCTGCGGGCGACCGGCTCCCTGCTACTTCCGCCTGCGCGCCGGCTGCCTGCTGCTTCCCGCCTGCGAGCGACCAGCTGCCTGCCATTTACGCCTGCGCCGAAGGCTTCCCGCTGGCTTCCTGCTGTTTCTGCCTGCGGGCGTCCGGCTGCCCCTCCCCCCGCCTGCGGGCAACCGACTCCTGCCATTTCCGCCTGCGGGCAACCGGCTTCCCGCTACTTCCGCCTGCGGGCAACCGACTGCCCCCTCCTCCGCCCGCGCACAAACCGGTAGCCCGACCCTCCGCCCGCGGACGACGGGGCTGCCCCCACCCTCCACCTCCCGACGACGACCAGCTGCCCCTCCCCTGCCAGGCGGCCGAAGACGGCGAGCCCGCACCTCCAGCCCGTCCGGCGATTGAGGACGAGGCCCTTTCGGGGCCGAAGCGGGGGCCCGGGGTTGGCGGAGAGGATGTCGATCCACATCGCGGGGTCGGAGCCGGCGA
>NZ_JBHTZD010000015.1:0-45381 GCF_042790455.1 Streptomyces sp. NPDC056734
CCCGCGGACCGGGCCGCGGTGACGCCGGGCGCGGTGGCGCCGGGCGCGGTGGCGCCGGGCGCGGTGGCGCCGGGCGCGGTGGCGCCGGGCGCGGTGGCCCCGGGCGCGCCGGCCCGGGGCTGAGGGCCTGGGTCCAGCGGCGAACCGGGCCGGCCGGCGGGTGAGCGCCGGCCCTCGGCGCCGGGCGGCGCAGGCCCCGTGACCCGGTGGGTGCCGCTTCAGCGGCGGGGACCGGCGGGCTTGAGCCTGACGGTGTTGCGGAGGTCACCGACGCCGTCGACCCGGGCTTCCACCGTGTCCCCGTCGTGGATGACGCCGGCGCCGGGGGTTCCCGTGGCGATCACGGTTCCGGCTTCGAGGGCCATGCCGCCGGAGAAGTAGCCGACCAGCCAATGAGGGTCGTACATCATCGCGGACACCCGGTTGGACGCGATGGTCCGGCCGTTGACGACGGTGGAGATACGGACGGCGGAGAGGTCGGGGATCTCGTCGGGGGTGACGATCCAGGGGCCGAGGCTACAGAAGGTGTCGAACGCCTTCGACCAGGGGATGTGGCGGGGGTTGACCCGGATCGCGTCCTCGGCGGTCATGTCCAGGACGGTGGTGTAGCCGAAGACGACCGACGGGGCGTCCTCGGGTGACACGTCTCGGCAGGTGGTTCCGACGACCACGCCCAGCTCGGCCTCGGCGGTGACGCGTTGCGACTGGCTGGGGAGCAGGATGTCGTCGCCGTGTCCGATCACGGTGGAGGACGGGCGCAGATAGGAGCCGGGGGCGTCGGCCGGCTGCCGTACCCCCAGGTCGTCGGCGTGGCGTACGTAGTTCAGGCCCACCCCCCACAGCTTCGGCGGACACCGGTAGAGGGGCTCGAACTCCGGGTCGCTCTCCGTGGCCAGGGCGCCGGGGTCGGGCAGGGCGGCCAGCGTGGCCGTGAGGGCGGCGGCCTCGCCCTTCCTGATGATGTCCAGCAGGGTGGGGCCGTACAGGGTTCCCGCGGTGGCGTTGACGAGGCTCAGGGTGACGATTCCAGCGGGGGTCGACACACCGACGTCCTCACCGGTCTTGGTGCGCAGAGTGCAGAGTCGCACGGTTCTTCCTCTCTGGTGGCGCTGGGGGCGCCCCGGTCACGCGGCTGCGTGCTGGGCGGCGAGTGTGGTCTGGGCGGCGAGTGCGGTGTGGCCGGCCGGCGGGTTCTGGGCGGCGAGCGGATTCTGAGCGGCGAGGGGGTTCTGAGCGGCGAGCGGGTTCTGAGCGGCGAGGGGGTTCTGGCCCGCGAGTGCGTTCCGGCCGGCGATGCCGACGATGTTGAGGACCCTGAACATCGCCACGTCGTGGTCGTCGACGCGGCGCAGGATGCCGAGGATGAGGAGGTGATAGATGTCGTCGGCGCATTCCGTGGGCGTCAGGCCCAGCGTGTCCGCCATCTCCTGGGCCGACCAGTAGCCGTCCGCCCCGCGGGGCGTTCCCAGGGACATGGCCGACACCAGGTCACCTTGGCGGCTGGTCAGCGTGGCCAGGGTGTGGTGGACCGACGCGAAGGCGGCCGGCCGCCGAGGGCCGCCGTGGGGACGCCGGGCCACGGTGAGCGGCTCGGTGGTGAGTTGCTGGGCGAGCTGCCGCGGGGAGTAGACCAGGCTCCAGTGGGCGGCCGATTCGAGAGCGGCGGGAAGGCCGTCGAGCGCCCGGCAGATGCGGGCGAGGTCCGCGAGCACCTGGGCGTCCGGGCGGAAGGCGGGCTGTACGCGTTTGGCGTGGGCGAGCAGCAGCTCCACCGAGGCCACCTGGGCCAGGCCCGCCGGCTCGGCGCCGGGCGGCGGTACCGGAAGGGGTGCGAGGGGGAAGAGGGTGTCGAAGGGCAGGTCGACGGGGGTTCTGGCGGTGACGAGGATCCGCAGCCGGGGACACGCGGTCACGAGACGGGCCGTGAGGTCCGCCAGCCTGTCGTCCGGGCGGGCGCCGTCGAGGACGAGGACGACGTTCGACTCCCCGATCGTCTCCACGAGTCGCAGATGACTGTCGGGCCCGGGGCGTACGACCTCACGCAGCCACGCGGGCTGCTCCGGCGCCCCCACGGGCGCCCCCGCGCCGCGGAGCCGGTCGTCGTCGAGGGGTGACCACAGGACCGTCGCCTGGTCGGCAGCCTCCAGCGCGTGCGCGGCCTCCAGGGCGAGCCGGGTCTTGCCGACGCCCTCGATCCCGGTGATGGTGACCAGGCGATGGTGCTCGGCACCGAGCATGGCCGCCAGCGCCGCCAGCTCCTGCTCCCGGCCGATGAACCGGCCGCTCACGGTGGGTTCGGGCGCCCCGGTCAGCAGCGAATGGTCGTTCACCAGCCGGTTCATCTGACGGGTGCTCAGCCCCAGGGCGTCGGCGAGCAGACGCAGGGAATCCGCCCTGGGGTGCCGTACCCGCCCGTTCTCCAGGTCGCGTATCGCTCGCACGCTGAGGGTGCTGGAGCGGGCCAGCCGCTGCTGGGACAGTCCGCTTCGCAGTCGTAGCTCGCGCAGTCGCCGGCCGAAGGCCGCGGCCGCAGCTCCGCCGTCGTCGGCCCAGTCCCTCCGGAGTCCGATCGGGACGTCCCGCCCGATCGGCTCACCGGCGGCGGCCGGTGCGCGGCGCGGTGTGGCCGGCGTCTGTCGCCCCGCGGTCCGCGGGGCGATCCGGCCGATCGCTGACACCGATGGTGATTCCATGGCACAGGCTCCTTGGGGCCGCTGCCGCGACCCGGTACGGGCCAGGGCAGCGGCCCCGGATAGGTCTCGGGGTGCGGGGTCGGATTTCAGGGGCGCAGCAGGCTGAACATCTCGGCCCGGAGCCCGGCGTCCTCACCGAGGGCCCCTCGATAGGCCGTCGAGGTCATCTGAGCCGCCGCCTTGATGCCGCGCATCGTCATGCACAGGTGCTCGCCCCTGGCGATGACCGCCACGTCCTGGGCCCCGCTGAGCTCGGTGATGTCGTCGGCGATCTCGGCGACCAGCCGCTCCTGGACCTGAAGCTTGTGCGCGTGCCGATGGGCGATCCGGGCGAACTTCGACAGGCCCAGCAGCTTGTCGTCCGGCCGGTAGGCGATCGTCACCGAGCAGTTGAACGGCAGCAGGTGATGTTCGCAGAGGGACCAGACCTGGATGTCCGAGACGATCACCCACTGCCGGGAGCCGGTCGACTCGAACAGGGTTCCGACCGAGCCGGGCTCGTAGTCGATGAACTCGCGCCACCAGCGGGCGAACCGCGTCGGTGTGTCGCGCAGACCGTCCCGGTCGGGGTCCTCCCCGATCTCCTTCAGGAGCTGCCGGGCGAGTCCGACCAGCGGGTCTTCCTCGCCCGGCTTCTCCGATCCGACGTCGCCCTCCTGTACCCACGTCGCCACAGACATGCAGTCACCTCTCCTGTCCGATCCGTCAGGCCGTTGCCCGATGTCGTTGCGCGGTCCGCCGGTCAGGGCCGGCCGACCGGTGGTTCAGGGCCGGTACTCGGCCCAGGTCTTGGGGGTTTCGGAGATCCGTACCGAGGTCAGCTCCGGAAGCTCCTTGGACCAGCGCTCGTACAGCCACACCGCCAGGTGCTCGGCGGTCGGGTTGCTGTCCACCAGGTCGTTGAGGTGACGGTGGTCGAGCGTCCCATCGAGCCACGACTTGAAGGGGGCCAGCTCCCCGTAGTCCCGCACGAACCCGGTCGGCGTCAGTTCCGTCAGGTCGGCGCTCAGCTCCAGTTCGACGACGTAGTTGTGGCCGTGCAGCCGGGCGCACTGGTGTCCCTCGGCGAGGCCGGAGAGCTGATGGCTGGCGGAGAACTCGAACTTCTTCGTGATACGCAGCGTCATGTCCGCGCTTCGTCCTTCCCTTGTGATTCGGCCACGCGTTCAGACACCCCGCGTGTCGCCCCACAGCAAGGTGTGGAGGCGTGTGGTGAGGTTCCAGCCCCGTGCGATCACCTCGTCGGCCAGTGCGGCCATGTGCCGGTCCACCTCGGCGCCGGTCCGCCCCTTCGGCATGATCCAGACCGATCCGAGGCCGAACTCCTCGACCAGGCCGGCCACTTCGTCCAGATCGCCGATGTCCCGGCAGACGAACTTGAACGTGGTGCCGTCCGTCGCCGCGAGGCTCCTCAGCGCGGCCGGCACGATCCGCCGCCCGGCGGAATCGCCCGAGTGGGCCAGCTTCGGCGAGACGTTGAAACGGACTCCGGCGGCGACCAGGGCCGGGTCGGCGGCGTGGGTGCCGTTGGTCTCGATCTCGATGTCCAGGCCGTGCGCCGTGAGCGACTCCACCAGCGGGATCAATCGTTTCTGCTGGCCGAGTGGCTCGCCGCCGGAGATGACGATCAGCCCGACGCCGAACGCGAGGAGTTCCCCGGCGACCTCACGGACGGGACGGCGGTGCAACTCCTGGCGGGGGTCGTAGGTGACCCCGGAGTCGCTCGCGCCGGTCCAGTCCCAGGTGTACGGCGTGTCGCACCACGTACACGACAGGTTGCAGCCACCGAGCCGCAGGAACGCACATCTGCGGCCCATGGACCGGCCTTCGCCCTGGACGGTGGGGCCGAAGATCTCATTGACCACGAGTTCCGGTTCCACGCCGGACCGCCCTCCTTCCTCGTCGGACCGCCCTACTTCCTCGTCGGACCGTCCTCCTTCCGCGTCGGGGCCACCGGTGGGGCGGCCGGCCCCGGTCACCGCGGCAGCCATGCTTCGCGGTAGCCGGTCGGGTCCTCGATGCCCAGGTCGGCGAACGCGCCGCGCCGCTCCACACAGGCCGCGCACGCACCGCAGTGGAGGTCCTCGCCGCGGAAGCATGTCCACGTGAGCTGCCAGGGCACACCGAGCTTCTCGCCTAGAGCGACGACGCCGGTCTTCGGCAGCTCGATCAGCGGAGCGAGCAGGGTGACGTCGGGAGTCAGCGCGCCCCTGGTCGCCACCCGTTCCATGGCGAGGAACCGCCGCAGGAACTCCGGAGATGTGTCGGAGGGGCCGACGTCCTCGGCCATGACACCGAAGGCGACGCCGTCCGCCTGGACGGTGACCGCCAGCGCGAAGGCCACCGACAGCAGCACGGCGTTCCGGTTCGGCACGATGTTCGGGTTCGGCACGGTGCTCGGGTTCGGCACGGTGCTCGGGTTCTGGTCGACGGGCCGGTCCGGGCGCGGTACGGCCACGGACGGATCCGTCAGCGACGCTCCGCGCATGACGCTCCGCAGCGAGCGCAGATCGACCTGCTCGTACGGCGCATTGAGCCGGGTCGCGGCGGCCGCGGCGAACTGGAGTTCCCTGCGATGGCGCTGACCGTAGTCGATGGCCAGCACCTGGAGGTCGTGTCCCTCGGCGGCCAGATGATGGGCCATGGTCACCGAGTCGATCCCGCCGGACACCACGGCGACGATCCTGCTCATGGGTCAGGCCGCCTTTACGGGGTCGGAATCGGATCCGGAGCCGGCCAGGACGCCGAGCTTCTCCAGGACCGTCCGCCGCGCGTACGCCGGTGCCAGCCCTCGGCCACCGCCGATCGGAGCGGGGAGGGGGTCGACCAGCGTGCCGGGATCGGTCTCGAAGAAGAACACCAGCGACAGCAGTTCCTCGTCCGGAGCCGCCGGGCTGGGCGGCAGCACTCGGTGCCGGAGCGCCCGCCAGCGCCCGTCGGTCCACAGCTCCATCAGCTCGCCGAGATTGACGAGGAGCGAGTCGCGGCGGTACGGCGGCGAGAACCAGCCGTCTTCCTCGTTCCACGCCTGCAATCCGCCCACCCCCCGCTGACGGTTCAGCAAGGTGACGGTCCCCAGGTCGGTGTGCGGCCCATTGCGGAACTGACCGGGAGCGACCTCACCGAGGCTCGCATACGACGGATACCAACTGGCGTTCTGCGTCCAGGTCGCCCGGCGTGCCCGCGAGGTGAAGAAGTCCGCCGGCAGCCCCAGCGTGACGGCGAGCACCTCGTTGACCGCCCCCACCACCCGCATCATGTGGGTGGTGTACATGTCGGCGGCGGCCCGTAGCTCGGGCAGCTCGGCCGGCCAGCGGTTCTCCGGGTAGTTGAGCCGGTCCTGCCGCGCGTCGCCGTCGCGGTGCCCGGGCCCCACGTAGAACGACTCGTGCAGATCCGGCGCGCTCGGAGCCGGTGTGTCCTCGCGCACCGCCACCCCGACCCCACCGGGGGGATGCATCTTCAGCCACCCGCTGTCGTGCGCGTTCTCAATGGCGTACGGGGCCTTGGCCTCCTCCCGCAGGGCGAAGAACCGCTTGGCGGTGGTCCGGAATCCATCGGTCACGGCCTGTGGCACCCCGTGCCCGGACACGAGGAACATGCCGGTGCTCCGCAGCGCGGCGTCCAGCTCCGCGGCGATGGGGGCGCGCTCGGCGTCGGACGCCCGGCGCCACACCTCAAGGTCGATCTCGGGAATGTTGCCTGGCACAGCCCTGACCTCTCACTTGCTCCGCGCGAGTACCGAACCCACGCAGGTACGGATGATGTCGAGACCTTCGTCCAGGTCGTCGTCGCCGATGGTCAGCGGGGGCAGCAGCTTCACCACGTCGCCGGCCGCACCGGTCGTCTCCATGAGCAGGCCGTTCTCGAACGCCGCGGCGCACACCCGGCGGGCGGCGCCGGGCGTGGCGAACCGCAGCCCGGCGGCGAAGCCCCGGCCCCTGGTCTCCAGGCCGGCGTCGGGGCTCTCGGCGGCGAGGGCACCGAGGGCCGCCGCGATCCGCTCTCCCCGGGTACGGGTGGACTTCTCCAGCGTCCCGTCACTCCAGTAGGTGCGCAGCGCCTGCGCTCCGGTCACGAAGGACCCGCTGACACCGCGGAACGTCCCGCTGTGATCACCGGGTTTCCATACGTCCAGTTCCGGCCGGATGAGCGTGAGGGCCAGCGGGAGGCCGAATCCGCCGATCGACTTGGACAGGCACACGAGGTCGGGAGTGATGCCGGCGTCCTCGAAGCTGAAGAACGGCCCGGTCCGGCCGCAGCCCATCTGGACGTCGTCCACGATGAGCAGCACCTCGTGGCGCTTGCACACCTCGGCTAGCTCGCGCAGCCAGTCCGTGTGCGCGGCCCGCAGTCCGCCCTCGCCCTGGACGGTCTCCACGATGACGGCGGCGGGCCGGTCCAGGCCGCTGCCCCCGTCCGACAACAGCCGGTCGAGATAGCGCGGTCCGCTCTCCCCGCTGCCCGGGTAGCCGTCGTAGGGGATCGAGGTCGTCAGGGTCAGCGCCACGCCGGAGGCCGCACGCTTGGCCGCGCTGCCACTGACCGCGAGGGCCCCCAGGGTCATCCCGTGGAAGGAGTTGGTGAAGCTCACCACGGACTGCCGTCCGGTGACCCGCCGGGCCAGCTTGAGAGCCGCCTCGACCGCGTTCGCGCCCCCCGGACCGGGGAACACCACCTTGTACGGCAGCCCTCGCGGCGTCAGGACGACGTCCTGGAGTGCCTGGAGGAAGTCCCGCTTCGCCACGGTGAACATGTCCAGCGCGTGCGAGACCCCGTCCCGGGCGATGTAGTCCAGCAGGGCCCGTTTCAGAACGGGGTTGCCGTGGCCGTAGTTGAGCGCACCCGCGCCGGTGAAGAAGTCCAGATAGGGCCTGCCGTCCTCGGAGAACAGCCGGCTGCCTTCCGCCCGGTCGAACACGACCGGCCACTGCCGGCTGTAACTGCGGACCTCGGACTCAAGATCGGTGAAGATCTTCATATCGCCGTCCTCATATCGCCGTCCTCGCCATTACCACGAACCAGTGCCGGTCGAGCCGGACACCGCGGTCGTCGCTCGCCGATTCCAGATAGCGCTCGAACGGTATTCGGTCCAGCACCGGGTCGTAGTTCTCGAAAATCGGCACCTGGCGCAGGAATTGATCGAGTTCGACCGGTGAGTGATAGAACTCCTCGGTCCGGAACGTCCTTTCCAGCATCATCGTGAAACCGGCCCCGGTGAGTTCCTCCACCACCTCGTCCAGCACCGGCCGGTCGTCCCAGCGGCCGTAGAGCTGGCCCCGGCCGAAGGTCTCCTTCAGCTCGCGGGCGTCCGTCTCGCCGATACCCATGTAGAGCAGCCGGCCGCCAGGCTTGAGCACCCTGCGGAACTCCCCCGGGAAGAGCGGCCCGCGCCGGGAGGTGAGCACGTCGGCCGTCCCGCCGGGAAGACCGGTACGGGAGGCGTCACGCTGCTCGAACGTGACCTGGCCCAGCCCCGCCGCCACCCGCTTCCGCTCGGCGGACGCCAGCATCGGCGGCGACATGTCGATGCCGAGCGCGCTGCCGAACGCGGGGGCGATCCTCAGCAGGCTGCGCCCGTCGGCGCAGCCCACGTCGACCAGCCGGCCGCCCGGACCGCCCTGCTCCCTGGCCAGTTCGTCGAACGCGGCCTCCGGATCACCGTCCGGGAACACATCGGTTCGCAGCCCCCCGCTGGTGTATTCGCCGAATTCATCGGCGACCCGCGAGTAGAAATCCGGGTTCATCATCACCTGCCTCCCTTTCATGGAACGGCGATGGAATGGCCGCGCGGGAGCGTGACCACCCACTCGCCGTGTTCATGCGCTCTACAACAATCCTTGTTCAACCCGGTAGCGCTATCAATGTCCGTCCGTACGGCACTCCATGGCCATTTGGCTCTCCCTGCCGCCTGTACGGGGGGGGCTTCTCCGGGAACCCGGCCGACCTCCGGGGACGTTGTGCCGCTCAGTCCAGCACGGCCAGTGCGCGCGTGGGCGCGCCGTCTCCGCCGGTGACGTTGAGCACTCCGGTGAACAGCGTGCACCACTGGTCCGGGATCTCCCGCAGCACGAGGTTCTCCAGGATCAGGGTGCCGCCGCCCAGCAGGGTGCGGTGCACGTCGTAGGGGAAGTCCGGGGGACGCAGGGCCATCGGCAGGTCAGGGCTGATGGTGTCCATGCCGATGAGCCTGAGTCCGGTGGCCACGGCCCATTCGGCGGCATCGGCCGCGAGATAGGGGTGGGTGTCCGCGTAGGCCGGCTCGCCGTAGCGTGCGTCCCAGCCGGTACGGATCAGCAGTGCGTCACCGGGTTGGAGGTCGACGGCGGACTTCAGTTCGGCCGCCGTGATCGGCATGGGACCGTCCCGCAGTATCTCGACGCAGTACGCCCTGCCGACCAGCGCCGACAGCGGCAACTGGTCGACCGTGGCGCCGTCCTCGACGAAGTGCGACGGGGCGTCCAGGTGGGTGCCGATGTGCGTCGGTATGTCCAGACGCATGACCCGCATCCGGTGTTCCGCCCAGGTACTGGTGGGGGTGAACCGGGGTGCCGGGATGGTGCGCGCGTGCGGCATGCCCGATTCCAGCGGGCGGGAGAGATCAACGGTACGTGACATGCGGGGGGTCAGCTCCTTCGGATCGACGATCGTGCCGGGCGATTCGGACCTCGCGGGGGGGTTCGGGACGGCCGCGGGTCTAGCCGGCCTGTCCATCGCGCCGGACCCCGTAGATACGGCGGAGCCTGCGGCTGGAGGTGGTCTCCTGGAACGGCCGACGGCCGTGCAGCATGCGCCGGTTGTCCCACAGCAGGCCCACGCCGCGTCCGAGCAGCACACAGTCCGCGGTTTCCGCCGCGACGCGGGAGACCTCGTCGAAGGCGTCCATGGCCGCCCGGAGTTCCGGCGGAACCGGTGTTCCCTCGGCGGCGTAGCCCTGCTCGATGTACATCCGGACATAGCGCAGCTCATAGCCACCGGCGGTGTGCGTGAGGACGGGCTGCCGCTTGATCCTGACGCCTGCCATCTGGTCCTTCACATCGAAGGGCACGGGGCGGCACAGCTCGGCGACATGCGCCGGGTCGACCTGCGCGAGCTGCCGGACCAGGCCGTCGACGTCCATCAGCAGCGTTTCCCCGCCCGTCGCCGCGGACAGGCCGAACAGAAACGCGACGTCGGGCAACCGCGGCAGCAAGGTGCCGTCCGTGTGATAGTTGCCCGCCTTGCTCGAATTGGAGTAGTGACTGGTCTCAGCGGCCCCGGCCTTCACCTCCACGGGATAGATGAGTTCACCGGAGCTGTACTGCGGGACCGGACGGAAGAGCGCCGTGAAGAGGTTCCAGTAGAGGGTGGAGACCTCCTGGTCGCTGAGCCCGTCCGCGTCGAACCGTACGACGGCACTCCCCATGTCCCCGAGGATGGCCGCCGACACGGAGTCGCTCAGTTCCAGCAGCTCCGCGCCGGTTGTCCGGAAGGCCGCCGCCGGCCACTGCGCCGAGGGTGTGTCCGCGGGCACCTCGCGCGCCAGCAGCGCCGAGGCCGCCGCGCCGGAGATCTTGAATTCCGGGATGGTGAGTTCCGGGACGGTGAGTTCCGGGACGGTGAGTTCCGTTGCCATGCTCGTTGTCCATTTCTGTGGGAGGTGGGTGCTGGACTGTCCGCCGTGCTCGAACGGACCGGCGCCGTGTTCCGGCCGGCGATGCTGCGGCGGGGGGCTGCGGGGGGCTGGCTGCGGGCGGCTGGCGCTCACGCGTCGAGCGGCCACGCGCGATAGTGACCGGAAGGCACTTGCAGCACATCTCTTTCGACGAGTTGCCAGTCGCTGCGCACCGGCGGCACCTCGGACCTGCGGCGTTCACCCATCCGGCTGCGATGGAAGTCGATCACATCGCTGGAGAACCTGAGCCGGCCGGTGTTCAGATAGCGCACCGCGCCCTGCCGGTCCCGCGCGGTGAGCACTTCACCGCGGTTGTGGACACTGGGCGAGAACGGGATGTCCAGGTAGCCGAGCGCGAACGCCTTCACCACCCCGTCCGTGAGGCTGCCGTCCCCGGCGAGCAGGACGCTCTCGAAGATCTGGTCCACCTCGGCCCGCAGGATGGTGGCCTCCTCGCGCACCGCACGCTCGTCCACCTCGATGCCGCCTGCCTCCAGCACGCCCAGCTGACTCAGCCGCAGGCCCTCCTGGTTGTCGGAGACCGAGGGAATGGTGGTCGCCTCGACCGGTGTCTTGACGATCAGACGCGAAGCGCCGGACAGCCGGCCGGTGACGGCCGAGGCCACGATCAGCTGCGTCGCCCGCGCCCGGTCCTGCGGAAACGCCGCCATGTGCTGGTGGAACACCGTATTGACCTGAACACCGGGATATCCCAGGTTGGCCAGATACTTCTGACCCAGTTCACGCAGAACCCTGATCGCCGCGATGTCCTGGGCCCGGTGGCCTTGTTCGGCATAGCCGAGCGAAACCGAGCCCACGCCCTGGCCGGCCGCGAGCATCGCCTCGATCACATTGACGACGATCGCCAGACTGGGCGGGACCAGCACTGCGGTCAAGGTACCGAAGAACTCCCGGTCGATGACCACTCCGAACTTCTCGCGGTAGTGGCCGACCAGCCGGTCGACGTACTGCCATCGCCTGAGCGACTGGGCCGGTGAATAGTCCTTGAAATACGGGATGTTGTACGTGATCGCGCCGCCCTCGAAGCCGGTGACGCCGCCCGCGCAGGAGATCTCGGCGAGCAGCCGTGGGTCGCGGGTGCTGTGGCGGGTCTGGAGCGGGGTCCGCACCTCCGTGATCAACTGCCGCAGGACATCGACCCCGTGGTTCACCATGGGGAATCCGTTGAGCGTGGAACCACCCCGCTCCCGGCTCTCCGCGATCCCCTCGCCGGCTTTCCGGTAGTCATTGTTCCGGGTGAGCGAATCGATCTGGTAGGACAGCACATCGGCGCCGGAGCGGCGGAGGGCCGCGAATGCGGTGCGCTGCTCGGCCGCGAGGGCCACACCCGAGCGCGGCTGGACCAGGAACGGCCGCTTCGCCCGCGGCCGCGGCAAGTGCGCCTGGGCGAACGACGGCTGCCGGAGCAGGAACGCCGCGTTGTCCTCCAGGTTCCGCGCCCGGGCGCCGGTGGGCCAGGATTCCAGGACCTCGGGTCGCTGCTCCAGCAGGTCGGCCTCGGTGAGCCGCTGGTCGGGCGGCGCGCTGCCGGGCTGGACGGACCGGCGGGGAGCGGGGGGCTTCCCGCGTACCACGGGGAGCCTGAGCCTGATCAGAAGATCCTCGGCCAGGACCGAGAGAACCGTGGGGATATCCACATACGTCGGAAAGACCCGCCGAAAGCCCAGCCGGCGTGCTTCACCATGAATCCGCTCGGAGCTGCCGACATCGAGATTTCCACCGGCGTACCAGAGCGCGCCGATATCGGGATACTTGAGCATGAGGTCGGGAAATTTCTTCAGATAGTGACGCAGATGCCCATCCATACAGGAAATCATCACGATGTCAGCGTCGGCCGCACATTTAAAAAAGTCCTCGATTGAATTCTGCGTGCCCAGGAAATGAACTGTATGGCCTGCCTCACTGATGGCATGCTTCAGCAGGGTGAGACCGACCGAATGAGCGTCGGCGCCGATACCGCCCAGAACGATCGACCCTGTGGCCGGCAGTTCCATTTCTTCTCTCCGTCCCTCAAGGCATGCGAGACATTCGCCCCTGGTCCATCAGTAATTGATCGACCAGGATCCCGTTATGGGAAGCGGGATTGGCGTTGTTTCGACCCTAGCCAAGAAATGACGGGACCTGAGCGGCAGAAGCCCGGCAGAACCGTGCGCCCCTCTCCCGCTCAACTGCCCCCGGACAGCCGGGAATAACGGGCGGCCATTTCGTCGACAAAACCCACGAAACCCACACGGACAGGACATCCGCCACCTCGATGTGAGCCGTCACCCGGCCCCTGCAGAATCAGCCACGACATACGGCGCAAGATTTGACTGCGACCGAAGACTCTCCTGGCAATTTTTGAGGCAATACTCATGACGGTCGACACGATTCTCTCATGTCCCCCAATTAACTGAACCCGCGCGCCACGGCCGCCCCCACTCCACAGCAGGACAGACATCGATTTCGGCCCGGCGGCACATACGGCAATTCAAGCAAAGCGGCCTGTAAACCTTGGCAAACTCTGACTAAAACTGCCGGGCGTCCTAAATTGCGGGGCCGACACGGCAGGGACTTGACAAACCCTGGATGAATTTTAGGAGAATTGTGGAGGGGAAACACTCCACAGCTCCAGGGCGCGGGCCGCCAGAACCCGGCTGTGCCACACACGGTAGGCCCGCTGAACAGGTCGGACCAGCCTGCTCAGCGGGCTCCACAGAGGAGAGACCGATGGCAGGCACCATCTCGCGGCAGGATTGTCCCCCTGTAGTCCGGGTCGGCGCGCACAGGACCGACCCGGCCTGCTTCGATCCCCTCGCCAAACAGCCGCACCTGCTCGCGGAGTCCCGCGGGGAGCACCTGGGAGTCGGTTCCTTCCTGCCAACCGCCGGCGACATGGTCCGGCTGGCGGTCCACGCGGCCGACCCGATCACCCGTTCCGCCCTGGTGAGCTATGTCGAGAGCCAGCCCTGCCTGGCGTTAGCGGACCGGGGCACCCGTGCCGATATCGTGGTCGCCGCCGTTCAGAGCCCGGACGCCCACACCTTGGCGCTCCTGCGGCAGATGGCGGAGGACGGGGCCAGGCTCCTCGTGATCGCCGACGGCGAGTGGTCGGTCGACGCCTGCGCCGCGATGGCGGCCGGGGTACGCGCGGTGCTGTTCCGCTCGGCGTTCACCTGGGAGCGGTTCGGCAGGGCACTACAGGAGGTACGGGCCGGTCACGGCGATCTGCCGGCCGAACTCCAGGGCCAGCTGATGGACCAGATGACGAAGACCCATCGGGACGTGCTCGTGCCCCACGGGCTCACTCCGGGCGGACTCACCCTGCGCGAGGCGGAGATCCTGCAACTGGTCTCCGAGGGAGATGAGTTGCAGGAGATCGGGGACAAACTCGGCTACTCCCACCGGACCATCAAGAACGTTCTCTACAGCATGATCAAGCGCTACCAGCTGCGCAACCGCTCCCACGCGGTGGCCTACGCGATCCGCAACGGCCAGATATGACCCGCCGCAGCAGCGGTCACGTCCCGTTGCCCGTCCAGAGCCACGCCGTGGAACACACCGATCAGGACCACCACGCCGTGGAACACACCGATCCGAACCACCACGCCACGGCCACACCCATCACGACAGGGGAGAAACATCGATGGACCTCGGCATCGGCGGCAGAACCGCGATCGTCTGCGCGTCCACGGCCGGCCTGGGCAGGGCCACGGCCGAGGCGCTGGCCGTCGAAGGCGCCCGGGTCGTCGTGTGCGGGCGCCGCGCCGACCTGGCCGAGAAGGTCGCCGCCGGCCTTCCGCACGCCGTGGGAGTCGGCGTGGACCTGCTCGCCCCGGACGGGGCCGACACCCTGATGCGGGCCGCGCGGGCCGCGTTCGGCCCCCCGGACATCCTGGTGCTCAACGGGCCGGGGCCCCGGCCGGCCCGGATCACGGAGATCGCCGAGCCGGAGTTGGGCGGCGCCGTCGAGTCACTGATGACCGTCCATCACCGTCTGCTGTCACTGGCCCTGCCGCACATGCGCGAGCGGCGGTGGGGGCGGGTTCTGGCGGTGGGGTCGAGCGCCGTCGCGGCCCCGATCCAGGACCTGGCGCTGTCCGTCGTCGGGCGCACCGCGCTCGCCGCGTATCTCAAGATGCTGGCGACCGAGGTCGCCGGGGACGGTGTCACGGTCAATCTGCTGCTTCCCGGGCGCATCGCCACCGACCGGGTACGGCGGATCGACGCCGCCCGTGCCGCCGGGTCCGGGGACACGGTGGACAGGGTGATCGCCGCGTCCGCGCGGCGGATCCCCCTCGGCAGATACGGCGAGCCGGACGAGTTCGGCGCTGTCGCCGCCTTCCTGTGCAGCGAGCGCGCCTCCTACCTCACCGGCAGCGCGGTGCGGTGCGACGGGGGCCAGAGCCCGGTGCTGTGACGATGCGCCGACCGCCACGAGTGGCAGATCTCCACGAGTGGCAGATCTTGACGACTGGGCAGATCTTCACGAGTCCGAAGGGAACCGCCGTGCCGCACGCCAAGACCTCCGACGGGGTCCGTATCGCCTACCAGGTCCGCGGATCCGGCCCCCCGCTCGTGCTGCTCGCCGGTCAGGCGAACGACCACCACTGGTGGGACGGTGTCCGCGACGACTTCACCGGCTCGCGGAGCACCATCACGATCGACTACCGGGGCACCGGGGAGAGCGACAAGCCCCGCCTGTCCTACTCCACCGAGCGGTTCGCCGCGGACGTCGTCGCGGTCCTCGACGAACTGGCCGTGGACCGGGCCGATGTGTACGGCACGTCCATGGGCGGGCGGGTCGCCCAGTGTCTGGCCGTCCGCCATCGTCGGCGGGTACGTGCCCTGGTGCTCGGCTGCACCTCGGCGGGTGGACGGCACGGCGTCGAGCGGAGTCCTGAGGTTCGCCGCTCCTTGGCCCGCCCCGATCCGGTCGAGGCACGGCGGGCACTGCTGGGGCTGATGTACACCCCGGCCTGGCTCGCGACGCACCCGGGCCCGCACCACACGCTCGGCGACCGGACCATGCCCGCACACGCCCGGCGTGGGCACCGGGTCGCGAGCGACGGGCATGACATGTGGGACGCGCTGCCCGGCACGACCTCGCCGACCCTGGTGCTGCACGGCACCGACGACCGGCTCAATCCCACCGCCAACGCCCCCTTGCTGGCAGCCCGTGTCCCAGGCTCCCGGCTGGAGCTGATCGAGGGTGGCCGCCACGCCTATTTCGAGGAGTACCGCGACCTCGCCGGTCCCCTCGTCCTTGAGTTCCTCGACCAGAAAGTGACCCGGTGACCCACATCGACGATCTCCCCGTCCGGGACGAGCTGCGCGGCCAGAGCCCTTACGGCGCTCCCGAACGGGATGTTCCGGTACGCCTGAACGTCAACGAGAACCCCTTCCCGCTGCCGGAGCCGCTGGTGCGGGCGATGGCGGACCGGGTGCGGGAGATCGCGGGCGGGCTCAACCGCTATCCGGACCGGGACGCACTGGAGCTGAGGGCCGGTCTGGCCGGGTATGTGTCCCGCGCCACCGGTCACCCCGTGGACGCCCGGCGGGTGTGGGCCGCCAACGGGTCCACGGAGGTGATCCAGCAGTTGTTCCAGGCGTTCGGCGGCCCGGACCGCCGCGCCCTCGGCTTCGAGCCGTCGTACACCCT
Organism: Streptomyces sp. NPDC056734; assembly: GCF_042790455.1. Lineage (NCBI taxonomy): Bacteria > Bacillati > Actinomycetota > Actinomycetes > Kitasatosporales > Streptomycetaceae > Streptomyces > Streptomyces sp. NPDC056734. Next base: position 16,010 of record NZ_JBHTZD010000015.1, read on the forward strand.
GCATGCGCTGACCGCCCGCAACTGCGGTACGGCCTGGGTCTCCTGCCCCCGGGACGAGGGCTTCGGCATCGATCTGCGCGCCGCCGGCGAGGCTCTCGCCCAGCAGCGGCCCCACCTCGTGCTCATCACCTCGCCGAACAATCCGACCGGCGCGGCCGTCCCCGCGAAGACCGTGCTCGCGCTGTACGAGATGGCGCAGGAGGCCCGTCCGTGCATGGTCGTCGTGGACGAGGCGTACGGGGAGTTCTCCGACCGGCCGTCCCTGGTGCCCCTGGTCGAGGACCACCCCCACCTCGTGGTCACTCGTACGATGTCCAAGGCGTTCGGCGCCGCGGGGCTGCGGGTGGGCTATCTGGTCGCCGCCCCCGCCGTGGTCGACGCGGTGCAACTGGTGCGGCTGCCCTATCACTTGTCCTCCGTGACCCAGGCACTCGCCCTGGCCGCCCTTGAGCACTCCGGCCCACTGCTGGACTATGTGGACCAGCTCAAGGACGAACGGCGCCGTGTCATGGCCGAGTTGACGGCCATCGGCTACGAGGTCGACGAGTCCGACGCCTCCTTCGTGCAGTTCGGCCCCTTCGACGACACCCGCCGGGCCTGGCAGGCCCTGCTCAACCACGGGGTCTTGATCCGCGACAACGGCATCCCGCGCCGACTGCGCACCTCCATGGGCACACCCGCGGAGAACGACGCCTTCCTCCGGGCGGCCCACGCGGTGTCCCGAGAGCCGTGGGCCGGAGGCCGGAGCCCCTCCTGACGGACGGTTGGTGGGCCGGGCCGGAAGCGGGTCCTGGCACGGCCGCCGAGGATGGAGCGTGTCATCAAGGGGTACACCCGGGCCTGCCACGCCACCACGTGGCGGCGGCCCAGCGGCTGGACCGTTTCCGCGCGGCTCAGGCGCGATCCTTCCAGCCTTGGGACGTTTTACAGCCCCAGGCCGGTCAGGCGGTTCTCGTACTCGATCGTCACGTCTTCCAGGTCGTCGGTCGGGGCCTCCCACAGCGCGGCGAGTTCCGACTTCACCCGCTCCGGCAGGGACTCGTAGCGCTCGGTCCAGCTGTCCGCGCCCGGGACCCAGTAGCCGACCACCTTGAAGCGGGCCGAGGCCAGGGCGAGGGTCTTGCGCAGATGCTTGCGGACGGCACGCAGGGCGGTGGTCTCACCCGCCACCCAGACATAGGTGCCGTCGAGGTCCGTGTCCGGGGGGATCGCCGCGGTCACCAGGTCCGCCAGGCGGCTGGGGGTGTGGCCGTTGCCGCCGTAGGTCCAGGTGACCTTGGTGTCGGGGTGCGGGGGCAGCGGCTGGACGGCCTGTTCGCCGGGGACCTCGATGACCGCCCGGGTGGCGACGGAGTGCGGGGTGTTCTCCAGGATCCGGGCGAGGGCAGGCAGCCCGGTCTGGTCGCAGACGAGGATCTGCCGGGTGACGTCCGCCGGGGGATCGTAGAGGCCGGTGGGCGAGTTCAGGCCGATCGGGTCGCCGGGGCGGGCGGCGGCGGCCCAGGTGGCGGCGACACCGTGGTCGTGCAGGACGAAGTCGATGTCGATCTCGGCGGACTCGGGGCGTACCGCGCGGATGGTGTAGGTGCGCATGGGGGCCGTTGGGCGGCCCTCTGGGGTCTCCCAGCCGTTCCCCCGCACCACCGGCAGCGAGAGGTCGTGGCGGTCGGGGCCGTGCGGGAAGAACAGCCGCACGTATTCGTCGCCCACCCCCGTGGAGCGGAAGTCCGGGAGATCGCCGCCGGTCAGTGTCACCCGGATCATGGTGCCGGTGAGGCGCCGGACTCGGGCCACGGCGGCTCGGTGGATGTTCATGGTGCGGTGCTCCTCGGCGAGTTGGGGGAGGTGGGTTCAGGGGTTGTGGGGTTCGCGGGTTGTGGGGCGACTGGGTGTGGGCTCGCTGTCGGTGTGCCGATGCCGGTGCCGGTGCCGGTGTACGCGTGCCACAGGGCCGCGTACTCCCCCGCCGCTGCGATGAGTTCCTCGTGCGTGCCCTCCTCGGCTATCCGGCCGGCACTCAGCAGGACGACGTGGTCCGCGTCGCGGGCCTGTTCGAGGCGGTGGTCGGCGAGCAGGATGCGGGCGAGCGACAGGTGCTGGACGGTGCCGTGGTCCAGCGGGATGCCGTCCGGGCCGCCGAGGACCGAGTCCAGGCCGGTGTCCGGGGGCAGCGCCCGGTCACAGATACGGCGGTGTCACCACCGGGCCGCCGATCACCGGGTCCGACCATCGCAGCACCGCCGGATCGAACCAGCGTGGCGGGGGACCCGGGGGCACCTCTCTCCCAGCTCCCCGGGCCCGTGCCGACGGGGTGTTCGGAGAAGTTCTCGGTCCCGGTCTCGCGTACGGCGGTGGGGCTGGCGATGAGGACATGGGCGAGATCCTGGGGGGAAGTGCCCGTTGCGCTCGGCGGTGACCAGTTCGACGCGGTCGTCGGCGAGTTTGGTGTACTGCGTGATGCCGCCCGCGTATTCGCCCGCCGCGGCGCCGAGGACGTCCGTGTGGTACGGCCTGACCTCGTCGAGGTAACGGTCGAGGTTGAAGACGACGGCGTCGGCGTCGAAGGCGGTGCCGTCCTGGAACTTGACGCCCTCGCGGAGGGTGAAGGTCCAGGTTCTGCCGGTGGCGCGCAGGTCGGGTGCGGCGGTGCCGGCCAGGGTCTGCTGGTCGGTGACGAAGCCGCCGCTGGCGACGAACCAGAGGGTGACGCCGAGCAGCGCCAGGACGATGCCGGGGCCGACCGCGGACAGCGCGATACCGGCGGCGAGCAGCAGGCCCCACAGCGGCAGGAGCGGCAGATGGTGGCGCCCGGCCGCCCGGTCCCGGTCGCCGAGCCGTCCGCCGAGCAGCGATCCGGCGACGGAGCCCGCGCCGACCAGGATGCCGACCAGGCCGAGCGCGGTCACGGACAGGTCGAAGCGCTGGACGAGGACCACGCCGAGGAACGTGTACGCGCCGAGGTTGGCCGCGTGGAAGACGGTGTTGACGGTCAGCGCCCGGCGCAGGGCGGGGTGGCGCCAAGCGGCGACCACGGAAGCCGCGGCACCGCGTGCCGTACCGGCGGCCGGGGCCTGGGCGGGCGCGGCGGCCGGGTCGGCGCCGACCTGGCGCAGCAGCAGGGGTACGGCGGCCAGGTGCCCAGCGCCAGGGCCCAGAACGCGGAGCGCCAGCCGGCCAGTCCGGCCAGCAGTCCGCCCAGCGGTACGCCGATGACCTGGCCGCAGGAGAACAGGGCCATGCCGAGTCCGAGGGCCCGGCCGCGCACCCGGTCGGGGGCGGTCTCGGCGACATGGGCCCAGATGGCGGGGCCCGCGGCGGCGGCCAGCCCGGCGAGCGCCCGCGACACGATGAGCGGCGCGAGCGAACCGGACAGGGCCGCGGCGGCGTTGGAGAGCAGGAACAGCGCGGTGCCGGCCAGCAGGGTGCGGCGGCGGCCGAAGCGGTCGCTGAGCAGGCCGAGCAAGGGCGCGCTGATGGCGTACACCAGCACATAGGCGGTGACGCTCTGGGCGGCGGCCGATTCGGAGACGTCGATGTCGTCGGCACTGGTCGGCAGCAGCGGGGAGACCAGGAAGGTCTCCGTGCCGAACAGGAAGAGGAGCAGGAAGACCCCGGCGTACCGCCACCGGTGGAAGGTGTCCCGCTCGGGCCCGGCGGGCGGCCCCTTACGTCCGCTGGCGCTCACGCTGCGTCACTCGCTTTCCCGGGGTGTGGAAGAGGGGTCAGGTCCGCCCATCGTTTCCGCGTCGGTCCGCGGCAACCAGGCAGGCGTTCGTCCTGTTACCAGCACCCACAGGCAAGGAGGGGGCGGCTCACCCCAGGCGGGCCTCGATCAGCGGGCTCCAGTCGATGGAGTCGCCGGGTTCGGGCTCGCTCGGGTAGTGCGGGCTGATGATCCTCGGGAGGTCGGTCAGGGCCCGGTCGCGGACCTCGGTGTCGATGCCGAGGATGCGGCAGGCCATGTCGATGAGGAGGTCGAACATGCCTTCCTCGTCGAGGGAGTCACGGGCCATCAGGACATGGATGGCGGTCCCGTCGGCCAGGGACATCAGTATGAGGCTGACCCGCTCGGAGGGGACGGCGGGGCTGAAGTCGCCGGTGCGCACACCCGCGTCGATGGCCGTGCTGAAGGGCTCCTGCCAGCGCTCGTAGACATCGCGGGCGTACCCCTGGAGGGCGGTGTCACGGTTGGCGGCGGACCAGAACTCGATCCAGAACGACCAGCGCTTGGCGAACGGGGCCCAGCCCGCGACCTGGAAGCGCAGCAGGGCGAAGAGCCTGCGCACCGGGTCGGGCTCGCGCTCGGAGACCGAGCGCCAGGTGGCGAGGGTCAGCTCCAGCATGGATCCGATCGTCTCGCTGATCAGTTCCTCGCGGCGCCGGAAGTAGTGCTGGACGAGTCCGAGGGACACCCCGGCCTCTTCGGCGATGTCCTTGAGGCGGGCCCCGTCGACACCGTTGCGGCAGATCACCTCGCTTGCCGCGCTGATGAGTTGGAGGCGGCGCAGGTCCTTCAGATCGACCTCGGCCGCGTCCGAGGCGCGTGCGGAGCCCTTGGTGAGGCCCTCGGCGTGCGCGCTCTGTCGAGCCATATGTGTGCCCTCCCGGGTGGTCACGAGTTGCCCCGAGGGTATTGCCAAGCGCGCCCTCGTCGCAATAATAAGCGCATATTGCCACTTCAGTGGTTGTCACCCCGGATGGAGGACCGACCGTGCAGCTACCTTCGCGCTATCTCGGCGCGGCGGCGATCGCCGCCGCGCTGGCCCTGATCACCACCGCCTGCTCCACCGGCTCCGGCGGCGCCGGGGGCGAGGGCGAGAGCCTCACCTTCACGTCGTACGGCAGCGGCTACCAGAAGGCGCAGGCGACCGCCTGGCTGGAGCCGTGGGCGAAGGACGCCGGCGTCAAGGCGGTCGAGGACCAGCCGACCGACTACGCCAAGATCAAGACGATGGTCGACGCGAAGCGCGTCACCTGGGACGTCGTCGACACCGAGCCGTTCTTCCCGGTCGGGGCGTGTGGGACGTACGCCGAGAAGCTGGACTTCACCAAGATCGACAAGTCGAAGTTCCCCGAGGGCACGGTCAGTGACTGCGCGGTGCCGGACGCGATGTATTCGCTGGTCCTGGTCTACAACCCGGAGAAGTACAAGGGCGCCGAGCCGACCTCGGTCGCCGACTTCTTCGACACCGACACGTTCCCCGGCAAGCGGCTCGCGCCCGGTTTCGCCACCGGCGGGTCCATCGAGGCCGCACTGCTCGCCGACGGGGTCGCCGCCGATCAGCTCTACCCGCTCGACTACGACCGGGCCTTCGGCAAGCTCGACACCCTCGGCGACGATCTGACGTTCTGGGAGACCTCCGCGCAGAGCCAGCAGGCGCTGGAGTCCCAGCAGGCCGACATGGCGCTGGTGTGGTCGGGGCGGGCGTACATGGCCGCGAAGAACGGCTCCGCGTATACGCCGGTGTGGGAGGACAACATGCTGGCCTACGCGGTGCTGATGGTGCCCAAGGGGGCGCCCAACAAGGACCTTGCCATGGACTTCATCGCGTATGCGACCAGTGCGGGGCCGCAGGCCGCTTTTGCCGAGGATCAGCCTTATGCCGCCGTCAATTCCGAGGCGAAGCCTGAGTTGGATGCGCTGGCCGAGGAGTGGAACACGGCTCGGGCCGATATTCAGGAGAAGGGGTTCTATCAGGATGTTGCCTGGTGGGCTTCGAATCAGGATGCGGCTACCGAGAAGTGGACCGCTTGGGCCACCGGGTGAATCGGTGGGGCGCCGTTGCCGGGTGCGGGTTCGTTGTGGCTGGTCGCGCAGTTCCCCGCGCCCCTAGAAGCGCGGCGTTGTCGCCACCCGCGTTCGCCATGACCCCTGAAAGCGGCGGCGTTGCCGTCGCCCGTGTTCGCCCTCTCCCCCGCTTCGCATTTCCAAGGACGAGGTAATCCGCATGACCGATCTGCTGACCGGTACCGGGGCCGCCCGCGCGCCGAGTGTGGCGCACCGGCGTCGCATGCCGGGGTGGGCCCGCCCGGCCCTGCTGCTCGCTCCCGCCGTGTTGATGCTGGGGGTGTTCTTCGGGTGGCCGTTGGTGGACATCGTGCGGCTGGCGTTTGTCGAACCCGAGACGGGGCTGGGTAACTTCCGGGATCTGCTGGGTGATCCGACGACCGTGCGGGTCGTCGTACGGACGCTGGTGATGGCGCTGGTGGTCGCGGTGACCACGCTGCTGCTGGCGTACCCGTACGCGTATCTGATGACCGTCACCGGGCCACGGGCCCGCGCGGTGCTGATGGCGCTGGTGCTGCTGCCGTTCTGGACCAGCCTGATGGCGCGCAATTTCGCCTGGATCGTGCTGCTCCAGGACGGCGGGCCGCTCGGCATGCTCGGCTCGCTGTTCGGGCGGGACGGGCACGGGCTGCTGGGCAGCGCGCCCGGTGTGGCCATCGGCATGATCCAGGTGCTGCTGCCCTACATGGTGCTGCCGCTGTACAGCGTGATGAGCGGCATCGACCACCGGCTGCTCAGCGCCGCCTCGGGGCTCGGCGCCTCCAAGGTCACCTGCTTCCGCCGGATCTACCTGCCGCTGTCACTGCCCGGCGTGATCTCCGGGACCACCCTGGTGTTCGTGCTCGCCCTCGGCTTCTACGTCACGCCGAAGCTGCTCGGCTCGCCGAAGGAGTCGATGGTGGCGCAGGTCATCGGCACGAAGGTGGAGAAACTGCTCGACTTCGGCGGCGCCGGCGCCTTCTCGGTGCTGCTGCTCGCCATCACCGCGCTGCTGCTGCTCCTGGTGGCCCGGGTGAGCCGGGCGGGCGCGGCCCTCGGACTGTCCGGGGCCGGCGGCAAGGGACGGGAGGAGGACTGACCATGAACGACAACACCCTGTTCCGCGGCGGCATCGGACTGCGGCTGTGGGCCGCGCTGGTGGGCGCCCTGCTGGTGGCACCGACGCTGGTGGTCATCCCGCTGTCCTTCACCGGCAAGCGCAGCTTCGCGTTCCCGCCGGAGAACTGGTCCCTGGACTGGTACCGGAACTTCTTCACCGACCCCGTCTGGCGCGACTCCCTGCTGACCTCGCTCCAGATCGCCCTCGCGGTGGCCGTCCTCGCCACTGTCCTGGGCACCCTGGCGGCGCTCGCCCTGGACCGGGGCCGGATCCCCGGCAAGGGCCTGATCAACGGGCTGCTGATGGCGCCGATGGTGGTGCCGCAGATCGTGGCCGCCATCGCCGTGTACGCCGCTTTCCTCAACTGGGGCCTTGCCGGTACCGCCATCGGGTTCGTCCTCGCGCACACCGCGCTCGCCGTCCCGTTCGTGGTGGTCGCCGTCTCCACCAGTCTGCGCGGCTACGACCGCAGGCTCGACCGGGCCGCCGCGATGCTCGGGGCGAGCCCGCTGACCACCTTCCGGCGGATCACCGCGCCCCTGATCGCCCCCGGTGTGCTGTCCGGCGCGGTCTTCGCGTTCGTCACCTCGCTGGACGAGGTGGTCATCGCCTTCTACCTCCAGAGCCCGACCCTGCACACCCTTCCGGTGACCATGTTCAGCAGCGTCACCGTGGAGACCGATCCGACGATCGCCGCCGCGTCGAGCATCGTGCTCGTCGCCACGACCGCGCTCATCCTGCTCCCGCAACTGCTGCGGCGCACCCGGCGCGAGGGGACCAGCTGACATGCCCGACACCACCGGGGCCATCGCGGCCCCCACCGCCCTCACCAAGACGCCCGGCAGCCCGCCCGCCTCCGGTGCCACCGTCCGGCTGCGCGATCTCACCAAGCGCTACGGCACCCGCGCGGCCGTGGACCGGGTGAACCTGGACATCGAGGTCGGGGAGTTCATGACCTTCCTCGGCCCGTCCGGCTCCGGCAAGACCACCACCCTCAACATGATCGCCGGATTCAGCGGCGTCTCCGAGGGCGCCATCACCGTCGACGGCGCCGATGTCGCCGCGCTGCCGCCGCACAAGCGGGACCTGGGCATGGTCTTCCAGCACTACGCCCTCTTCCCGCATCTGACCGTCGCCCGGAACATCGCCTTCCCGCTGGAGCAGCGCAAGGTGCCCAAGGGGGAGATCCGGCGGCGGGTGGCCCAGGCGCTGGAGATGGTCCAGCTGGAGGGGATGGCCGAGCGGCTGCCGAGCCAGCTCTCCGGCGGGCAGCAGCAGCGGGTCGCGCTCGCGCGGGCCGTCGTCTTCAACCCCCGGGTGCTGCTGATGGACGAACCGCTCGGCGCCCTCGACAAGAAGCTGCGCGAACAGCTCCAGGGCGAGATCTCCCGGATGCACCGGGAACTGGGCATCACCTTCGTCTTCGTCACCCACGACCAGGAGGAGGCCCTCGCCCTCTCCGACCGCATCGCCGTCTTCAACGAGGGCCGCATCGAACAGGTCGGCACGCCCGAGGAGCTGTACGAGCGTCCGGCGACCCTGTTCGTGGCACAGTTCCTCGGCGAGTCCAATGTCTTCACCGGGCGCTGTACGGCACCGGGGGTGCTGACCTGCGACGGATTCGAGCTGGCGGCGCCGTCCGGGGCGGCCGTCGGCCCGGCCGAGGTCGCGCTGGTCGTCCGGCCGGAACGGATGCGGCTGCTGGCGCCCGGCGAGTCCGTCCCCGAGCACCACAACCAGCTCGACGGCACCGTCACCGAGATCGTGTACTTCGGCGCCCACCGCCGGGTCACCGTCGAACTCCCCGGCGGCCAGCGCCTCCAGCTCCGCGAAGCGGCCGGTCAGGAGGCGCCGCTGAGGCCGGGGTCGGCGGCTCGGGCGACATGGCCGGTGGAGCGGTCGGCGCTGGTGCCGGTCACTGTGTCCGGTTAGCGGTCGGGCCGGTGCCGGTGACAGTGCCGGTCGCCGCTTCCGACGCCTGAGGCCCCCAAGGCCCTCACCCCCACCCACCACCCACCCCTCCACGGAGCACCCATGTCCTCAGTCACCCCCTCAGTCACCCCCGCGCCCGCCGCCCCCACCCGCGTCCCGCCCAGCGTCGTCGCCCTGGCCGATGTGCCGGTCACCCCGGCCGCCGAGGCGGTCACCCGGGTCCGGATCGCGCGGGCCATCACCAAGGGGCGCAACGGCTCCGATCTGATGCTCGGCGCCGCCTGGATGGACCCCGGCGAGAAGACCAACGTCTGGTCCTCGCGCGGCGCCGACGACACGGCCGACGGCGACCACTGGTACGGCCCGGTCGAGGAGACCTACTTCATCATCCGCGGGCAGCTGCGGCTGACCTGGGACGAGGGCCACTTCGACCTGGGCCCCGAGGACTGTGTCTACCTCGCGCCCGGATGGACGTACCACCTGGAGAACACCGGCGACGAACCGGCGTTCTTCACCTACTCGATGACCCCCTCGCAGGAATGACGGGAGCCCCGGTGACCGACAGCATCCAGGTGTTCTGGGACGCCCGAGTCCTCGACCACGACACCGGTTCGGGCTTCTGGGAGGCCGCGCCCTCCGCCCTGCTCGCCGAACCCGAACTGCACCCCGAGAGCGCCCCCAGGATCCGCAACATGAAGGCGGTCCTGGAGCGCGGCCCGGTCGCCGACGCTCTCGTCTGGCGCCCCGGCCGGCTGGCCACCGAGGCCGAACTGACCACCGTGCACAGCGAGTCCTACGTCCGTGAGGTGCGGGAGCTGACCCGGCGCGGCGGCACGGCCCGGCACTGGCTCACCTCGACCACCACCGTCGCCCCCGGCTCCTGGGAACCGCTGCTCGCCGCCGCCGGTACCTGTCTGGCCGCGGTGGACGCCGTACTGGACGGGGACTGCACGACGGCCTACGCGCTGGTCCGGCCGCCCGGTCATCACGCGCAGCCCGAGCAGGCCGACGGCTACTGCGTGTTCGGGCACGCGGCGCTCGCCGCGCAGCGGGCCCGGGAGCGGGGGGTGGAGCGGGTCGCGGTGGTGGACTGGGACGTCCACCACGGCAACGGCACCCAGGAGTGCTTCTACGACCGCTCCGACGTCCTGACCGTCTCCCTGCACATGGCCCACGGGGCATGGGGCGCGACCCATCCGCAGACCGGCGCCCCCGACGAGCTGGGGCGCGGCGCCGGGCTCGGGCACAACATCAACGTCGAGCTGCCGGTCGGCGCGGGCGACCGGGCCTACGCGGACGCCTTCGAGCGGATCGTGGCGCCGGTGCTGCGGGAGTTCCGGCCGGGGCTGATCGTCGCCGCCTCCGGGCAGGACGCGTCCGCCTTCGACGCCAACGGCCGGCACAACGTCACCATGGCCGGGTTCCACCGCATCGGCACCCTGCTCGGGCAACTCGCCGGGGAACTGACCGGCGGGCGGCTGGTGCTGACCCAGGAGGGCGGCTACGCCCGCAGCTACGCCGCCTACTGTCTGCACGCCACCGTCGAGGGGCTGCTGGGCCGGGCGCCCTCGCTGGCCGACCCGATCGCGTACGTCCCCGACGACCTCACGCGCGGTGACGCCGCGATCGAACGGGTCCGTGACGCGCTGGCCCCGCACTGGCCCACCGCCTTCTGAACGCCCCCTCACTTCACGTCTTTTCCGAGAGGTCACCATGGAACTTCCCTTCAGCCTGCCCACCTACGACGACCGGCTGCGCCGGGTCCGGGCCCGGATGGCCGCGCAGGGGCTGGACGGGCTGGTCGTCAGCATGCCGGACGTCGTGCACTGGCTGACCGGCGTCAGCTCGGTGGGCTATCTGTGGCCGCAGGCGCTGGTCATCGACGCCGGTGACGGCGAGCCGGAGTACGTCACCCGCACCACCGAGGAACCCGGCGTGCACATGCTGTCGTGGCTGCGCGCACCCCGCGTGTACGACATCGCCACCGAGGACGCGATCGAGGTCATCGCGGACACCGTCCGCAAGCACGGGCTCGATCAGGCCACCGTGGGCATCGAGCTGGGCGCCTTCACCCTGCTGCCGGGCAACTGGGACCGGCTGCGCGCCCTGCTGCCGGGGGTGCGCTGGGTGGACGCCACCGATCTGGTGCCGGAGGAGCGGCTGATCAAGTCGGCCGCCGAGATCGCGTACCAGACGCAGGCCGCCGAGATGGCCGACCACGCCATGGAACAGGTCTTCGCGGCGGTGCGGCCCGGTATCTCGGAGACCGCGCTGGCGGGGATCGCGAGCCGGGCACTGGGCGAGGCGGGCAGTGAGTTCGCGGCGATCCCGCCGATGGTGGTGTCCGGGGAGCGCAGCGCGATGGTCCACGCGATGGCCTCGCGGCGGACGCTGTCGCGCGGCGACGTGGTGTGCGTGGAGTTCGCGGGCGTGGTGCACCGCTATCACGCGGTGCTGATGCGGACGGTCGTGGTGGGCGAGCCGACGCCCCGGGTGCGGGAGGTCGCCGAGTGCGTGGGCCGGGCCACCGAGGCGGCCATCGCCGCGTCCGGCCCCGGCGCGCCCGCGCCCGCCCCGGACGACGCCTGCAACGCGGTACTGGCCGAACTGGATCTCGTACGCCGCCGCTGTCACCGCATCGGCTACAGCCTCGGCGTCGCCTACCCGCCCGGCTGGCTGGAGCCGATGACCCTGGTCGAGGGCGACCCGCACATTCTGGCGCCGGGCATGTCCTTCACCATCGAGCCCAACCTGCATCTGCCCGACGACGGCTTCGGGATCAAGATGGGCGACACCGTGCTGTGCACGCCCCAGGGGGCGCGCAGCCTGTCCCGGCTGCCGCACGACCTGTACATAGCCGACTGACCCACGGCCCTTTCTCCTCACCTACCCGAACTGGAGTTGCACCCATGGGCGTCCCGTACGCCGACGCGCTCGCCGAGGCGCTGCCCCGCAGCCACTGGCTGGACCAGCCCGACGCGCCCGCGCCGCGCCCCGCCCTGACCGGGGACACGACCTGTGATCTCGCCGTGGTCGGCGGGGGTTTCAGCGGGCTGTGGACCGCGCTGCTGGCCAAGGAACGCGACCCGTCGCAGGACGTGGTCCTGGTCGACGCCCGTACGGCGGGCTGGGCGGCGTCCGGCCGCAACGGCGGCTTCGTCTCCGCCAGCCTCACCCACGGCCTCGGCAACGGCGCCGAACGCTGGCCCGAGGAGCTGGCCGACCTGGAGCGGATGGGGCTGGAGAACCTGGACGAGATCCAGGAGTCCCTCACCCGGTACGGCATCGACTGCGGCTTCCGGCGCGACGGCAAGCTGTGGGCGGCGACCGAGCCGCACCAGGTGGAGGAGGCCCGCGCGCTGTGCCGGCTGGCCGCCGCGCACGGCCGCCGGATCGACTTCCTGACCCAGGAGGAGATCCGCGCCGAGGTGCACTCCCCCACCTTCCTCGCGGGCGCCCGCGACCGCGACGGCTACGCCCTCACCGACCCGGCCCGGATGGTGTGGGGTCTGCTCGAAGCGTGTGTCGAGGCGGGCGTGCGGGTCTACGAGAACACGCCCGTCCAGCGGCTGCGCGAGGGCGTCGGCACCCCCGCCGTCGTCCTGGAGACCCCGTACGGCCGGATCGGCGCCCGGCGCACGGCCCTGGCGACGAACGTGTTCCCGTCGCTCCTGAAGCGGCTGCGCCTGTACACCGTGCCGGTCTACGACTATGTGCTCACCACCGAGCCGCTCACCGAGGGGCAGCTGGCCTCGATCGGCTGGCGGGGGCGGCAGGGCATGTCCGACCTGGGCAACCAGTTCCACTACTTCCGGCTCACCGACGACCGGCGGATCCTGTGGGGCGGCTACGACGCGATCTACCACTACGGCAACGGGCTGCGCGACGAACTCGACCGGCGCCCCGAGACGTTCGCGAAGCTGGCGGAGCATTTCTTCACCACGTTCCCGCAGCTGGAGGGCGTGCGGTTCAGCCACGCCTGGGGCGGGGCCATCGACACCTGCACGCGTTTCACCGCGTTCTACGGGCAGGCCATGGCGGGCCGGGTCGCCTACGCCCTCGGCTACACCGGGCTCGGTGTCGCGGCGAGCCGGTTCGGCGCGCAGGTGATGCTGGATCTGCTGGGGGGCCGGGAGACCGAGCGGACCCGGCTGCGGATGGTGCGCAGCAAGCCGCTGCCGTTCCCGCCGGAGCCCGCGCGCTATCTCGGCGTGGAGCTGACCCGCCGTTCCCTGGCCCGCGCGGACCGCAAGGGCGGCCACCGCGATGTGTGGCTGCGCACCCTGGACCGTCTCGGGCTGGGCTTCGACTCCTGAGCGATACGAACCCCAGGTCGGCCGGGGATGGTCCGAACCCGTCGGGTCATGTCCTACGGGCGGTCACCAGCCCCGACTCGTAGGCGAACACCACGAGTTGGGCCCGGTCGCGGGCCCCCAGCTTGGTCATCGCCCGGCTGACATGGGTCTTCGCCGTGAACGGGCTGATCACCATGTGCGCGGCGATCTCCTCGTTGCTCAGCCCGCGCGCGGCGAGCGCGGTGACCTCGCGTTCGCGGCGGATGAGATGACCGAGGCCGGGGGCGGTGGCACGGTCGGGGGGACGGGCGACGAACTCGCCGATGAGCGTACGGGTCACGGCGGGCGACAGCAGGGCCTCGCCGCCCGCGACCACCTCGATGGCCTGGAGCAGGTCCGCCGGTTCGGTGTCCTTGAGGAGAAACCCGCTGGCACCGGCGCGCAGGGCGTCGAAGACGTGCGCGCCGTGGCCGTGGTTGGTGAGGATGACGACCCGTACGGCGGACAGCGCCGGGTCGGCGGCGATCCGGCGGGTCGCCTCGATGCCCGACATCACCGGCATCTGGACATCGGCCAGCGCGATGTCCGGCACGGTCGCGCGGACCAGCGCCAGCCCCTGCTCGCCATCACCGGCCTCACCCACCACCTCGACCCACTCCTCGGCCTCCAGCAACGCCCGGAACCCGGCCCGCATGAGCGCCTGGTCATCCACCAGGGCCACCCTGATCACCGGGCCCCCTCCGGCCCGGCTGCGCCGGGGTCGCGGATGACCGGAAGCCGGGACGGAGACGGAGGGCCGGTCACCGACCCGTCCAGAACCCCAGCCTCCGGCCGAACCGGGGTGCCGGTCCCAGGCCCGCGCGGCGCCTCCTCCCCCAGCTGATGGGCGCGGGCCTGCTCGACGCCGACGACCAGAGCCTCGTACAGCGGAGCGGACCCTGCGCGGGTGGGACGGTTCGCATCCGTCGCCGGCGCGGCAGGTGTTCCCGGGGCGGGAGGACCGGCCGGGGGCGCGGCTCGCGCTGCTGGCGCCGTACCGGATCACCGAGGAGGACATCACGGCGTGGCGCCGCCCGGAGCACTCGGACCACTGCCTGGTGCATCTGGTGGCGTACGGGGCGTTCCTGGCGGTCGAGCGGATCGAGTCGGCCTGGAGCCTCAGCCCGGCAACGGGCTGAGGAGCGCCCGAGGGGGACTGCTCCGGGGACATAACCGGGCACCCCGGGCGTCCCGTTCGGGATTGTGTCACCGGGCCGGTACGCAGCGAGTTCGCACTTTCGCCCCACAGGGAGTCGTGTGACACTGGCGTCCCGTCCGCAGTGCGGACCCCACTCCGCACCGTCCCCCACGAGAAGTGTGCGCCGTGCGTTCTCTTCCTCTGCCGCTGGCCCTCACCGCGCGGCTCACCCCGGTCGCCGTGCTCGCCCTCGTCGGCTGGGCCATGTCCTCCGGTGCCGATCCCGCCCCGGTCGCCCAGGACAGAACCCCGGAGCCGACCAGCAGCCAGTCGGCCTCCGCGCCGTCCACCACGGCGGTGCCCAAGACGTACGCCACCTCCCCCGCGCCCTGTGACAGCGTGGCCGACAAGACGGTGACCTCGCTGGTGCCGGGTGCCGAGGCGGCCGGCAAGGAGATCCCGTCGACGGACACCGATGTGCGCCGCACCTGTTCCTGGAACGCGCTCAAGGGCTACGACTACCGCTGGCTGGACATCTCCTTCGAGGTGATGGAGTCGGACGCGGAGGCGGAGAAGTACTACAAGGACCGGATCGCGGAGAAGGACGGCGGCGGTGACGTCCCCGGTCTGGGCGACGCGGCGTACTCCGTGGTCAACCTCACCACCGAGGACGACCAGGACACCCGTGAGGGCACGGTGGTGGTCCGCGCGGCCAACGCCCTGGTGATCATCACCTACAACGGCAGCGACTTCGAGACGAAGGAGGCGCCGAGCACGGACACCATCAACGAGGGCGCCATCAAGGCCGCGAAGGAGGCCGTGGCGACCCTCCAGGACACCGGCGCGTAGGGGTCCTGGAAGGGGCGGTCGGGCGGGCGCGTCGCTGTCGTGAGCCGCGTGCCGGGCGGTCAGGCGTTGAGCGCGGGGATCACCCGCGAGCCGTACGCGTCGATGACCGTCTCCTGCGCGTCGTGCATGTCGTACACCGCGAACTGGTCGACGCCCAGTTCACGCAGCGCGGTGAGCTTCTCGATGTGCTTCTCGACCGGGCCGATGACACAGAACCGGTCGACGATCTCGTCCGGCACGAACGCGGTGTCGGGATTGTCCGCGCGCCCGTGGTGGGAGTAGTCATAGCCCTCGCGGGCCTTGATGTACTCGGTGAGTTCCGCCGGCACGGCCGCGGAGTGCGCACCGTACTTGGCCACCAGGTCGGCCACATGGTTGCCGACCATCCCGCCGAACCACCGGCACTGCTCGCGCGCGTGGGCGAGCGCCCCGGGCGAGTCGTCCGCGGTGACATACGCGGGCGCGGCGACACAGATCTTCACCTCGGACGGGTCACGTCCGGCGGCGACGGCCGCGTCCTTGACGGTCTTCACCATGTACGCGGTGAGATACGGGTCGGCGAGCTGAAGGATGAACCCGTCCGCCTCCTCCCCGGTCATCTTCAGCGCCTTGGGGCCGTACGCGGCCATCCATACGGGGAGTTCGGCGCCGGGCTTGATCCAGGGGAACCTGATGACCGTGCCGCCGAGGTCGGCCTCCTCGCCCCGGCCGAGGGCGCGGATGACCTTCATGGCCTCGCTGATCCGGGCCAGGGTGTTGGGCTTGCGTCCGGCCACCCGCATCGCGGAGTCGCCGCGGCCGATGCCGCACACCGTGCGGTTGCCGAACATGTCGTTGAGGGTGGCGAAGGTGGAGGCGGTCACCTCCCAGGTGCGGGTGCCCGGGTTGGTGACCATCGGGCCGACCGTCAGCGTCGAGGTGCCGGCCAGGATCTGGCTGTAGATCACGAACGGCTCCTGCCAGAGCACGGCCGAGTCGAAGGTCCAGCCGTAGCCGAAGCCGTTGCGTTCGGCCCGCTGCATCAGCGAGATCACCCGCGAGGCGGGCGGGTCGGTCTGGAGCACGAGTCCGAAGTCCATGGCGGCACTCCCTAGGTGAGGTACTGACAGGTGGCACGGGGGGTGTACACGCCGTGCCCGGCGCGGCCCGTGTACTCCCGCCCGGTGATGACGGGGACGCCCCGCGAGAACACGGTCTCCACCCGGCCGGTGACGCGCTTGCCCTCGTACGCCGAGTAGTCGACGTTCATGTGCTGACTCTCCACGGACAGCACCTGCTCGGCGTGCGGGTCGTAGATCACGATGTCCGCGTCGGCGCCGGGCGCGATGGTGCCCTTCTTCGGGTACAGGCCGAACATCCGCGCCGGGGCGGCACAGGCGATCTCGATCCAGCGGCGGCGCGAGATATGGCCGTCCAGGACGGCCTGGTGCAGCAGGTCCATCCGGTTCTCCACGCCCGGCAGCCCGTTGGGGATCTTCGAGAAGTCGCCGCGGCCCAGTTCCTTCTGCCCGGTGAAGCAGAAGGGGCAGTGGTCGGTGGAGACCACCTGGAGGTCGTTGGTGCGCAGGCCCTGCCAGAGTCTGGCCTGGTGCTCCTTGGGGCGCAACGGCGTGGAGCAGACGTACTTGGCGCCCTCGAAGCCGGGCTCGGCGAGGTCGTCGGTGGACAGGAACAGATACTGCGGGCACGTCTCGCCGAAGACATCGAGGCCCTCGTCGCGGGCGCGGGCCAACTCGGCGAGCGCCTCCATCGCCGAGACGTGCACGACGTACAGGGGGGCGCCGGCGACCTGGGCGAGGCGGATGGCGCGGTGGGTGGCCTCCGCTTCGAGGAGCGCCTTGCGGACCTCGCCGTGGTAGCGGGGATCGCGCTCACCGCGGGCCAGTGCCTGCTCGACCAGGACGTCGATCGCGATGCCGTTCTCGGCGTGCATCATGATCAGGCCGCCGTTGTCGGCGGATCTCTGCATGGCGCGCAGGATCTGGCCGTCGTCGCTGTAGAAGACGCCGGGGTAGGCCATGAACTGCTTGAAGGAGGTCACGCCCTCCTGGACCAGGAGGTCCATCTCGTTGAGCGTCTCCTCGTGCACATCGGAGACGATCATGTGGAAGCCGTAGTCGATCGCACAGTTGCCCTCGGCCTTGGCGTGCCAGGTGTCGAGGCCCTCGCGGAGCGTTCTGCCGACGGTCTGGACCGCGAAGTCGACGATCGTGGTGGTGCCGCCCCAGGCCGCGGCGCGGGTGCCGGTCTCGAAGGTGTCGGAGGCGAAGGTGCCGCCGAAGGGGAGTTCCATGTGGGTGTGGGCGTCCACGCCGCCCGGGATGACGTATTTGCCTTTGGCGTCCACGGTGTGGTCGGCCGTCCAGGCGGCGGCGGTGGGGGTGCCGGTCGCTGCGAGGGCGGCGATTCTGCCGTCCTCGATGAGGATGTCTGCGTGCAGTTCGTCTGCGGCGGTGATGACCAGACCGCCGGTGATGATGGTGCGGTTGCTCATGGGGCCTCTTCTGCCGGGTTGATGCCGTCGTGAGAGTTGCGGCCGTGGGTGGCTGGTCGCGCAGTTCCCCGCGCCCCTGGGTACGCTGCCCCGCCCGGCGCTTCTAGGGGGCTGTCAGTGGTCCATAGGTGCCCGGCTCGCGGTCGCGGTAGAACTGCCAGCGGTCGCGGACCTCCCTCAGTCTGGTGAGGTCCAGGTCGCGGACGACCAGCTCCGGTTCCTTGTCGCCGGCGATCTCGCCGACGAACCGGGCCTCGGGGTCCACGAAGTAGCTGGTGCCGTAGAAGTCGTTGTCGCCCAGCTCCTCCACGCCGACCCGGTTGATCGCGGCCACGAAGTACTCGTTGGCGACGGCCGCCGCGGGCTGCTCCAGTTGCCACAGGTAGGCGGAGAGGCCGCGGGAGGTGGCCGACGGGTTGAGGACCAGCTCGGCGCCCGCGAGGCCCAGGGCGCGCCAGCCCTCGGGGAAGTGGCGGTCGTAGCAGATGTAGACGCCGATCTTGCCTACGGCGGTGTCGAAGACGGGCCAGCCGGAGTTCCCGGGGCGGAAGTAGAACTTCTCCCAGAAGCCGTTCACCTGCGGGATATGGGTCTTGCGGTACTTGCCGAGGTAGCTGCCGTCGGCGTCGAGCACGGCCGCGGTGTTGTAGAGGACGCCGGGCTGTTCCTCCTCGTACATCGGCAGGACGAGGACCAGGCCCAGTTCGCGGGCGAGCGACTGGAAGCGCCGGACGATCGGGCCCTCGGGGATCCGCTCGGCGTAGGCGTAGAAGGCGGGGTCCTGGACCTGGCAGAAGTACGGGCCGTAGAACAGCTCCTGGAAGCAGAGGACTTGGGCGCCCTGCGCGGCGGCGTCGCGGGCCGCCTGCTCGTGGGCCTGGATCATCGATTCCTTGTCGCCGGTCCACGCGGTCTGGAAGACGGCTGCACGGATCACTCGGCTCATCGGGACCTCCGCCGGCTCGGTTTCCGGTGAGCGTAGAAAGGCCGGTGGCCGTCTTTGAGGTGCACCGTGTCACGGATGCACGGGTGTGGCGTGTCACCGTGTCACGTCGGCGCCAGCCCATGTTTCACCGCCGTTTTCACAGGTCGTCGGGTGTTTCACCCCTGTTGCGCGTCATGCGCGAGGAGCGCGATGTGCACCGAGGCCGCCTGCTCGAAGTCGTCCAGGTCGACACCGAGCCGGGTCTGTATCTGTTCGAGCCGCCGGTACAGCGCGGGCCGCGAGACATGGTGGAGCTGTGCGGTACGGGACTTGTTGCGGCCGGTGGCGAGATAGCTGCGCAGCACGGCGAGCAGGTCCTCGTCGGCCGCGCACAGCAGTCCGTCCAGCTCGCGCTCCGCGAAGGACTGGACGTACGGGTCGTCGCGCAGCAGCCGGATCAGGCCGCGCAGATGGACGTCCCGGAGCCGGACCACGTCGGGCAGGTCCAGGGCGGCCGTCGAGTCGGCCACGGCGTCCGCCACGTGCTGGGCCTCGCGCAGCCCGGCGGGCACCTCCTCCCAGGCGGTACGGGCGTCGGCGGCGGCCACCACCACCGGGGCGGACGATCTCAGCCCGGACGATCTCAGCCCGGACGATCTCAGCCGGGCGGCGAAGTGGGCGGTGAGCGCCACCGCGTCCTGGTCGCGCGGCAGGCTGAGCAGCACGGCGGTCGTCCCGTCGGCGAGTTCGGCGGCGATGCCGGGCAGGCCCAGCAGCCGCAGCACCCGGTCGAGCCCGTCCGGGCTCCGGTCGCGGACGACCAGCGGGACGAACGTACGGCGGTTGACCGGCAGT
This sequence comes from Streptomyces sp. NPDC056734, assembly GCF_042790455.1. Taxonomy (NCBI): domain Bacteria; kingdom Bacillati; phylum Actinomycetota; class Actinomycetes; order Kitasatosporales; family Streptomycetaceae; genus Streptomyces; species Streptomyces sp. NPDC056734. The sequence goes on from NZ_JBHTZD010000015.1 coordinate 35,424, forward strand.
CCGGCGGCCCGCGCCCGGGGCAGCAGCCGGCGGGCCGGTACGACCCCGCTGACCAGGTCGGTCAGCAGGCCCCGCGCGGACTGCTCCTCCCAGCTGCCCACCTGGGCGCCGCCCAGCATCCGGTGCAGCACCAGCGCCTCGGCGGCCCGGTCGGCGAGCAGCCGCCCGGCGGCGGTGTCACCGCGGTGCCCGCACAGCACGATCTGGCCCCAGCGCTCACCGCGCCCGCCGAGTTCGGCCCGGATCCACCCGGCGCCCTCGGTCGGTCCGGCCTGGCGGGCGATGCGCTCCCAGTCGCGCAGTACATCGTCCACGGCGGGGCGTTCACCGGCGGTGGCGAGGACGCGGTGGGCGAGGTTGGCGACGACGACCGGGCAGCCGCTGTGCCGGGCGATCTCGTCGAGCAGACGTTGCAGCGGGGCGCCCGCGGTGATCAGCGCGGTGAGTTCGGTGCGGACGGATTCGGAGAGGCTGACGGCGGCGAACTTGCGCCGCACCAGCCGGGACTGGACCTCCTCGGTGAGCTGGGCGAAGGGGAAGGGGCGGTGCAGGACCACCATGGGCAGCCCGCACCGCTCGGCGACCCGGCGCATGGCGTCGGGGGTGGCCGGGAAGGCGCGGCCGAGGCCGAGCACGACGGCCGCCGCCTCCGCGTGGTGCAGCGAGCGGACGTACTCGGCCTGTTTGTCCTCGTCCCCGGCGAGCAGCACCCCGGTGGTGAGGACCATCTCGCCGCCGCTGAGCATGACCCCGACGTCGGCGGCCTCGGCGACATGCACCCAGCGCACCGGCCGGTCCAGCCGGCTCGCTCCGGCCACCACCTCGGGCTCCCCGGCGAGCACCCGCTCCAGGGCGAGGATCTCCCGGACGGACAGGCCGGGCTCCAGCGACGCGAAGGAGCCGGGAGAGCCGGAGGCCATCGCCGGGGAGCCAGTTGCCGGGGCGCCGGTCGCCCGGGCGTCGATTGCCGGGGCGCCGGTCGCCGGGGCGCCGGACGGGTCGGGGGGATTCAGGGCGGTGGTCATGGCACGTCACGTCCCTCGCTGTGCGGTTACCGCACGCTCCGCAGCGCGTCTTCGAGGATCGCGGCGCCCTCCTCGGCCTCCGCGACGGTCAGGGAGAGCGGCGGCGCGATCCTGAGGGCGCTGGTGTTGTGGCCGCCGCCCTTGCCGATCAGCAGTCCGCCGTCGCGGGCCGCCTCCAGTACGGCGGACGCGGCGTCCGGGTCGGCCTCGTCGGTGCCGGGCCGGGTCAGTTCGACGCCGATCATCAGGCCGCGCCCGCGCACCTCCCGTACGGCGGGGATCTGCGCGGCGACGCCCCGCAGCCGTTCGATGAGCAGTCCGCCGACGCGGCGGGCGTTGCCCTGGAGGTCGTGGTCCAGCAGATAGGCGAGGTTGGCGAGACCGGCCGCCATGGTGATCTGGGTGCCGCCGAAGGTGGAGATGCTGTTGGAGTCCAGGCAGTTCATGATCTCGGCGCGGGCGATGACCCCGCCGATGGACATGCCGTTGCCGATGCCCTTGGCGAAGGTGACGATGTCGGGCGGGCCGCTGCGGGCGTGCGCCTGCCAGCCCCAGAAGTTCTCGCCGGTACGCCCCCAGCCGGTCTGCACCTCGTCGGCGATCCACAGGATGCCGCGCTCGTGCAGCACCTCGCGGAAGGCCGCGTACAGCCCGTCGGGCGGGGAGGTGAAACCGCCGACGCCCTGGATGGGCTCCGCGATCAGCGCGGCGGGCGGGCGGGTGTGGCCGAGCAGGTCGGTGAGGTCGGCGACGCAGGCCGCGATGAACTCGGCGTCACTGAAGGCGGCGTAGGGCCCGCGTGTGCGCACCCCGCCGTGCACGTACAGCGTCTGGAGCGGGGACAGCGAGGTGGGGGACCAGCCGCGATTGCCGGTGATGCCCACGGCGCTGAAGGAGCGGCCGTGGTAGCTGTTGCGCATCGCCAGGACGGTGTTGCTGCGCCGGAAGGCGGTGGCCAGCAGCAGCGCGGTGTCGTTGGCCTCGGTGCCCGAGGTGGTGAAGAAGACCCGGGCGTCGGGGATGCCGCTGAGCTGGGCGATCCGCTCGGCGAGGTCGACCATCGGCCGGTTGAGGTAGAGCGTCGAGGAGTGCAGGATGCGTCCGGCCTGCTCGCTCACCGCCTTGGTGATCTCGGGCAGGGCGTGGGCGGTCATGGTGGTGAGGATGCCGCCGAAGAAGTCGAGGTAGCGGTTGCCCTCGGCGTCCCAGACGTGGCGGCCCTCGCCGTGGGTGATCTCCAGGGGTTCGTCGTAGTAGAGGGCGAGCCAGTCGGGCAGGACGGCGCGGTGGCGGGCGAGCAGGTCCTTGGTCACGGCTGTACCAGTCCTTCGTAGGCGTCGGGGCGGCGGTCGCGGTAGAAGGCCCACTGCTGCCGCACCTCGTCGATCAGTGCGAGGTCCAGGTCGCGGACGATCAGTTCCTCCTCGGTGTCACTCGCGACCTCCCCCACGAACTGCCCGCGCGGGTCCACGAAATAGCTGGTTCCGTAGAAGTCGTTGTCGCCGTACTCCTCCACACCGACCCGGTTGATGGCGGCGACGAAGTACTCGTTGGCGACCGCCGCGGCCGGCTGCTCCAGTTGCCACAGATGGGCGGACAGGCCGCGCGAGGTGGCCGACGGGTTGTAGACCAGCTGGGCGCCGTTGAGGCCGAGTTGCCGCCAGCCCTCCGGGAAGTGCCGGTCGTAGCAGATGTAGACCCCGACCCGGCCCACCGCCGTCTCGAAGACCGGCCACCCCAGATTGCCGGGCTTGAAGTAGTACTTCTCCCAGAAGCCCTTGACCTGCGGAATGTGATGCTTGCGGTACTTGCCGAGGTAGCTGCCGTCGGCGTCGATCACGGCCGCGGTGTTGTAGTAGAACCCGGACTGCTCGACCTCGAACACCGGGACGACGATCACCATGCCCGTCTCGCGGGCGAGTTCCTGCGTACGGCGCACGGTGGGCCCGTCGGGCACCGGCTCGGCCCAGCGGTAGTGCTCGCTCTCCTGGACCTGGCAGAAGTAGGGCGCGTTGAAGACTTCCTGGAAGCCGATCACCTGCGCGCCCCGGCGGGCCGCCTCCCGGGCGTGTTCCTCGTGTTTGGCCAGCATGGACTCGGTGTCGCCGGTCCAGGTGGCCTGGACCAGAGCGGCACGGACGACGTTCGCCATGGGACTGCTCCTTCGCCGGGACATCAGCCTCCGCGGCCGCTGTCACGTCCGCGTTCACGTCCACCTCTACGCCCGTAGAAACGGACGTAGAGGCACGAACGTATGCCCCCGTGCGGGCCTTGCCAAGACCATTGCGCGCACGCCGCGCTGTCGGCGGCGTTTCGCACTCCGGTGGCCGAGCGGCCCACGGTCCACCCGCCGGTCAGCCCCCGACGCCGGACACCCGCAGCGCGTGCACCAGATCCCAGTAGCGGTCCTCGGACACGCCCCGCGCGGCCTCCAGCAGCAGCGGCACCAGCCGCTCCGGGTCGGCCTCGGCGCTGCGCACCGCCTCCTCCGGGGTCCTTATCCGCACATACGCGTCGAGCAGCACCCGCACCTCCCGGCGATGCCCCTCGCCGACCAGCCCGGCCAGCGCGCGCCCTATGTCCTCGGCGGGACGGGCCACCCCCTGCCGCAGGATCTGCTCCCCGTCCGCGGCCCGCCCGGCGGCGGCGAGCACGTCGGCGGCGGTGACCAGCCGCTCGGCGGGCAGCGAGCCCGCCTCCCACAGGAGCGTCGCCCAGTCCGCCGCCATCCCGGCCCGCTCCAGCTCGGCCGCGAGCGGCGGGAAACGGTCGGCGGGCCAGTGCGCCATCTCCGCCAGCAGCGCGTGCGCCTCCCCACTGCGCCCCTCCCGGCGCAGCCGCACCAGCGCCCGGATGCTGTCGGTGATCTCCTGCGCCGCGGCGTCGTCCAGCCGCCGCACCACCGGCGCCCCCTCCGCCTCCTCAGGAGCCCCGGCGAACCGCGCGCCCCGGGGAGTGACGGACGCCTGCGCGACGCTCTGGGACGCGGGCAGCGCGGGATCGTCGTCGTCACCGGCCTCGGCGACCTCCGGTACGCCCACCGCCTCACCCTCGGCATCAGGCATCCCGGCGAACCGCGCACTGCCCCGCCGCCGCTTCTTGGGTTTGGGGGATTTGGCGGGGTGGGGGGTGGTGTCGGGGAGGTGGGGCGGATCGGGCGCCGGGTCGTGGGTGGGGGTGCGGATGGTCTCGGGTACGGGGGTGGTGTCGCGTACGTGGGTGTCGGCGGGGTTGGTGGGGTGGCGTACGGCGGGGCTGGTGCTGTCGGTACGGGGGTCGGGGCCAGGGCCCGTTCGCCGCTCGAACCGGGACACGCCTCCGGCCACCTCGCCGGTCCAGCCCTCGGCGCGGCGGGCGTTCGCGCCGGGCCAGTCGTCGACACCCGGTGAGGTGGGGGCGGACCATCCGTCGGGCGTTCCCGTGGTGCCGCCGGACCATTCGTCCGTGGGCGCCGCACTCCTGTTCCTGGCGGACCATCCGTCCGACGGTCCCGGGGCCCCGCCGGACCATCCGTCGCGCGTCCTTGGCCTGCCGCCCGACCGTTCGTCAGCGCTCGACCCGCCCGCGTCCGCGCCCGACCAGCGGTTGCCGCTCACGGCGTCGGGGCCGGGGTGTCCGTGGGCGGAGGCGCTGGACTGGCCGTGGGGGCCCGCGTCCGGCCGTCCGTCGGCAGCCGCGCGAGGCCGTGTGTCGGCGTCGGGACCCGCCCACCTGCCGTCCCCCGCCCCACCCACGCCCCCGTCGCCCGGCTCGCCCCTCACCACACCCGCGCCCGACCATGCGTCCGCACCCGCGCGAGACCGGCCGTCGGCAAGCGCGCCACCCGCATCCGGGCCCGCCCACCTGTCCACAGCCGCCCCGCCCGTATCCGCCCCCGACCAGCCGCCCGCGCGTCCGTCACCCCGGACCGCACCTGCGCCCGACCCCGTACCCCTACCCGCACCCGCACCCGCACCCGCACCCGGCTGACCATCCCCCGCGTCGACCGCACGACCCCCACCCCCGGGACCACCCCCAAGACCGCCCCCATCCACCCAATCCGCCCCGCCGGCCGACAGCGCACGCTCCTCAGCCGTGTCCGGGGCCGTGTCCGTGGCCGGCGTCGACCCGGCGGACAGGTCAGGGTCCCGCTCCCCCCGTGGCTCGGTGGGCCGGGCGGTGCGGGCGTGTTCCAGGCGCTGGATGCGCCGGCGGAGTTCGGCGCAGCGGGCGGTGGCGCGTTCGTGGTCGTCGCGGGCCCAGGCGAGGTCGAGGCGCAGGGCGTCGGCCTGGTCGCGGGTCGTGGCGGTGACCAGGGCGCGGCCCAGTTGGGCGAGCCGGTCGGCGGCGTAGCGCTGTTCGCGGAGCATGATGTCGAGCCGGTCGGCGAGGGCGTCCCGGCCGCCGGGCCGGGTGTCGTAGGCGGTGAGCGCGGCGGCGTGCAGCGGGCGGGCCAGGTCCCGTTCACGGTGGGCGGTGGCGGGGCCGTAGGCGGCGGAGAGGTCCTGGAGGACGGCCTCGACCACGTCCCAGGGCGGCACCTCGCGCCCGTCGGCGCAGGCCCGCATGCCGTCGGGGTCGCGCTGCCAGAACACCGCACACCATCCGGCGCCCTGGTCGAGGCGCGTCAGCAGTCCGCTCAGGTAGTTCCCGAACCCCCGCACCTGACCCGGGAGTTGATCTACAGCCATCGCCCAACCCCTGCACTGCCGGAGCACTTTCGCCTCAGCGAACACCAGTTGTGTTACGTCGTTGCTACGGGGGCTTTTCGGCGTGAGGGCAGGGTTCTCCGCGTGCTCGGGCCGGACCCGCTCCGCCGGGGCGCCCCCACCCTCAGGCGACGGCCGTCACCGGCGCCGGGGCGCAGGCCCGGACCAGTTCGTCCATGGACAGTCCGAGCGCCTCGGCGAGCGCGGCGACGGTGAAGAAGGCGGGGGTCGGGGCCCGCCCGGTCTCGATCTTGCGGAGGGTCTCGGCGGAGAGGCCCGCGCGGGCCGCGATCTCCGCCATGCTGCGGTCGCCGCGTGCCGTCCGCAGCAGCCGGCCGAGCCGCTCGCCGCGTTCACGCTCTTCGGGGGTCAAGGGGGTGCGCACCATGGACCCCATACTAATACCGGTATAGTAATTGGCATGGTGGAGCTGAAGACAGACACATCGATCGACGCCATGCATGCGGCGGGACTGGTCGTCGGGCGTGCCCTGACGGCCGTACGAAACGCTGCTGACGTGGGCGTTTCCCTGCTGGAGCTGGACGAGGTGGCGCGCGGGGTGCTGCGCGAGGCGGGTGCGGGGGCGCCGTTCCTGAACTACCGGCCGCACTTCGCGCCGATCCCGTTCCCGGCGGTCATCTGCGCCTCGGTGAACGACGCGATCGTGCACGGCATCCCGGGCCGCTACCGGCTGCGCGCCGGTGATCTGGTCTCGATCGACTGCGGCGCGGAGCTGGACGGCTGGGTCGGCGACTCGGCGATCAGCTTTGTCGTGGGCCCCGCGCGGCCGGACGATCTGCGGCTGATCGAGACCGCCGAGCGGGCACTCGCGGCCGGGATCGGGGCGGCCGTGGTGGGCAACCGCATCGGCGACATCGCGCACGCGATCGGGACGGTGTGCCGCGCGGCGGGGTACGGCATCGTGGACGGTTTCGGCGGTCACGGCATCGGCCGCCGTATGCACGAGGACCCGGGGGTCCCCAACGAGGGCCGCCCCGGCCGGGGGATGCGGCTGCGCCACGGCATGGCCCTCGCCATCGAGCCGATGCTGATCGCCAGCGGCTCCGACGACTGGCACACGGCCCCCGACGGCTGGACCCTGAGGACGAACGACGGCTCCCGGGCCGCCCATGTGGAACACACGGTGGCGATCATGGACCCGGGCCCACGCGTCCTGACGGAACGCCTGGACGACGCCCCATAGGAGCGACGTCCCATAGGGGCGACGTCCCATAGGGGCGACGTCCCATAGGGGCGACGTCCCATAGGGGCGCGGGGAACTGCGCGACCAGCCACAACTCACCCGCACCCGACCACGCACCCCCGTCGCCGGCTACCGCACCGGCCGCACCACCATCGCCGATCCCCCACCCCGCCGTACGGTCTCCGCAGCCGCCACCCATGTCCCATCGGGCAACCGCTGCACAGCGGTAGCCGCCCCGATCTCAGGGTTCACCCGGAAGGAATGCCCGATCCCCTCCAACTCCCCCCGCACGGCATCGCCGTACAGCCCAGGCTCCAGCTCGGTCACCGCAGCGTTCCGCTGACTCGCCCGCGGCGCCGCGATGGCGTCGACCAGCGGCAGCCCCCGGTCGAGCACCCCCGTCAGCGTCTGGAGCACGGTCGTGATGATGGTCGACCCACCCGGCGACCCGAGCGCCACCACCGGCTTGCCCTGCTGGTCGAGGACGATCGTCGGGGCCATGGAGGACCGGGGCCGCTTCCCGGGACCGGGCAGGTTCGGGTCGTGGACCGCCGGGTTGGCGGGCGCGAAGGAGAAGTCGGTCAGCTCATTGTTGAGCAGGAACCCGCGCCCCGGCACGGTGATCCCGCTGCCGCCGGTCTGCTCGATGGTGAGCGTGTAGGAGACGACGTTGCCCCACTTGTCGGCGGTCGTCAGATGCGTGGTGCTCTCGCCCTCGTACGTCGTCGGCGCCGCCGTCCCCCCGGCCGCGCAGGCGGCGGGGTCGCGCGGGTCGCCCGGGGCGAGCGGGCTGGTGAGCACCGCGTCGTCCTTGATCAGGCACTCGCGCGAATCGGCGTACTGCTGGGAGAGGAGTTCCTGTGTCGGTACGTCCTCGAACGCGGGGTCCCCGACCCACCGCCCCCGGTCCGCGAACGCGATCCGGCTGGCCTCGATGAACCGGTGCAGATACTCGGCCTCGGTCGCCTCGGAGAGGTCCGTCCCCTCAAGGATGTTCAGCGCCTCGCCGACCGTGGTCCCGCCGGAGGAGGACGGCGCCATGGAGTACACGTCGAGCCCGCGGTACGACGTCTTCGTCGGCGCCTGGGACTTGGTGCGGTAGGTGGAGAGATCCTTGGCGGTGAGGTCGCCGGGGCGGGCGTTCCAGCCGGAGGCGGGGTCGACGGGCGGTGTGTTGACGGTGTCGACGATGTCCTCGGCGAGATCGCCCCGGTACAGCTCACCGACGCCCTCTCGGGCGAGTTCGGCGTAGGTGCGGGCGAGGTCCGGGTTCTTGAACGTCGAGCCGACGACCGGGAGCTGCCCGCCGGGCAGGAACAGTTCGGTGGTGTCGGGGAAGTAGCGGAAGCGGGTCTCGTTGCTCGCCGTCTGGTCGCGGAAGGTCTGGTCCACGGTGAAGCCGTCGCGGGCGAGTTTCTCGGCGGGGCGCAGCAGGGTGCCCAGGCGTTCGCTGCCCCACTTGTCGAGGGCGGTCTGCCAGGTGAGCGGGGTGCCGGGGGTGCCGACGGCGAGGCCGCTGCTGACCGCCTCGGTGAACGGGACCGGCTTGCCGTCCTCCAGGAAGAGATCGGATCCGGCGCTCAGGGGCGCGGTCTCCCGGCCGTCGATGGTGTGCACCTTGCGGGACTTGGCGTCGTAGTAGACGAAGTAGCCGCCTCCGCCGATGCCCGCGGAGTAGGGCTCGGTGACGCCGAGCGCGGCGGCCGTGGCGACGGCGGCGTCCACGGCGTTGCCGCCCTGTCTGAGGACCTCGATCCCGGCGGCGGTGGCGTCGGCGTCGACGCTGGCGACCGCGCCGCCGTGACCGACGGCGACCGGGACCTTGGGTGCCGGGTCCTTGCCCGTCGTGGGCGGCGCGGTGGCCCCCACGGAGACGACGGCGGCCGAGACCGCCAGGACCGACAGTTGCCGCAGGTGCCGAAGTTGCCGCGGTTGCTGCGGATTCCGCTGCTTCCGTTGCTTCCGCGCGACAGGACGGGGCATTCGACCTCCAGTGGGGGGAGCGTCCGGGCAGCCTAATGGATGGGCATGCCCGCGTCAGGTGCACCACTCCGGCCACCCCGGCACCGGCTTCTGGCCCGCTGTCGAACACGGGTTTGTCTCGGACCGCTAGCATGCGCGCCCATGAATGACGACGTGCGCAACATCGTCCTCGGTGTGATAGCCGCCGGCCTGTCCGCGTCGCTCGGCTGGCTGGCCCGCACCTATCTGTCCAGGCGCAGGCTCCGGCGCAAGCAGGCGTTCTTCGGCCTTCCGGACAACTCGGAGTCGCTGCTGGTGGTGAACCGCAGCGCGGGCGGGCCGGAGCTGACGGTGGGCCGGCACGATGTGTTCGCGCTGCTGGAACTCTCCGCCCTGATCAAGGACTGCAACGCCACCGCGCAGATCGTCGCGCACGACGGGGCGCGGCAGGGTTTTGGCGAACGCACCGAGTTCTGCGTCGGCGGGCCCGCCTCGAATCGCCGCATGGTGGCCCACCTGGCCTCGCTGCTGCCCGGGGTGCGGATGAACGTGGACACCGAGCCCGGCCCGGACCAGGGCGCCTTCCAGATCGGCGGCGAGCGCCACCGGCTGGAGCTGGGCCGCCAGGAGTACGCGATCCTGGCCCGGCTGACGGCCGGTCAGCGCGGGGACATACGGCCGGTGTTCCTGTTCTGCGGGCAGTGTTCGATCGACAACCAGGCGGCGACCCGCTATCTGGCCCGCAACCACGAGCGCCTCGCCCGCAAGTACGGCGGCAACACCTTCGTCCTCCTGCTGAAGGTGGTCAACTCCCAGGCGTACGGTCCCGATGTGGTGGAACTGGTGGCGGACGTCACCCGCGAGGCCCAGTCCCCCTTGCCGACGACGGCCCTGGAACCGGCCCCGACCCGGACATCGCATCGGGCGCAGTCCTGAATGGGCGTGGGGTGGGGGCGTGGGGTACCTGGTGGGGGCGCGGGGGACCCCGGCCGCACGGTGCGGAGGGTCAGGTGGCTCGGAGCCCCCAGTCCCACCCCCCCCCACCCCCGGCGCACCCCCCCAACCCCCCACCCTATACC
>NZ_JBHTZD010000015.1:45391-154931 GCF_042790455.1 Streptomyces sp. NPDC056734
GGGGGGGGCGTGGGGGGTGGGCTGGCGGCCGGCCCCCCCCCCCCCCCCCGCCCCACCGCACGCCGGGCGCACGCGCCGAACGCCGCTCCTTCTCCCACGGAGATCCATCAGAAGGGCCCTGGTCGTCGGCACGGTCGACCCGCTCTGCATCGAGCACAGCCCGTCCGGCGCGCGGCTGACCTTCTCCTCGCCCGCGAACGACCCGTCGTACGTGTCGATTCCGCTGCGCGAGCAGTGATCTCCGGCCGCTGCCGGGCGGATACGGCTCTGCGACATCTCCGCCGGCCCCGCTGACCCGACAGGACCCGACGGGACCCGACAGGACCGGTCAGGCCCGGTCAGGCCCTAGGGTCCGTGCGGGAACTCCCCGCCGGGCAGCAGCGCCCGCGGTTCGGCCCCGGGCCTGCGGCGGCGCGCGGCCGGGGGCGGGTCGTCAAGGAACATGGCGGCACTCCCCCGTCAGTGCGTGCGGAACCCGGTGTTCCGCAGCTCGATCAAAGGATCGATGACCATACGCAGCCCTACTCCGCTCTCCGCTGAGTCGTGGTTGCCGCAAACTATCCAGACACGATCGGAGTTGACTGACGACACGCACTTTTCGGGCATAAGCCGTATTTAACTCGATCTTAAGGCCAGGGCTTCACGCCTCCGCGACCTCCGCGTACAGCTGGGACAGTTCCGGGACCCCGCTGGCCGCCCACTCGTGCCCATCGGTCACGACGTCGAACTCCCGGCCCGAGGCCAGCCGTACCACCGGCTGACCGCTCGGCCAGAGGTTCCAGGCCGCGCCCTCGACGGTCCGCACGATGACCGTGCCCAGATAGAGACCGGCGTCGGTGCCGAGCCAGATCAGGGTCTCCTCGTCGTCACGCCAGCGCGGCAGCAGCTGATCGAGCGCCGCCAGCGACTCCGCGGAGTCGTCGAGGGTCACCCCCGCGTAGGCGGCCTGGCGGCGCAGCAGCTCGCATTCGGCGAGCAGATCACTGAGCCCCGCGAGATCCCGCACCCCCTCGCCGCCGGAGGCCACCGCCACCGAGCCGGAGTCGCCCTGGCGCTTGCGGTGCCTGCCGCTGAGGAAAGGGATGTTCATACCGCCAGCGTGTCATTCGTACCCCCGTACGCACCACAGGCGCGCGGATCCTGGCGACCGGTCGATTTCCCGCGCGCCCGGGGCATGGCGCGTTGACGCGTCCCGGACCGCTGCCTACGGTCGCGTTGCGCAGCCCGTCGCACCGCCTCCGACATGGCCGGAGGGGTGGCGCGGGGCCGGTCGCACAGTGCTCGGGAGGGTCGGTTGGCGGACCAAGAGGGTCGGTTGGCGAACCAAGGTGGGCGGCGGCCGGTGCCCCGGCGGGGACCGGCCAGGGCGTACGGAATCCCGCGCGGCGCGGCGCGGGGCGTCGCCGCCGCGCTGATCCTGGCCGGCGCCCTCGGGCCGCTGTCCCCGGCGTCCCCCGCGCGCGCCGCGAACGCGACCGGCTGTGCGACGACCGGTTCGCGGTGGACCACCGCACACCGTGACACGGGCGCGCTGCCCCTCGCTGAGCTGTTCGACAACGTCGCCGTCAGCGACGACGCCCGCCCCGCCGACGCCGACCTCGACGGCTCGGGCGCCTCCCTGTCCGCGCCCGACCTGGCGGCGGCGGGCTGGACGCCGGGCGCTGCGCTGACCGTGCAGGGCGCCCGGCTGACCTGGCCCGCGCGGGCACCGGGCACGCCGGACAATGTGCGCGCCGACGGCCAGTGGGTGCTGGCGGGGGGCCGCGGGGACGCCCTCGCCTTCCTGGTCGCCGGGACCGGCGGCGCCGACGTGAGCGGCAGCGGCCTGGTCGAGTACGCCGACGGCACCCGCGCCCCGTACGACCTCACCGCCCCCGACTGGCGCACCGGCCCGCTCGCCACCAAGGCCGTCGCCCTGCCGCACATCAACACCCCCGCCGGCCGGCTCACCGAGCAGGCCCGGCTGTACGTCGTGACCGTGCCGCTCGCGCCGGGTCGCGAGGTCGCCTCGGTACGGCTGCCGCAGGCGCCCGGCCTGCATGTCTTCGCCCTGTCGGTACGGGCGGCGGCGGACGGCTGGACCGGCTCCTGGGCCGCCGCGCCCTCCGGCCGGCCGGCCGTCGGCCCCTGGACGGACCGGACGCTGCGGCTGGTGGTGCACACCTCGGCGGGCGGCCCGCGCGTGCGGCTGCGCTTCGACAATGTCTTCGCGAGCACGCCGGTGCGGATCGGCGCGGCCACGGTGGCGGTCCAGGCGGCGGGCGCCGAAGCGAAGGGCACCCCGACGCCGGTGACCTTCGGCGGATCGCCGGATGTCTCGCTTCCGGCCGGAGCGCAGGCGTACAGCGACCCGCTCCCTTTCACCGTCCCCGCGGACACCAACCTCCTGGTCAGCTTCCATCTGCCCGGCACGGTGAGCGCGGCGCCCGGTCACCGGCTGGCCGTACAGCGGTCGTACGTCGGCGGCGGCCCCGGCGACCGCACGGCCGACGGGTCGGGGGCGGCGTACACCGCGGCGATCAGCAGCTGGCCGCTGCTGACCGGGGTGGAGGTGGGCGGCGGGCCGGGGTCGCTGGTGCTGCTCGGTGACTCGATCACCGACGGCGACCGCTCCACGGCCGACGCGAACCGCCGCTGGCCCGACGCCCTGGCCGACCGGCTGCTGGCACAGGACGAGGTGCCGCGCTTCGGCGTGCTCAATCAGGGCATCGCGGGCAACCGGGTCGGCTCCGACCGCTATCCCGGCGACGGGATCTCCACGGACGGGGCCGGGGTCAGCGCGCTGCACCGGCTGGACCGCGATGTGTTCGCCCAGCCGTCGGTGCGTACGGTGATCGTCCTGCACGGCGTGAACGATCTGCTGTCCGGCGGGAGCGCGGCACGGCTGACCGCCGGGCTGCGGGAGATCGCCGACCGGGCGCACCGCCGGGGGCTGCGGGTGCTGGGGGCCACGCTCCTGCCGTGCGGTGGCCGCAGCGGCTGCACGGCGGCCGTGGACGCCGAGCGGGCCGCCGTCAACGACTGGATCCGCGGCGGCGGGGTCTTCGACGCCGTGCTCGACTTCGACGCGGTGATCCGGGACCCGCTCCGGCCGGAGGCGATGCTGGCCGCCTACGACAGCGGGGACCATCTCCACCCCGGCGACGCGGGGCTGGCGGCAATGGCGGAGTCGGTGGATCTGGGGCTGCTGTGACGGCCGGGGCGCGCGTCGGGCGGGCTTGGCGGGCGCGTCGGACGGGCCGACCGGGCACTAAGACGGCTGGACATCGAGGTCCACCACGACCGGGGCGTGGTCGGAGGCGCCCTTGCCCTTGCGCTCCTCCCGGTCGACGTAGGCGTCGGTGACGGCCTTGGCCAAGGGCTCGTTGCCGTAGACCAGGTCGATGCGCATGCCGCGGTTCTTGGGGAAGGCGAGCTGGCGGTAGTCCCAGTACGTGTACGGGTGGTCGTACTTCAGGGGGCGCGGGACGACATCGGACAGGCCCGTCTCGCGCAGGGCGGTGAGGGCGGCGCGCTCGGCGGGGGTGACATGGGTGGCGCCCTCGAACGCGGCCACGTCGAAGACGTCGTCGTCGGCCGGTGCCACGTTGTAGTCCCCGAGGACGGCGAAGGGGCGGCTGCCGTGGGCGTCCTGGGTGACGGCGGCGCGCAGGGCCTCGAACCACTGGAGCTTGTACGCGTAGTGCGGGTGGCCGACCTCGCGGCCGTTGGGCACGTACACCGACCAGACGCGGACGGGGCCGCAGGTCGCGGAGATCGCGCGGGGTTCGTGCTTGCCGTCGTAGCCGGGGTCGCCGGGGAGTCCCCTGACGACGTCCTCGATGCCTACCCGGGAGAGCACCGCCACGCCGTTCCATCTCCCGTCGGCGTGCACCGCCGCCTCGTAGCCCAGCTCGCGCAGCCGGTCGAACGGGAACTGGTCCTCGGCGAGCTTGGCCTCCTGGAGGCACAGCACGTCGGTGCCGCTGCTCTCCAGCCAGGCGAGGAGCCTCGGCAGGCGGGCGGTGATCGAGTTCACGTTCCAGGTCGCGATGCGCATGTTCCACAACCTACCGGGCGGGTCTGACAACGCCGTCCCGCCCGGCGCGCGGCCCGCCCGGCCGGGGAGCACGGCTCACAGGTCGGCGAAGGCCCCCGACGCCAGCCGCAGATGCTCGGAGCCGCCGAGCCGGCCGATCTGGTTGTCGTAGATCGGGCGGGCGAGGTCGGTGAGCAGGGCGTCGTGGATGTCGTAGACGCGCCGCGGCCCGACCTCGCGGACGTAGTCGATGACCTCGGAGATCTTGTTCCAGGGTGCCTGCACCGGGGCGAGGAGGGTCTCCACGGCGTGGTCGGGGACGGTGAGGGCGTCGCCGGGGTGGAAGATCCGTCCGCCGTCCACCAGATAGCCGACGTTGGTGATGCGCGGCAGGTCGGGGTGGATCACGGCGTGCAGTTCGCCGTGGACCTGGATGTCGAACCCGGCGGCGGTGAAGGTGTCGCCGTGTCCGACGGTGTGCACCCGCCCGGGGAACGCCGCCGACAGCTGCTCCGCGACCGATCTGAGCGTCCAGATCTCCGTGCCGGGACCGGTCTCCAGGGCGGCCCTGAGCCGTCCCTCGTGGAAGTGGTCGGGATGCTCGTGGGTGACCAGGATCGCGTCCGCGCCGACGGCGGCGTCCTCCTCGCTGAACCCGCCCGGATCGAGGACGAGCGTCAGCCCGTCCTTCTCCAGGCGGACACAGGAGTGCGACTTCTTCGTGAGCCTCATGCGGCCATCCTGCCGCCGGGCGCCGACGGCCGCACAAGGGCCCGCTGATTTCCGCCCTCCCTACTCCGAGGGGGTCGTCTCCTCCCGGATCACCTGCTGGGCCACCTTGAAGGCGCTGTTGGCGGCGGGGACCCCGCAGTAGACGGCGGCCTGGAGGAGGACTTCCTTGATCTCGGCCGGGGTGAGGCCGTTGCGCAGGGCGGCGCGGGTGTGGAAGGCGAGTTCGTCGAGGTGCCCGCCGGCCACGAGCGCGGTGAGCGTGATGCAGCTGCGGGTACGGCGGTCCAGGCCCGGCCGGTCCCAGACCTCGCCCCAGGCGTAGCGGGTGATGAACTCCTGGAAGTCGCCGGAGAACTCGTCGGCCCGGGCCAGCGCCCGGTCCACGTGCGCGTCCCCGAGCACCTCGCGGCGCACCTTGATCCCGGCGTCGTACGGGTCCGGCCGGCCGCCCGCGCGCGGGGCGGGTACGGGGGCGGGGGCGATCTCGGCGACCGGCGCGCTCGGCGCGGGCGCGGCGAGCGCCGGTTTGACGGGGGCCGCCGGGATGGCGGTCTGCCCGGTGTCGTGCGGGTGCTGCCAGGCGGTGGAGAAGTGCCGGACCAGCAGATCGGTCACGGCGGCGGGCTGCTCGACCGGGACCAGGTGCGAGGCGCCGGGGACGACCGCGAGGCGCGCGTCCGGGATCCCGGCGACCAGCGTGCGGGCCTCCGCGGGGCCGGTCACCTGATCGTCGGAGCCGACCAGGACCAGCGTCGGGACCCCGACCCGGCCCAGCTCGGGCCGTACGTCGAAGGTGGCGAGCGCCTCGCAGGCGGCGATGTAGCAGCCGGGGTCGGTGGTGCGGACCATCTGTACGGCCCAGTCGGTGATCGCGGGCTGCGCGGCGGCGAACCCGCCCGTGAACCACCGGTCGGGCGAGGTACGTGCGATCGGGTCGAGCCCGTTCGTCCGTACGATCACCCCGCGCTGACGGAACTCGTCCGCCGTACCGAACCGCGGGGACGCGGCGATCAGCGCCAGCGACGCCAGCCGCTCGGGATGGCGCAGCGCCAGCTCCACCCCGACGGCACCACCGAGCGCGCAGCCCGCGTATCCGAACCGCTGCACGCCGAGCCCGTCGAGCGTGGCGAGGAGCCGGGCCGTCAGCTCGGTGACGGAACCGGCGGGATGGGCGGGGGCACCGCCGTGACCGGGCAGGTCGTAGCGGAAGACCCGCCACTGCTCGGCCAGCTCGGGGACCTGGCGATCAAACATGTGCCACGTAGTTCCCAGAGAGGGTCCCAGGATCAGGACCGGCGCCTCCTCCGGCCCGTCAAAACGGTATTGCAGGGTGTTGCGTGGTGTCTCGCTCACCCGTCCGAGCCTCTCATCTGTCACGAGATGTCACATAGCCGGGGTGAATCTAGCGGGCCCGGTCCCCCTCCCGCCAGGTCGCTCGGCCGTCACGAACGCACGGCCGGGGGTGCCCGCGAGGTGCTGGGAGCCGGAGCCGCTGCGATGGGTGCGGGGGCCGGTACGGGTGCGGGTGGGGGTGGTGCAGCGATAATGGGGCACATGTCCCAATACACTGCGAAAAATCCGCATGGGCCGTCCACTCTGACGGTCAAGGGGAGGGACGTACGGCTGCGCACCATCGGGTTCGTGGTGCTCGCGGCCCTGGCGATCTGGTTCATCGCCGCGAACACGAAGTCGGTCACGATCCGGCTGTGGATCCCGACCGTCACGCTTCCGCTGTGGAGCGTCCTCACCGTCACCCTCATCGTGGGCATCGCCCTCGGTCTGCTCATGGCCCACCGCCGGGCGCGACGATGAACGCCCGGTAAGGCCCTCCGGGGGATGGCATGAAAGCAGGGCTCGCAGGCGTCAAGGAAGCGGTCGCGGACAGGACGGGCCTCGCTCTGTGGCTGTCCCGTCTGCTGCCCGCCTACCTGATCGTCCTCGGGACCGTCGTCCAGCTGTTCACACCGCCGTACCTGTCCGGGACCCCGTTCTTCGTCTCGGCCCCTCTGATGGCGGCACCGCAGTTCTCCTTCTGGACGACGGTGGCCTACGGCGCCGCCTCGATGCTCGCCGCCACTCTGCTGGACCTGGGCGCGGGACAGGTGTGGGAGTCGGCGGGCGTCCAATTGCTGGTGACCGAACTCGCCACCATCCTGTTCGTCACGGCCATCGCCGCGCTGCTGAACACCGTGGTCCGGCGGGGCCGCCGCCAGCTCGCCACCGCGCGCAGCCTGTCCGAGGCGGCCCAGCGGGCCGTACTGCCCACCCCCGCCGAACGCATCGACGGACTGCGCGTCGGCACCCGCTACGAGGCCGCCGAGCAGGAGGCGCTGATCGGCGGGGATCTGTACGGCGCCCGGTCCACCCCGTACGGCGTACGGCTGGTGATGGGCGACGTACGGGGCAAGGGGCTCGGCGCGATCGAGGCGGTGTCCGTACTGCTCGGCGCGTTCTGGGAGGCGGCACACACCGAGGCGACCCTCACCGGGGTGGCCACCCGTCTGGAGCAGGCGCTGGCGCGCGAGGGCGCCCGCCGCAGCGGCATCGACGACACCGAGGGCTTCGCCACCTGCGTACTGGTCGAGATCCCGCCCGGTCACCAGGTGCTGCGGCTGGTCAACTGCGGCCATCCCGTGCCGCTGCTGCTCGGCGGCGACGGCTCCGTCCGCACCCTCACCCCCACCACGTTCTCGCTGCCGCTGGGCCTCGCCGAACTCGCGCCCGACGGCCGCCACCCCGACGAATGGGATTTCCCGCCGGAAGCCACCCTGCTGCTCTACACCGACGGCCTGTCCGAGGCACGCGACCTGTCCGGAGCGTTCTACGACCCGGCGGCCCGCCTCCAAGGCCGCACCTTCCCCTCACCCAACCGTCTCCTCGACACCCTGGTCACCGACGTACGCGACTTCTGCGGCGGCCCGGCCACGGACGACATGGCCCTGCTGGCCGCCCATCGGCCACGGCCGCATCGGGGGGCTCCGGGGTGGGGGTGAGGGAATGGGGGTGAGGGAGTGGGGGTGGGCGAACGGGGGTGGGGGGAGGTGAGGGGGTCGGGGAACGGGTGTGAGCGGGCGCAGGGCTTGGGGCGGGTGGATGGGGCGTGGCCCCCTTGCCGGTCACGGGGGCGGCCAGGGGGTCGTGACGGGACTCCAGGGCCAGGACTCCAGGGCCGTGAGTCTGTCCTTGCGCGTCTCGGCGTCGCGCCGCGTGTTGGCTCCGCGGCGCCGCAGGCGGGCGGGGGCGCGAGCGAAGACGTGGGCCTGCGGGGCGCCCCTCGCGGCCGACCGGCTGTCGCCCACCTGCCGCGCTCCGTCCTCCGCTGCGGCGGGAGTCTCAGCCGGCCCGAAGCGTGCTCGCCCGGCCCCCGGTGTCCGGCGCCGGGAGGGCGAGGCGGCCTCCCGGCGCGGGCGGGCGCCCGGCTTCGTCGCGGCGGCGGGTGCGGCTGAGCGGAAGGGCCGGGCCCGGCTACTGCCCGCCGAGGCCGGTGAGGGCGCCCACCGGGTCCAGGTCGGGGGTGCCCCGGGGCCACCAGTCGTCGGCGCCGGGCTCCGACTCGTAGGCGTACCACAGCCCGTCCCGGCCGAGTCTGAGCTGGACACGGCCGCGCGGGTGGGTCAGGCGGTTGCGCCAGGGGCGGAAGGCGGGCAGGTCGGCGGCGAGGAGGAGCGGGCGGGCCCGGTCGAAGCGCCCGGCCGGTGGATCCCACGGCTCTTCGAGCACGGCGAGCCCCTCGAACCCGCCCTGCCGCCACGCCGCGACCGCGCGGGCCAGCTCCGCCGACGTACGCCCGGCGGCGGACGCGAGCGACGAGTACAGCGCGCGGGTGCTCGCCGTGAGGCCGGACCCCGGGCGGGCCGCCGCGAGCCGTACCGCGTCCTGCCACACCGTCAGGTCGGCCACCGGATCGCGTCCGGTGGCGAGCAGTGCGTACGCGCGGGCCGCCGCGTCGGTCGCCAGCTGGTCCAGCGCGAAGGGGTCGGGGCCGCCCGGGGACGCCGGATAGGCGGGCGGCTGCCCGGGATGCGGCGGGACGGGCAACGGCGGCGGCAGCGGCGGGAGCGCCCGGCGGGCCAGGGCCTCCGTGGCCCGTACGCCGGGCAGCGGGGCCGGTTCGCGCTCCTGGGCGGCACGGGCGGCGCGGGCCGCGCTGCGGCGGGACAGCGCGTCCAGCACCTCGCGCTCTCCCCGGCCGCGCAGCAGGAGCAGCACGAAAGGGTCGGCGTCGAGCAGCCGGGCCGTCTGGTAGCACAGGGCCGCCGCGTGTTTGCAGGGGTGCGCCCGGTCGGGACAGCTGCACTGCGGTTCGAGGTCCCCGGCGGCGGGCAGCAGCCGGACCTCACCTTCCGCGAGGGCGTGCGGCATCTCCTTGTCCAGCAGCGCCGCGATATGCGCCGGCCGCTCGGCCGCCGCGTCCAGGAACCGCTCCCAGTCCGCGTCCTCCAGCGTCCGCAACCTCACCTGCACGCGGTACGGCCGCTGCCGGCTCCCCTGCACATACGCCAGCACCAGGCCCGGCGTCACCGTGATGGCGTCCACATGGCCCCGCTCGGCATAGCCCCGTCCCCGCGCCAGCCGTTTCGCGTCCAGCGCGCCCTCCTCCAGCGCCGAGACCCACGCGTTGCCCCACCAGGTCCCGGCGAAGCCGCCATCATCCACCGGCCGCGGTGGCAGGGCCGGGAACGTCCGGCGATGGTCACCGTCGCGGCGAGGCGAGGCCATGGAGGGGGTGGAGGGAGCAGAGGGGGTGACTGGGGTGGAGGAGGAGGTGACTGGGGTGGCTGGGGTGGACGAGGACGTGGCTGAGGTGGAGGGGGTGGCTGAGGTGGGCGAGGACGTGGCTGAGGTGGAGGGGGTGGCTGAGGTGGACAAGGACGTGGCTGGAGTGGAGGGGGTGGGAGGAGGCTCGGGGGGCAGGTCGGTGGGGTGGTGTGGGGCGGCGGGGGGCGCCGGGGCGGGGTCCTTGCGCGAGGGCGTCAGCAGGCGGGAAATGGCGCGGTGAGGTGCGGGGTCGGCGCCCTTCGCCCGGGGCTCGGCGGACCCACCCCCGGCGGTTCGCTGAACAGCGCCCGTGCGTTTCGTCCGGTCGACGGCCTCGCCCTCCGTGGCCCGCTCCTCGGCGAGCGCCAGCCGCAGCGCCTCGCGTGCGGCTTCGGAGGGCCGGGTACCGCCGGGCCGGGGCACGGCGGGCGCCTGCGCGGCCGTACCGGACGGGGCGCCCTGCTGCGGCCGACCGCCCGGCCCCTCACCCGGCTCACCCTCCACGTCGTCCCCGGCGCTCTGCGCCCGCCGCGCGGACACCGCCTCCCGCAGTGCCGCCCGTGCCGCGTCACCGGGGCGGGGTCCGGGACCGCCGGGCCGGGGCGGCCGGACTCCCCGGACGCCCTCCGCCGCGTCGTCGCCCCGCTCACCGTCACCGCTCCCCCGCTCCCGCGCGGCACGCAAGGCACGGCGTGCGGCCTCGGCGGGGCTGGACCCGGTCGGCCGGTGCGCCTCGGTCGGCGCCGCGCCTTCGATCCGGGCGGTCTCCTCAATCCGGGCCGCTCCCTCGATCCGGGCGGCCTCCTCAATCCCGGGCGCCCGCTCGCCAATCCCGGGCGCTCCCTCGATCCGGGCCGAGTCCGCGGTGCGAGCCTCCGCCCGCCTCGCCTCCTCCGCCCGCGTCATCCCCTCTGCGCGAGCTGCCTGCTCCGCCCCGGCCACCCCCTCAGCACCAGCCGCCGTCCCCGCCCCCGCCGCCTCAGCACGAGCCGCGTCCCCCGCCCAGGCAGCCCCCTCCGCGCGCGCCACCTGCTCCGCCCGCGTCACCCCCTGCGCACAAGCCGCCTCCTCAACCCCCCACTCCTCCACCGCCCACTCCCGCCTCCCCCCGCTCATGACTCCCTCCGCAGGGACACCAGGTCGGACAGCTCGCGGTCCGTCAGTTCGGTGAGGGCGGATTCGCCGGAGCCGAGGATCGCGTCGGCCAGGGCCCGTTTCGCGGTGAGCATCTCGGCGATGCGGTCCTCGATGGTGCCCTCGGTGATCAGGCGGTGGACCTGGACGGGCTGGGTCTGGCCGATGCGGTAGGCGCGGTCGGTGGCCTGTTCCTCGACGGCCGGGTTCCACCAGCGGTCGAAGTGGACGACATGGCCCGCGCGGGTGAGGTTGAGGCCGGTGCCCGCCGCCTTGAGGGACAGCACCAGCACCGGGGTCGCCCCGCTCTGGAAGCGGTCCACCATGCGCTCGCGCTCGGGTACCGGCGTACCGCCGTGCAGCAGCTCGACGGGGATCGCGCGGGCGGCGAGGTGGGTGGCGATCAGCCGGGCCATGCCCACGTACTGGGTGAAGACCAGCGCCGAGCCGTCCTCGGAGAGCAGCGTGTCGAGGAGTTCGTCCAGGAGGGCCAGTTTGCCGGAGCGGGCCGGCAGGCGGTCCGTCGCGGCGGCGTCCGGGTGCGTCTCCTTCAGATACAGCGCGGGGTGGTCGCAGATCTGCTTGAGCGCGCCGAGCAGCTTCAGCACCAGGCCCCGCCTGGCGATGCCCTCGGCGGTCTCGATGGCGAGCAGCGACTCCCGGACCACCGCCTCGTACAACGCGGCCTGTTCGCGGGTGAGGGGTACGGGGTGGTCGGTCTCGGTCTTGGGGGGCAGTTCGGGGACGATGCCGGGGTCGGACTTCTTGCGGCGCAGCAGGAACGGGCGGACCAGGCGGGCGAGGCGCTCGACGGCCTGGTCGTCCTCGCCGTTCTCGACCGCGCGGGCGTGCCGGGCGCGGAAGGACTTGAGGGGGCCGAGCAGTCCGGGGGTGGTCCAGTCGAGCAGGGCCCACAGTTCGGAGAGGTTGTTCTCCACGGGTGTGCCGGTGAGGGCCACGCGCGCGGGTGTGGGGATGGTGCGCAGGGCCTTCGCGGTGGCCGAGTAGGGGTTCTTCACATGCTGGGCCTCGTCGGCGACGACCATGCCCCAGCGGTGGGCGGCGAGCGTGGTGGCGGCCGAGCGCATGGTGCCGTACGTGGTGAGGACGAAGCCGCCGGTCAGGTCCTGAAGGGTGCGGTCGGTGCCGTGGAAGCGGCGGACGGGGACGCCGGGGGCGAAGCGGGTGATCTCGCGCTGCCAGTTGCCGAGCAGGGAGGCCGGGCAGACGACGAGGGTCGGTTCGGTGCGGGCCCGTTCGAGGTGCAGGGCGATGAGGGTGACGGTCTTGCCGAGGCCCATGTCGTCGGCGAGGCAGCCGCCGAGGCCGAGGGATGTCATGAGGTCGAGCCAGGCCAGCCCGCGCAGTTGGTACTCGCGCAGGGTGGCGGCGAGACCCGGGGGCGGCTCCGCCGGACGCACGCCGGTCGTCAGGCGGTCGCGCAGGGCGGCCAGCGCGCCGACCGGGACCGCCTCGACGCTCTCGCCGTCGACCTCCGCGCTGCCGCTGAGGGCGACGGACAGCGCGTCGACCGGGTCCAGCAGGCCCAGTTCGCGCCTGCGGGCCTTGCGGACCAGGGCCGGGTCGACCAGCACCCAGCTGTCGCGCAGCCGGACCATCGGGCGGTGTGCCTCGGCCAGCAGGTCCATCTCGGCGTCGCTGAGCGGGTCGCCGCCCAGTGCCAGCTGCCAGCGGAACTGGAGGAGTTCCCCGCTGTCGAAGAAGCCCGTGCCGTCCGTCGCCGAGCCGGGCGCGGGGCGCACCACGGCCGACGCGGTGAGGTCCTGGGCCAGGTCGCGGGGCCAGTGCACGGCGACCCCGGCCGCCGCGAGGCGGGTGGCGGCGACGCCGAGCAGATCGCCCAGTTCTTCCTCGGACAGGGCGAGGACGTCGGGTACGTCCCGCTCGGTGAGCCGCTCCATGGGCGGCCATACGCGGGCCGCGCGCCGGACCGCGAGCGCCGCGTCCACCCGGGAGCGGGGCCCGAAGGCGTCGTCGGCGTCGCCCGCCCACAGCGCCGCCGCGTCCGCGACCAGCGTGGGATCGGCCAGGCTGTGCACCTGGACGACGGCGGCGCCCGCACCCCGCGCGCGGGCGCCGCCGGAGTGCCCGCCCTCCCCGCTGTCGAAGAGGTCGTACGCCGACAGGTCCAGGCGCAGGGAGATCCGGACGCCCGCGTCCATCCCGGCGGCGACCTCGGCGGCCCAGTCGCGGGCGCCGGGCAGCTGCTGCGGGCGGAGGTCGGCGAAGGGCTTCCCGGCCGCGTACGGGGCGGCGGGGGTGCGGGGCAGGGTGTCGGCGACGGCGTCGAGGAAGGCCCGCATCAGGTGTTCGGGCTCGGGCAGCCGGAGCGGGCCGGGGCCGGGCAGCGGGACCGCGTGGCCCTCGTACGGCAGGGCCGCCGCCACCGCGCGCAGGTGGGCGATGTCGGCGGGGTCTAGGGGGCCGGCCCGCCAGGCGTCGTGCCCGGTGGCGGTGAGGCCGGGCAGCAGCCTGCCCCGGGCGGCGAGCCGCAGCGCGTGCAGGGCCGCCGCGCCCCAGCAGGCGGTGGCCGGGTGGGCGGCGGGGTCGCGGCGGGCCCGCACCAGCAGGGGCAGCGCCTCGCCGAGGGGGAGGGTCAGCGCGGGCGCGCGCCGACGGCGTACCGACGCTCCGGACGAGCCATGGGGGCGGACGACCGTCAGCTCCACGGTGTGCGGGCCGGGGCCGGTCGGCCCGACGCCGTGCGACCCGGAACCGGTCGGCTCCGCACTGTGCGGGCCGGGGCCGGTGAGCCCGACGCCGTGCGAGCCAGGTCCGGTCGGCTCCGCACCGTGCGACCCAGGGCCGATCAGACCGACGCCGTGAGGGCCAGGGCCGGGCGCCTCGCCGTGCAGCCCAAGACCGGGCGGAGCCGCACCGTGCGGCCCCGGGCCGGTCAGACCGACGCCGTTGGGGCCAGGGCCGGGCGGAGCCGCACCGTGCGGCCCAAGGCCGGGCGGAGCCTCCCCGTCGGGGTCCCAGAAGGCCATCCGGCCCTCGCGGGGCAGCGGCGCGGGCAGGAAGACGGCGGCCAGCCGCACGGACACCCCGTCCACCCCGTCCTCGGCCGTTCGCATACGTCTGGTCACCTCCCGCCCGTCTGTCGGATCACTTGTCTTCGACTCTACGGGCGGGGTCTGACAATCGGCCCCGGCGACGGGCGCCCGGCGCCGTTCAGGGCGTGGTGCGCGACACCAGGTAGACGAACGGGTTGTTCGGCTCGGCCAGGCTGACCATCACGTCCTGGGTGGGATGCGGGTCCTTCTGGTCGTGGACCAGGCCGTACCAGGGGCCGGTGGTGTCGAAGTCCCAGCCGACGACTTCCTGGTCGCGCTCGCTGATGGTGATCCGGTTGCGCTCCAGTTCCACCCGGCTGGTGCCCATCTCGCGCAGGAACTCGTCGAGGTTGGCGTTGGGGGTCTGGAACTGGACGTAGAGGCGGCTGGTGCGCCAGTTGTTGGTCTCGTAGTAGGCGACCTTGCCCGCGGGGCGCGGGATGGGGACCTCGTAGAGGCGGATCTGCACCTTGGACGGCCAGTCGAAGGTCAGGCCGGTCGCGGCGTACTTCTCCTCCTTCTTCTTGCCGCTGTCGCGGCTCTGGTTGGCGGAGATCACCAGATAGCCGGCCGGGATGCCGATGAGCAGCACGATGATCATCAGGGTGAACGCGCGGCGGCGGATCATGTGGCGGCGGCCCTCGGGCGGGCCCGGCGGTTCGCTCGGCGACATGGCCTCGCGGGCCGGCCCTACGGGCGACATGGTCACAACGACTCCCCTGGGGTGCGCCGGGCCTCCGCGTACCGCTCGTAGCGCTCGTAGCGCTCCACCCGGCGCCGCTTGGCCCGCCGGAAGCGGCGGGCGACCAGCCGGGCCAGGTCCGCGGCGCCGACCATGCCGGCCTCGGGGCCGAGCTGGGCCCGTACGATCCGGGCCTCGGGCCGGTAGCCGCGGCCGGTGAGGTGGCGCTTGAAGGCGTCCCGCGCGGGGACGATCAGCAGATCGTCGGCCGCGGAGACCCCGCCGCCGATCACGAAGCACGACGGGTCGAGGGCGGCGGCGAGGTTGGCGATGCCGACGCCGAGCCACTGGCCGATGTCCTGGAGCAGCTCGGTGCACATGGCGTCGCCGTCGCGGGCCAGCTCGGTGATCATCGGACCGGTGATGTCGGAGATCTGCCCCTTGACGTGCTCGATGATCCCGTACGCCACCGGGGAGTCGGCGGCGGCCAGCTCGCGGGCCTCTCTGACCAGGGCGTTGCCGGAGCTGTACTGCTCCCAGCAGCCGCGGTTGCCGCACGGGCAGCGGTGGCCGCCGGGCACGACCTGCATATGGCCGAACTCGCCCGCGACCCCGTACTTGCCGCGTTTGACCTGGCCGTCCTCCAGGATCGCGCCGCCGATTCCGGTGCCGAGGGTGATCATGACGAGGTGGTCCTCGCCGCGTCCTGCGCCGAAGCGCCATTCGGCCCAGGCGGCGGTGTTGGCGTCGTTGTCGACCAGCACCGGGACGGACAGGCGGCTGGCGAGGCGGTCCCGGAGGGGCTCGTTGCGCCAGGACAGATGGGGTGCGAAGAGCACCCGGTTGCGCTCGGCGTCGACCCAGCCGGCCGCGCCGATGCCGACCGCGTGCACGTCGTGCCGGTCGGAGAGGTCCAGGACCAGTTCGACGATGGTGTCCTCGACGACTCTGGGGCTCTTGGACTTGTCCGGGGTCTCCGCGCGGAGCTTCTCCAGGATCTGGCCGTCGGCGTCCACGACACCGGCCATCACCTTGGTGCCGCCGATGTCGATGCCGACCGTGGGGACGCGGGGGGCGGTGAGGTGCGAGCGGCGTTCGCGGGTGCCGACCGTGCGCAGGGCGGGGGCACGCCGGGAACCGATGGGGGCTCCGCCGACCCGGGTGTTGGTCAGGGCCCTCGGGAAGGCGAGGTCGCGGTAGGTGCTCATCGGGGCCGATTCTGCCGCACGGGGGCCTTCGGCGGCGAACGGGGCGCCTTGTCGCCGGGGGTGGTTCGGTTTGTCGGCGGGTGCGGTTCGGTTCGTCGGCGGGTGCGGGTGGGTCGTGGCTTGTCGCGCCGTTCCCCGCGCCCCTTTAGGGGCGTCGCCCTGGCCGGCGTGCCGCGCGGAGCGACGTCCGGGGGCGCCTCAGCGGTGGGGTGGAGCGGTTCGGCGCGGCGGGTGCGGGCCCGTCGTGGCCGGTCGCGCAGTTCCCCGCGCCCCTTCAGGGCGCTGCCCGGGCCCCCCGTTTCCCACTGTCCGCACCCGTTCTCCATTGCGCGCGCCTATGGATTCTTCAGTTGTTGTTCCAGGGCTGTCAGGGCGTCGCCGCCTGCCATTTGTGTGGTCAGGGTGGGGAGGGTGATGGCGTTGTGGTCGTAGGTGCCTGTTGTTCTGCCGTGTCTGAGGAGGGTGAAGTGGTTGCCCACCAGGTACGCGTGGTGGGGGTTGTGGGTGATCAGGACCACACCCAGGCCGTGGTCGCGGGCCGCCGTCACGTATTTCAGGACCACCCCGGACTGTTTGACGCCGAGCGCGGCCGTGGGTTCGTCCAGGATGAGGACGCGGGCGCCGAAGTGGACCGCGCGGGCGATGGCCACGCACTGGCGCTGGCCGCCGGAGAGGGTGCCGATGGGGCGGTCCACGTCGGGCAGGTCGATGCCCATGCGGAGCAGTTCCGCGCGGGTGGTGCGGCGCATGTGCTCGACGTCGAGGCGGCGGAAGGGTCCCGTTCCCTTCCGTGGCTCGGAGCCGAGGAAGAAATTGCGCCATACGGGCATCAGGGAGACGACGGCCAGGTCCTGGTAGACGGTGGCGATCCCGCGGTCCAGGGCCTCGCGCGGGGAGCCGAGACGGGTCTCCTCACCGTCGATGCGCAGGGTGCCCCCGTCGTGCCGGTGCAGCCCGGCGATGATCTTGATGAGGGTGGATTTCCCGGCGCCGTTGTCGCCCAGCACGCACGTGATCTCCCCGGCGTGGACCGCCAGGGAGACATCTTCGAGGGCGCGGACGCCGCCGTACTGCTTGCTGACGCCGGAGAGTTCCACGAGGGGCGTACGGCGGACGGTCGACGGCGTCACTTGGTGGCCTCCGCGCGCTTGCGGACCCAGGCGTTGAGCAGGGTCGCGAGGAGCAGCATCGCGCCCAGGAAGAACTTGAACCAGTCGGGGTTCCACTCGGCGAACACGATGCCCTTGCTGGTCATGCCGAAGATGAGCGCGCCGACCGCCGAGCCGACGGCGCTGCCGTACCCGCCGGTGATCAGACAGCCGCCGATGACGGCCGCGATGATGTAGATCAGCTCGTTGCCGACACCCTCGCCGGACTGGACGACGTCGTACGAGAAGAGCAGATGCTGGCCGGAGATCCAGGCGCCGAAGGCGACGCCCATGTAGAGGCCGATCTTCGTCGCGCGCACCGGGACGCCCACCGCGCGGGCGGCGTCCTTGTTGCCGCCGACCGCGAAGATCCAGTTGCCCGCGCGGGTGCGCAGCAGGATCCAGGAGGCGAGGGCGACCAGGCCGAACCACCACAGGATGGTGACCTTGAAGGCGACTCCGCCGATGGTGAGGGTGGACGCGAACAGGTCGTGGGCGGTCGGGAAGCCCTCCATGTCGGCGATGGATTTCGTCGAGACCGTGCCGCTGATCAGCTTGGTGAAGCCTAGGTTCATGCCGGTCAGCATCAGGAAGGTGCCCAGCGTGATGATGAAGCTGGGCAGGTTGGTGCGGGTCAGCATGAAGCCGTTGAAGGCGCCGATGGCGAGGGTGAGCAGCAGCGACACGCCGACGCCGACCCAGACGTTCGCGGTCAGCTGGTAGCTGAACATCGAGGAGATCAGCGCGGAGGACGTCACCATGACGCCCGCGGACAGATCGAACTCGCCGCCGATCATCAGCAGCGCGACGGGGACCGCCATGATGCCGATGGTGGAGGACGCGTACAGGACCGTGCTGAGGCTGGCGGCGCGCAGGAAGCTGTCGGCGGTCAGCGCGAAGAAGACGAAGACGGCGAGCGCGCCGACGACCGAGCCCAGTTCGGGGCGGCCGAGCAGGCTGCGCAGGGGGGACGGCCGCCGATACCTTTCATCGCCGAGGACGTCCATGGGCGCGCTCATCGGGTGCCCCGCTTCGTGTACTCCGCCAGCTCGGCCGCCTGGTCCTTCGTGATGATCTGCGGGCCGGTCAGCACCGGCTTGCCGCCGCCCAGCACATCCGCGTTGTACCGGTACAGCCAGAGCAGGTCGACCGCCTCGTAGCCCTGGAGGTAGGGCTGCTGGTCGACGGCGAAGCCGAGGGTGCCGTCCGCCAGGAGGGCGGCGACCTTGGCGTTGAGGTCGAAGGTGTCGATCTCGGCGCCGCTGTCCGCGCCCTGCTTGGCCTTCACGGCGGTGTCGGCGTACGGGGCGCCCAGGGTGACCACGGCGTCGATGGCCCGGTCCGTCTGGAGCTTGGCCTCGATGGCGGACTGCACGTCCGGCATGCTCGTGCCAGTCACATACAGGTTCTGCACCTGGCCGTCGAAGGTCTCCGCGAGGCCCGCGCAGCGCTGCTCATGGCCCACATTGCCCTGCTCGTGCAGCACACAGACCGCCTTCTTGCGGCCCCGCTCGTTCAGCTCCTCGCCGACCGCCTGCCCGGCGACGGTCTCGTCCTGCCCGATATGGGTGAGCGCGCCGAACGCCTTGGACTCCGCCGACCCCGAGTTCACCGTGACCACGGGGATACCGGCCGCCACCGCGCGGGCGACCGCCGCCTTCATCGCGTCGGGCTTGGCCAGGGTGACGATGATCCCGTCGACCTTCTTGTCCACGGCCGCGTCCACCAGCTGCGCCTGCTGCTGGGCCTCGTCGTCGTGCGAGTACAGGAAGTTGATGTTGTCCTTGGCGGCGGCCTCCTCGGCGCCGCTCTGCACGATGTCCCAGAAGGTGTCGCCATCACCCGAGTGGGTGACCATGGCGAACGTCCAGCGCGGCGTGGTCACCGCCGACGTCCCGCGTTCGGCCGCGGCCTTGCGGGCGTCCTCGGCGCGCTTGCCGCCGGTGCTGCTGCATCCCGCCAGGGACGCGCACAGCGTCCCCGCCAGCGCGATGCCTACCCAGGTCCGAAACCGTGCCACGAGGCGGTGCCCTTCTTGCCGTGTTCTGCGTACGCGAGGGGCCGGTGACCTCACCGGCTCCGAATGCCCGATTATCGAACACGGGGATCGTGCCCCCGACCGCCGGGCGGCGCGACTCGATCACATTGTCCGGACAATAGGACAAGCCAACCGAGCCGAACGTGCCGAACGGGCCGCACGGGCCCTCACGGCCTCACCAGGAGCTGGAACTCGAAGGAGTAGCGGGCCGGGCGGTAGGTGTGGGTGCCGTACTCCACCGCGCGGCCGGTGTCGTCGAAGGTGGTGCGCTGCATGGTGAGCAGCGGGGCGCCCGCCGGCTCGCCGAGCCGTTCGGCCTCGTCGGCGGTGGCCGCGCGGGCCCCGATGGACTGCCGGGCGCTGTGCAGGGTGATCCCGGCGGACCGCATCAGCCGGTACAGCCCGGTGGCCTCCAGCTGGCCGGTCTCCAGGTCCAGCAGGCCCGGCGGCAGGAAGTTGCACAGGTACGCCATCGGCTCGCCGTGCGCGAGCCGCAGCCGTTCGACATGGTGTACGTCGCTGTCCTCGGGGACGCCGAGCGCCGCCGCCACCTCGGCCGGGGCCGCGACGACGGTGTTGACCAGCACCTTGGTCGCCGGGCGCTGACCGGCCGCCTCCAGGTCGTCGTAGAGACTGCTCAGCTCCAGGGGGCGCTTGACCTGGCTGTGCACGATCTGGGTGCCGACCCCGCGGCGGCGCACCAGCAGCCCCTTGTCGACCAGCGACTGGATGGCCTGGCGGACCGTCGGCCGGGACAGGCCGAGCCGCCCCGCCAGCTCGATCTCGTTGCCCAGCAGGCTGCCCGGGGTGAGCGCCCCGTGCTCGATGGCGGCCTCCAGCTGCTGGGACAGCTGGAAGTACAACGGCACCGGGGAGCTGCGGTCGACACTCAGGTCGAGCCGTACGGTCGGGTCCACATCTGGTTTGGGCACGGCTTGAGCGTAGCTCTGTGACCGGTTGACGGGAAGCTGTGTGGTTCGGTTGTCCGGACATACGGATTGACAGCGGGGCCGGTGGGCCTCACTTTGATTCCATGCGCATCGGCGTCATCGGTACGGGCCGCATCGGCACCATTCATGCGAACACCCTCAGCCGTCACCGGGAGGTCGGTTCACTGATCCTGACGGACGCGGATCCCGCCCGTGCGCAGGAGTTGGCGCACCGGCTGGGCGAGACGGCCGCGCCCGGCGTGGACGAGATCTTCCGCTGGGGCGTGGACGCGGTGGTGATCACCACGGCGACCTCCGCGCACGCCGAGATGATCGGCCGGGCGGCCCGCTCCGGGCTCCCGGTGTTCTGCGAGAAGCCCATCGCGCTGGACCTGCCCGGGACGCTCGCCGTGATCACCGAGGTGGAGACGGCCGGGACGATCCTCCAGATGGGCTTCCAGCGCCGCTTCGACGCCGGGTACGCGGGCGCCCGCGAGGCGGTACGGTCCGGGCGGCTGGGCCGGCTGCACACCGTACGGGCGATGACCTCCGACCAGGCGCCGCCGCCCGCCGCCTATCTGGCGGAGTCCGGCGGCTTATACCGGGACACGCTGATCCACGACTTCGACGCGGTGCGCTGGGTGACCGGGCGGGAGGTCGTCGATGTGTACGCCGCCGGGTCGGACCACGGGCCCGCGCTCTTCCGTGAGCTGGGCGACCTCGACACCGCCGCGGTGCTGCTCACCCTGGCGGACGGCACCCTCGCGACGGCCACCGCGACCCGGCTCAACGGCGCCGGGTACGACGTCCGCATGGAGCTGGCCGGTGAGCTGGACCAGATCGCCGTCGGCCTGGACGACCGGACGCCCATCGCCTCCACCGAGCCGACCGGACCACCGCCCGCCAGTAAGCCCTGGACCACCTTCCTGGAGCGCTTCGGCCCGGCCTACGAGGCCGAACTCGCCGCCTTCATCGAGGTGGTCCGCGGCGAACGCGCCAACCCCTGCGACGGCCGCGAGGCGATGCAGGCCCTGCGGATCGCCGAGGCCTGCGACCGCTCCCGCCGGGAACACCGCCCGGTGCGGATGGGGGAGATCCTCGGGGGGCCCGAGCCGGTGTGAGCACAGTGTGAGGGCCCGGTGTGAGTGACGGGCGGGGCTTGCGAGGTCCGTGGTGGGGCCGGCAACCCGTGCCGCCCGCTACCAGCGCACCGGCAGGCTCCGCATCCCCCGTATCAGCATCCCCGGCAGCCACTCGCCCGGTGGGCCGTCCAGGGTGAGGCCGGGGGCGCGCTCCAGGAGGGTGCGCAGGGCGGTACGGGCCTCCAGGCGGGCCAGCGGGGCGCCCAGGCAGAAGTGGATGCCGTGGCCGAACGCCAGATGGCCGCGGGTGTCGCGCTGGATGTCGAAGCGGTCGGGGGCGGGGAAACGGTCGCCGTCGCGGTCGGCCGCGGTGAGCCCGATCAGGACCGCCTCGCCCTTCTCGATGGCGACACCGCCGACGTCCAGCGGCTCGGCGGCGAAGCGGAAGGTGGCGTTCTCCACCGGGCCCTCGTAGCGCAGTGTCTCCTCGACCGCCCCGTCGAGAAGGCTCATGTCGGCGCGCAGGGCGGCGAGCTGCCCGGGGTGGATGAGCAGCGCGTGCACCCCGTTGGTGATCAGATTGACCGTGGTCTCATGGCCGGCGACCAGCAACAGATAGGCCATGCCGCGCAGTTCGGCCACGGAGAGCCGGTCGCCGTCCTCGGCGGTGGTGCGGAGCAGGTCGCTGAGCAGATCGTCGCCGGGGCCGGTGCTGCGCTTGTCCTCGATCAGCTCCGTCAGATACTCCCCCAGCCGGGCCACCGCCCCGTACTCGCTGTCCGCGTCGGTCGGCGCGACCGTCTCCGTGGACAGCCGGCGGAACTCCGCGCGGTCCATCTCGGGGATGCCGAGCAGCTCACAGATCACCGTGATCGGCAGCGGGAAGGCGAACGACTCCACCAGATCGGCGCGGCCCAGCGGCAGCATGGCGTCGAGGAGCTGGTCGGTGATCTCCTGGACGCGCGGGCGCAGCCGCTCCACCCGGCGCGGGGTGAACGCGCGGGAGACGAGGGAGCGCAGCCGGGTGTGCTGGGGCGGGTCCGTGGCGAGCAGGTAGTCCCCGATCAGGTCGACGTCCAGGAAGGTCAGCCCGATCCGGCTGCCGTCCTTGGCCAGCCGCTGATCGGCGAGCGCCGCGCGGGCCTCCTCGTGCCCGACGACCAGCCACGCCTCGTAGCCGCTGTCGACACCGGGCGGGCGGACCCGGTGCACGGGCCCGCGTGCGCGCAGTTCCGCGTACACCGGATGCGGATCCGTCCGGAACGACTCGCCCTACTCCCCCAGGTCGATCACTTCCACCATCACAGCCCCCCGTCGCCGTCGACTGTTCCCCGCTGTTCCCCGCTGTTCCGCGTGGTTCCCCGTTCACAGCTTCCAACGGACGGGAGTTCCCTTCGGTGCCCGGATCGCTGCCCGGTCGCTGCCCGGTCGCTGCCCGGTCGCTGGCCGGATGCGGGCCGGCCCGGACAGGAGCCCGGACGGTCCGAGCCGCCACCGCCCCGCCGTCAGTTCCCGCCCGGCCCCTCCTCGGCCCCGTCGAGCAGTCCGGCGTCGTGGGCGAGCAGTGCGATCTGTACCCGGTTGTTCAGGTCGAGCTTGGCGAGGACGCGGGAGACATGGGTCTTGACGGTGGCGACGCTCATGTAGAGGCCGCCCGCGATCTCGGCGTTGGACAGGCCCCGGCCGACGGCGACGGCGACCTCGCGCTCACGGTCGTTGAGGGCGGAGACGCGCGCACGCGCGCGTGCCCGGCGGTCGTCGCCCGTCGTTCCGGCCGCGTGCTGCATCAACTGGCGGGTGACGGTCGGCGAGAGCACGGGATCGCCCGCCGCGACCCGGCGCACCGCGCCGAGGATCTCGGCGGGCGGAGTGTCCTTGAGGACGAATCCGGCGGCGCCCGCGCGCAGGGCGCGCAGTACCTGTTCGTCCGCGTGGAAGGTGGTCAGGACCACGACCTGGGGCGCGTCCTGGCGGGCCCGCAGCCGCGCGGTGGCGGTGAGCCCGTCCACGGCCGGCATCCGGATGTCCATCAGGACGACGTCCGGTCGCACCCGGTCCACCAGCGCCTCCACCTCCGTGCCGTCGGACGCCTCCCCGACGATGTCGATGTCCTCGGCGCCGCCCAGCATGAACGACAGTCCCGCGCGGACGAGGGGATCGTCGTCGACGAGGACCAGTCTGATCGCAGTCATGGCCCTACGTAATCACGTCGGCGCCCGCCCCCGGACGGCCTCCCGGACAGCCTGCCCGACAGGGGTGGGGCGGGATCCCTCCCGTACGTCACGCCCCCTCCCCCCGCACCACCCACGGCAGCCACGCCCGTATCTCGAAGCCGCCCCCGCCGCCCCCGCCCCCCTGCGCCCCGGGGCCGTGCTCCAGGCGCCCGCCCGCCAGGATGGCCCGCTCGGTGAGGCCGATCAGGCCCTGTCCCGAGCCGGGGACGGGCGGGACCTCGCCCTCGGGGTCCGGATTGTGCACCTGGACGGTCAGCCCGTCACCGGGGCCGCCGGTGACGGTCACGGTGACCTCGGTGCCGGGCGCGTGCTTGCGGGCGTTGGTGAGGCCCTCCTGGACGATGCGGTAGGCGGTCCGGCCGACGGAGGCGGGCACGGTGTCGGAGTCGGTGACCCGCTGGTGGAGATGGACCTTCGCACCGGCCTCGCGGGACTCGGCGACCAGCGCGTCCAGCGCGGCGAGGGTGGGCTGGGGGCGGCCGGACTCCTCGGAGTCCCCGGCCCGCAGGACGCCGATGATCTCCCGCAGGTCCTGGAGCGCCTCATGTGCGCTCTCCCGGATGACACCCGCCGCGCGGGCGACCTCCGCGTGGGGCGCGTCGGGCCGGAACTCCAGCGCGCCCGCGTGCACGCTCAGCAGGGTGAGCCGGTGGGCGAGCACATCGTGCATCTCGCGGGCGATGGACTCCCGGGCCAGCCGCTGGGCCCGGTCCGCGCGCAATTGCGCCTCGCTCTCGGCGTGCCGGGCGCGGTCGCGCAGGCTCAGCATCAGCTCGCGCTTGGACCGGGCGAGCCGCCCCCAGCTGATGACCCCGAGCACGAGCACCACGGAGAAGCCGACGGCCACCAGGTAGGGCATGTCGGGGTCGGGCCGCGCCCAGTAGAACAGCGGGGCCTGGAGCAGACCGATGCCGCCGATCCAGGCCACGTACCGGAACGGCCGGTGCACGGCGACGGTGAACAGGGCGACGAGGGAGGCACCGCCGGCGGTGCTGGAGGCGAGGCCGGCGACCAGCAGCGCGATCGCGAGGCCGACCGGCCAGCGGCGGCGCAGCCAGATGGCGGCGCAGGCCAGCGCGCCGACGAGCTGGTCCAGACCGGCGGCCTCGGGCGAGAGGCCGTAGCCGCTCAGGTTGTCCGCTTCCAGCGCGCCGATGAAGGCGGCCATGAGGAACAGGGCGAAGTCGACGACCCAGTCCCGCGCGGTCCGGCGCGGACGTCCCGACCTGCCCGAACGGGGGGCGTCCGGGTCCAGCTCGTGCACGACGGCGGACGGGAGCTGCCAGCGGCGCCCCTTGAACGAGTACCCCGACGGCGGCTGTGCCGCTCCTTGAGCCTGACCCTTCACGGTCGATAAATCTACGCAGTACGGCGCCCCGGCACCGCCCCGCGCGGAAGATCCCCGACCAAAGTCGCGGCCCCCGAGACTTTCGGCGCACTCCGAGCGGCGCACGGCAGACTTCCGTCGCCAGGCTCCCGCCCGGCGGCCGATGCGCCCGCCCCGGACCCGGCGGGAGGCTTGAGGCCATGAAGCGGTTGCTGGAGATTCTGGGATTGCTCGCCCTGGTGCAGGGCGTACTGGCCCTGGTGCAGCGGTTCACCGGCTGGGGCGGCGGAGTGGTGCACCGGTTCCTCGACGGCTACGAGGTCTTCGGCGGCGTCGTGCTGATCGTCTTCGCGTTCGCCCTGTTCGCGGCGGCGGAGAGCCGCAAGTCCCGATGAGCGGGGCACGGGGGGCGGGACGGGGCTCGATGCGGGGAGCGGAACGGGGCGCGATGCGGGGAGCGTGGGTCGCGGGTCACCCCCGGCACCTGGCAGGACACCCCTCGCTCCGCGGCGTTCGGTGGGGGGAGCCGCGGGGCGAGGGGCGCGGTGTACGGGCCTGCGGTCGCGCGTTCGTGCAGGGATCAGCCCACAAGGCGGATCAGCCGATCAAGCGATCAGCAGTCGTAGTCGATCAGGTCGAACGACACATAGTGGTCGGCGGTGTAGTAGTCCTCCTCGTGCTGCACACCGGTGACGACCCGCTTCGCGCCGCGGGTGGAGGAGCCGGGGGTCTCGACGGTGTACTCGTGGTAGTAGCCGGCCGACTGGATGGGCAGCAGCCGTTCCCGGTTCTGGAAGACGGTGCCGTCCTGCGGGTAGGGGAACGGCCCGCCCCGGGCGATCAGGTCGAGCGTGTCGTACGCCTGCGACGGCAGGTCGCCGTAGCAGATGCTGCCGTACGCCGTGGGGGCGGCGGTGGCGGCGGTGGCGGTGTGCGCGGTCACCGAGCCGCCGACGAGGAGCGCGGACAGCAGGGCCGCCGCGACGCCGAGGCGGGAGGTTCGTGGGGGGAATCTCATGACCTCATGATGACGCGCGTAGACGATGGCATGTCAATGACAAGTCGGCAGAATTTCCCGTCATGTCCCATGAGTTCTCCGGGTGTTAACGAAGCGAGCCCGCGCTACGCGTCCTCGGGCAGCGGGAAGTCGCCGTACTCCGGGCGCCCCGCGCGCTCGTACGTCTGGATGGACACCCCCTTCGACGTGATCTGTCCGCCCCCGTGCCGGAAGGCGGTCGGCAGCCCGCCCGGCGCGAACAGGCGGTGTCCCGCGCCGAGGACGACCGGGAAGGTCAGCAGATGGATGGCGTCGACCAGGTCCGCCGCGAGCAGGGACCGGGCGAGGGCCGCGCTGCCGTGCACCTGGAGTTCGCCCTCGGTGGACCCCTTCAGCGCGGTGACCTCCTTCGCGAGATCCCCGCCGATCACGGTGGTGCCGGACCACGCCGGGTCCTTCAGGGTCGCCGAGGCGACGTACTTGGGCAGGGCGTTCAGCGGACCCGCGATCGGGTCCTTCGGGTCGGTGACCCTGGGCCAGTACGCCGCGAAGATGTCGTACGTCCGGCGGCCCAGCAGGAACGCGCCGACGCGGTCGAAGACGTGGGCGATGAACACCCCGAAGTCCTCGTCGGAGTACGGGACGGTCCAGCCGCCCTGGGTGAAGCCGTCGCGGGTGTCCTCCTGTGTGCCGCCGGGGGCCTGGTGGACGCCGTCGAGGCTGACGAATGCGGTGAGAACCAGCTTGCCCATGGAGTGCCTGCCTGTGAGGGGAACGCGGTGTCCGTCCGCCGCCAGCGCGAGGGTGCCGTGCCGGGTGGGATGGAGGGCATGACGAACGAACTCAATTCTCAGGACGTCCCGCGGAGCGACCTTCCGAACGCGCCCCGGAGCGTCTCTCAGAGCGTCCCGCAGAACGCCACTTCCGGCATGTCGCAGCCCGGTCAGGACTCCGGTCAGGACTCTCTGGCGGGCAGGAAGGCGCTGGTCACCGGCGGCAGCCGGGGCATCGGTGCCGCCACCGCGCTACGGCTCGCCCGCGCGGGTGCCGATGTGGCGATCACGTACGTGAGCCGCGAGGACGCCGCCGACGACGTCGTACGGGCCGTCGAGGCGCTCGGGCGGCGCGGGGTCGCCCTGCGGGCCGACTCCGGGGACCCGGCCGAGTCCGCCGGGGCGGTGGACCGCGCGGCCGAGGCGCTCGGCGGGATCGATGTGCTGGTGAACAACGTGGGAGTGGGGCTGCTCGGCCCCCTGGAGAGCCTGTCGCTCGCGGACGTGGAGCGGGTGCTCGCGGTGAATGTGCGCGGGGTGTTCCTCGCGTCGCAGGCCGCCGCCGCGCGCATGGGGCCGGGCGGGCGGATCATCACCATCGGTACGTGCATGACGCAGCGCGTGCCGGGCGCCGGCGGGACCCTCTACGCCATGAGCAAGTCGGCGCTGGTGGGGCTCACCAAGGCCCTGGCGCGCGAGTTGGGGGCACGCGGGATCACGGCGAACATCGTCCATCCCGGGCCGATCGACACGGAGATGAATCCGGCGGCGGGGCCGATGGGCGCGGACCAGTCCGCACTGACCGCGCTGGGGCGGTTCGGATCGGCGGAGGAGGTGGCGGGGACGGTCACCTATCTGGCGGGGGCCGCGTATGTGACGGGGGCGGAGTTCTCCGTGGACGGGGGGCATGCGGCGTAGGGGCACGCACCGGGGGCACGCACCGGGGGCATGCGCCGGCCGCTGACCGCCGGCCGCTGACCGCCGGCCGCCACTCCCTAGCCGCTAGACGGGACCGGCGGGAAGGAGCCCCGTACCCCCTCCCCCGGCCCGCCCCGCCCATCTCCTCAGCCCCCCAGCTCCCGATGCCGTGCCGCCAGGCGCTCCGCGCCCTCCGGGGTCAGTGAGCCGTGCAGGCGCAGGCGGGAGATGCCGCCGTCCGGGTAGATGTCGATGCGGGCGTGGGTGGCGGCGGGGGCCGGGGTGGGCAGGGTGAAGCGGTGGTTGGTGTCGGGCTGGAGGCGGGTGCGCGGGAGGATCTGCCGCCAGCCGCCAAGGTCGCCGCCGTCGCCGTCCTGGCCGTCCTCCCGGCCCTCGCCGTCCCGCACGGACAGCGACGCCCAGCCCGCGCTGTTTCCCTTGAGGTAGGCGGTGTCGATCTCGATGGCGCGGATCTCGGACTGGGCGGCGAGCCGGTAGCGGATCCAGTCGTTGCCCTGGTCGCGGCGGCGGCGGGTCTCCCAGCCGTCGTCCATCTTGCGGGAGCGGCCCGGCTGGATGGTGTTGGTGGCCGGTGAGTAGAAGCGGTCCGAGGCGTCCTCGACCTGGCCGCCGTTCTCCAGGGCCACCACGTCGAAGGTGGTCAGCGCCGCCAGCCAGGCCGGGTCCGGGACGACCTCGCCGTGCACCCGCAGCCGGGCGATGCCGCCGTCGGGGTGCTGGTGCACCCGGAGATGGGTGAAGCGCTGCCGCGGCGCCACCGCGAAGCCGTTCGCCGCGTGGCCGCCGACGGGGGTGCGCGGCACCAGCGTCGTCCACGTCACGTCGGCCGCGAGCAGGTCCTCGGGGGACGGGAAGCCGGGCAGCGAGGTGCCCTCGATCGACACCGACTGGGGATAGTTGCCGCGGAAGTGGGCCGTGTCGACGA
Source organism: Streptomyces sp. NPDC056734 (assembly GCF_042790455.1). Taxonomy (NCBI): domain Bacteria; kingdom Bacillati; phylum Actinomycetota; class Actinomycetes; order Kitasatosporales; family Streptomycetaceae; genus Streptomyces; species Streptomyces sp. NPDC056734. The sequence goes on from NZ_JBHTZD010000015.1 coordinate 73,393, forward strand.
CGATCCCGTGGATCACCCCCGGGGCGCCGAGCCGGACCAGCGCCCAGTCGTGGTCGTCCGGGGCGGGCCAGGGGTGCTCGGCGGACACCCCGCGGCGGCGCCTGGTCTCCCAGCCGTCCATCACCTTGCCCTTGTGGCCGAAGTGCTCGGGGTCGAACGCGGCCCGCTCCGGCACCAGCAGATTCTCGCGCTGGGCGAAGAACTCGTCGTTGGCCGCGATGACCCCGGCCCCCAGCCGGCGATCGGCGAGATTGGCGTACGGGGTGAAGGGGAAGTCGGCGGTGCGGTAGTCCGCGTACGGGTCACCGCCGCCGTAGGGGTGCGCGTCGCCGGTGAAACTGGGGATCGCCGTCACGGTGATCGTGTCTTCCTCTCGGGGTCGATGGGTGGGGGTCGGCAGGCGCCCCCTGGGGTCGGTCAGCCGGTGGTCGGGGTCAGCGGCGGCCGTCCCCCTGGGCAGGTCAGCCGGTGGCCCAGGCCAGTCAACCGGTAGACCGGGCCAGTCAACCGGCAGACCGGGCCAGTCAACCGGTGGGCCGGTTCAGCAACCGTCCCCTCGGCCCGCTGAACTCGCCGTCCGCGAAGACGCGTTCACCGCGCAGCCAGGTGGATCTCACCACGCCGTACAGCGTGCGGCCCGCGTAGGCGGTGACCCGGTTACGGTGCTGGAGGGCCGCCGGGTCCACGGTGAACGTCTCCTCGGGCGCGAGGACCGCGAAGTCGGCGTCGCGGCCGGGGGCGATGGCACCCTTGCGGGCGTCCAGGCCGACCAGGGCGGCGGTGCGGGCGGACATCCAGCCGGCCACGTCCGCCAGGGTGTGGCCCCGGCTGCGGGCCGCCGTCCAGACCGCGGGCAGGCTCAGCTGGAGGCCGGAGATGCCGCCCCACGCGGTGGCGAAGTCGGCGGTCTTGAGGTCGGCGGTCGACGGGGAGTGGTCGGTGACCACACAGTCGATGGTGCCGTCCGCCAGCGCCTGCCACAGCAGATCCTGGTTGGCCGCCTCACGGATGGGCGGGCAGCATTTGAACTCGCTGGCCCCGTCCGGCACTTCCTCCGCCGTCAGGGTCAGATAGTGCGGACAGGTCTCCGCGGTCACCCGCACGCCCTCGGCCCGAGCCGCCGCGATCAGCGGCAGCGCGTCCGAGGAGGACAGATGGAGGATGTGCACGCGCGCGTGCAGGCGTTTCGCCCGGTCCAGGAGGACCGCGATCGCCGTGTCCTCGGCGTCGCGCGGGCGGCTGGCCAGGAAGTCGGCGTACCGGGGGCCACCGTGCTGCGGGGCCGCCGCCAGCCGGTGCGGGTCCTCGGCGTGCACGATGAGCAGAGCGCCGAGACCGGCCGTCTCCGCCATGGACCGGGTCAGTTCGTCCGGGCCCAGGTGCGGGAACTCGTCGACGCCCGACGGCGACAGGAACGCCTTGAAGCCGAAGACCCCGGCGTCGTGCAGCGGGCGCAGCTCCTTGACGTTGCCGGGCAGCGCGCCGCCCCAGAAACCGACGTCGGTGTGCGTCTTGCCGGCGGCCGTCTCCCGCTTCACGCGCAGATTCTCGACGGTGGTGGTGGGCGGGAGGGAATTGAGCGGCATGTCGACCAGGGTGGTGATGCCGCCGGCCGCCGCCGCGCGGGTCGCCGTCCAGAAGCCCTCCCACTCCGTGCGTCCGGGGTCGTTCACATGCACATGGGTGTCCACCAGACCGGGCAGCAGCACGTCATCGCCGAGCTCCTCGATCCGGGACACCCCGTCGGAGGACAGCGGAGCGTCGTAGGGCAGTACGGCGGTGATCGTGCCGCCCGTGACCGCGACGGTCGCGGGGCGCGTCCCCTCGGGCGTGACGACGCGCGTGGAGCGCAGCAGCAGTTCGGCGGTCGAGCGCGGCAGTTCGGCGTCGGACACCCAAACCCCTCTCCATTCAACGTTTTGTTGAACCTGCTGCTGGAGTCTTCACTCCCGCCGAAGCCCAGTCAAGAGGCACACTTCTCCACAGTGCACCCCCGGAACCCCCCTGGACGTTTCCGCAAGGCGGAATTACACTTCCGGCAAGCAGAACCGGGCTGCGCATCCGCGGGCAGTCGACAGGACCGCCGGGTAGGCTTCTGCCTTTCCTGCCCGCCCCGAAAGGAACGCGCCGTGCCGTCGTCCAGCGCCAGCGCCAGCACCACCGACTCCGCCAAGTCCACCCCCAGCGGCGGCGTCCAGTCCCTTGAGCGCGCCTTCGACCTGCTGGAGCGGATGGCGGACGCGGGCGGCGAGGTCGGCCTGAGCGAGCTGTCCGCGAGCAGCGGGCTGCCGCTGCCCACCATCCACCGTCTGATGCGCACCCTGGTGGCCTGCGGATACGTACGTCAGCAGCCCAATCGGCGGTACGCGCTCGGCCCGCGCCTGATCCGCCTGGGCGAATCGGCGTCCCGGCTGCTCGGTACCTGGGCCCGCCCCTATCTCGCCCGGCTGGTCCAGGAGACCGGCGAGACGGCGAACATGGCGCTGCTCGACGGCGACGAGATCGTGTACGTGGCGCAGGTGCCGTCCAAGCACTCCATGCGGATGTTCACCGAGGTGGGCCGCCGGGTGCTGCCGCACTCCACGGGCGTCGGCAAGGCCCTGCTGGCCGGTTTCCCGCCGGAGGAGGTGCGCGCGCTGCTCGCCCGTACGGGCATGCCGGCCGCGACGGACAAGACCATCACGACGGCGGACGGGTTCCTGGCGGCCCTGGAGGACGTACGCCGGGCGGGTTACGCCATCGACGACAACGAGCAGGAGATCGGCGTGCGCTGCCTCGCCGTGTCCGTGCCGGACTCCCCCACCGCCGCGGCGATCTCCATCTCCGGGCCCGCGGGGCGGGTCACCGAGGACGCGACCGAGCGGATCGTGCCGGTGCTCCAGCAGACCGCCCTGGAACTGTCCCAGGCCCTGGCCAGCTCGGGCAGCTCAGGCATCTGAGGCGCCCCCCCCTGAGGCCCCCGCGCCCCCACGCCCCCGGACACACCCACACCCGCTCCCCCGGACACCCCGCACCCGCTCCCCCGAACTCCCCCGCGCTCACACCCTCGGCGTCCCCCCGAACAGCTCCACCGCCGCCCTCACCTGCCCCAGCCTCCTCGACAACGCGCTCACCGAGCCGATCGCGCCCGCGATCAGCAGCAGCGAGCGGCGCAGCCGTGCGGGCTCGGGAGGCCCGTGGGTGAGCATCGCCGCCAGTGCGGCGAGTTCGTCCTCGGCGATCGGCCGGTCGGGGAACTCGGCCGGATGCGCGGCGAGTTCACGGCGCAGCCGGGACACCGCCGCCCCCAGCTCCGCCACCCTGGGATCCACACCAGCGTCCGACACACCACTGTCCGACACACCACCGCCTGACACGCCGGTGCCGGACACTCCACCGCCTGACACCCCACCGCCTGACACCCCACTGCCGGTCGCCGGCATCTGCCCCAAGCCGTTGAACACAGTTACCCCCTTGCGCACGCACCCGTGCGCTGCCCCTTCGTGTTCCCGCTCCGCCGCCCCGTCGCCCTGCCACCCCGTCGCCCGCCGACGGTGAAGGCACCGGGCGGACGCCGGGTCAGTAAACGCCACCCGGCACGGCGCGCGCCACCACGCAGGCCGAAATTCAGTCCGCCGTGCGCGCCCCCTGCGCCTGCGGAACGCCCGGTTGACTCCCCGCGCGCGCCCCGCGCACCCGGAGCGGGTATGCAGGACCCATGACGGATCATCACGGGCTCCCGGTCGCCGGTCTGCTGCTCGCCGCCGGGGGCGGTCGGCGGCTGGGCGGACGCCCCAAGGCACTGCTCCGGCATCGAGGACGGCCGCTCGTCGAGCACGCGGTGCGCGTACTGCGTACGGCCGGCTGCGACCGTGTCCATGTCGTCCTGGGCGCGCAGGCGGCTGCCGTACGCGAGCGGGCTCGGCTCGATGGATGTGTGCTGGTGGACAATCCCGCGTGGGAGCGCGGCATGGGCTCCTCGTTGCGCGCGGGGCTGGCGTCGCTGGACGGGACCGGTGCGGGCGCCGCGCTGGTCCTCCTGGTCGACCAGCCCGGGATCGGGCCGGAGGCGGCCGGCCGGGTGCTCAGGGCGTACACGGGCACCGGCTCGCTCGTCTCGGCCGCCTACGACGGCGTACGCGGGCATCCGGTGCTGTTCGGGTCCGAGCGCTGGGCCGGGATCGCGGCGAGCGCGACCGGGGACCGCGGGGCGCGGGCCTATCTCCAGGAGCACGCGGGGGAGATCACGCTCGTGGAGGTGGGGGACGTGGCCCGCGCGTACGACATCGACACGGAGGCGGACCTTGCCCAGCTGGAGGAGTGACACCTGCCGGGAGGGATTGCCTGGAGGGATGACACCCGCCTGGAGGGTAATGACACCGGGAGTGAGCGGCGTGGCACCCAGCGCCATCTTGGCTCGAACCCGTGATTCTCGACATCGACAGACCGTTGAACTTCCACCATGAGGAAACTAGTATCCACTGTTCAGAAGCGCCCGACGGTTCGTCCGGGCGTCCGTCGCCCCATTTGCCTGCATTGGCACGCGGTGCCAGGGGCGTGGCGGCCCTGCACAGGGTTCGCTGAAGTAGCTCGCTGAAGTAGCTCGCTGAAGGAAGTGACAGATCATGTCCGCACCAGCGCCGTCTCCGCTCGCCATCGTCGACGCCGAGCCCCTGCCCCGGCAGGAGGAGGTCCTCACCGACGCGGCGCTCGCCTTCGTGGCCGAGCTGCACCGCCGGTTCACGCCCCGGCGCGATGAACTCCTCGCCCGCCGGGCCGAGCGGCGCGCCGAGATCGCCCGCACCTCGACCCTCGACTTCCTGCCGGAGACCGCCGCGATCCGCGAGGACCCCAACTGGCGGGTGGCCCCCGCCCCGGCCGCGCTGAACGACCGCCGGGTGGAGATCACCGGCCCCACCGACCGCAAGATGACCATCAACGCCCTCAACTCGGGCGCCCGGGTCTGGCTCGCGGACTTCGAGGACGCCTCCGCGCCGACCTGGGAGAACGTGGTCCTGGGCCAGGTCAATCTGCGGGACGCCTACACCCGGAACATCGACTTCACCGACGCGGGCTCCGGGAAGTCGTACGCGCTCAAGGCGGACGCGGAACTGGCCACCGTCGTGACGCGCCCGCGCGGCTGGCATCTGGACGAGCGCCATCTGACCGACGCGGACGGCACCCCGGTCCCCGGCGCGCTGGTGGACTTCGGGCTGTACTTCTTCCACAACGCCCAGCGGCTGATCGACCTCGGCAAGGGCCCGTACTTCTACCTCCCGAAGACCGAATCGCATCTGGAGGCCCGCCTCTGGAACGAGGTGTTCGTCTTCGCGCAGGACTACGTCGGCATCCCGCAGGGCACGGTCCGCGCCACCGTTCTGATCGAGACGATCACGGCGGCGTACGAGATGGAGGAGATCCTCTACGAGCTGCGCGACCACGCCTCCGGGCTGAACGCGGGCCGCTGGGACTACCTCTTCTCCATCATCAAGAACTTCCGTGACGGCGGCCCCAGGTTCGTGCTGCCGGACCGCAACGCGGTGACGATGACCGCCCCGTTCATGCGCGCGTACACCGAACTCCTGGTCCGCACCTGCCACAAGCGCGGGGCGCACGCGATCGGCGGCATGGCGGCGTTCATCCCCTCGCGCCGGGACGCCGAGGTCAACAAGGTGGCCTTCGAGAAGGTCCGCGCCGACAAGGACCGTGAGGCCGGGGACGGCTTCGACGGCTCCTGGGTGGCCCACCCCGACCTGGTGCCGATCGCCCTGGAGTCCTTCGACGGGGTTCTCGGCGACCGGCCGAACCAGAAGGAACGGCTGCGCGAGGACGTCGACGTCAAGGCGGCCGACCTGATCGCCATCGACTCGCTCACCGCCAAGCCGACCTACGCGGGCCTGGTCAACGCGGTGCAGGTCGGCATCCGTTACATCGAGGCGTGGCTGCGCGGCCTGGGCGCGGTCGCCATCTTCAACCTCATGGAGGACGCGGCCACCGCCGAGATCTCGCGCTCGCAGATCTGGCAGTGGACCAACGCGGGTGTCGTCCTCGACACCGGCGAGAAGGTCACCGCCGAGCTGGCCCGCAGGGTCGCCGCCGAGGATCTGGCCGCCATCCGCGCGGAGATCGGCGAGGAGGCGTTCGCCGCCGGTCACTGGCAGCAGGCCCACGACCTGCTGCTGACCGTCTCCCTGGACGCGGACTACGCCGACTTCCTGACCCTGCCGGCGTACGAGCAGCTCAAGGGCTGAGCACTCAACCCGGCCGCACAGGCCGGCTCACCCCTCGCCGGCTCACGCCTCGCCGCCCCTGTCCGAGTGCCCCAGGGAACGCCCCGGGGCCACCCGGTCACGCACCAGCCTCTTCACCGCCGTGGGCTCGGGAAACCCCTGCTCACGGCGGTCCCACACCACCTCATCGGCCACCCGGACCACGAACACACCGCCGGTGCCGGGCCTGAGCGCCAGCTCGGTCAGCTCGGTCTCGAAGGTGGTGAGCAGTTCCTGTGCCAGCCAGGCGGCGCGCGGCAGCCAGCGGCACTGGGTGCAGTACTCGATCTCCACACGGCTCATCGCGGACGCACCGCCCCTTTCTCTTCCTCATCGGTCGGTGGTTCCCCGTGCAGATCGGGAACCCGTTTCAGCCACTGCGGGCGCCCCCGCTGGGTGCGCGCGGCCCGCTGGACCTCTTCGGCGGCGATCTCCTCCCGGGTCGGGAAGCCGGTGGGCAGCCACTGCGCGGAGGCCCGCACGCGCGCGTGCAGGAAGGCGACGTACGCCTCCCTGGCGGCGTCCGGCGTCGCGAACCCCGGCTCGTCCGCCAGCCAGCCGTCCGGCACCTCCGCGACGATCCGCCGCAACAGCCCCTCGGTCACCTTCGGCGCCAGCTCGGCGTCGGCGGCCCGCAGGTCCGGGGCGTAGCGACCGAGGGCGTGATGCCGGAAGTCGTACCGCTTGGCGGGGTCGGTGCCGTCCCAGCGGTGGTGGAAGACCAGGGCGGCGCCATGGTCGATCAGCCACAGCCGCGGCGGTACGGTGCCGAGGGTCGGCCAGATCATCAGGTTGGAGCTGTGGATCGTACGGTCCACGTTCACGGTGAGCGCGTCCAGCCAGACGATCCGGCCCGCCTCCCGCGACCCGACCCGAAACGTCTCGGCCACCTCGGGGGTGAAGTCCCGGGCGCCCGGCAGCAGGTCCATGCCGAGATTGACGCCCGCGCTGGCGCGGTGCAGCTGCCGCACCTCCTGGTGTACCTCGTGCGCGGCGATCACCGGATCGAAGCGCACCAGCACCAGCTCGGGAAACCGCAGCCCGAGCGCCCGCGCCAGCTCCCCCACGATCACCTCGGCGACCAGCGCTTTACGCCCCTGCGCGGAGCCGGTGAACTTCACGACATAGGTGCCGAGGTCATCGGCCTCCACGACGCCGGGGACGGAGCCGCCGGAGCGCAGGGGTTCGATGTAGCGGGTGGCGGTGACCTCTCTCAGCATTTCCCCAGGCTATACGGGGCTACCGGCACGGCCCCGGTCGGCGGGGTCCCGGCGGCGGCCGGCGTGAGTGCCTCCTGGTTTCTCGTCAGGAGGCACTCACCTCGTGGCTCAGGTTCCTGCGACACCCCGTCGGGCGTGCCGGAGCCGGCAGCGACGCGCGCCCCGCAGCAGCAGGCCGAGGACCAGTGTGTTGACAAGGGCGGCGATGACGGCGCCGAGGACCGAGAGCACGACGAGCATGCCGTTTTCGCTGATCCCGAGAGCCTCGGCTGCGGGTATCAGGGCGACGCTCACGAAGGCCATCAGGGCGAACACCACCGGCGAGAGCACCACGCTGGACGGCAGTGTGAGGACCACCAAGGCACCGGACAAGGCGCTGACGCCGTCGGGGTCGGCCAGCGCGGTGGCGAGGGCGGCTGCGCTCACTGTCGAGACGTAGGCGAGGCGTATCCGGTTCTTTCTCTGCACTTTCTTCTCCTGTTGCTACGGAGGGTGTTCAGACTTGGTACTGACGATCTTCTTCAGGTTCGCTCCAAGTTTGGCCCAGTGGTAGGAGGCGGCTATCGAGTTGATCCACGCTGGAACGAACCACGCGATCCCGCCGGTGTGTCCTCGGATCTCCAACGGTGTCGGCCGGCTAGCCGTCGCCGTATCTGCTGCGGGCCGGGAGCGGCCCTCCCCCGGGGGCCGCTCCCGGCCGTCTTCGCTCGCCCTACCAGCCGGTCAGGTCGACCAGGAGATCGCAGTGGGGGTCGCCGGGGGACGGCCGCTGGTACTGCTCTTCCCCGAGGAGGCTGGGGATGGAGGCAATCAGCGCGGTGGACAGGTCGTCGAGGCGGATGTCGACGCCGATGACGCCGGGGCGCTCGGGGCGCTGCACGTACAGACGCAAGGTGGCGTGACCCAGGATCAGGAAGCCGATCAGGAACGGGTTCTCATCTTCACCGGAGTCGGACAGGGCGCGCAGGACGGTGAGCGCCTCGCCCTCTTCGGGTTCCGGGTCGGGGGTGATCTCCGCGGGGCGGAGGCGGATGACGGTCATGCCCATGGCCTCGCCGATGTCGCCACTGCCGTAGAACTGGGCGTCGGCCAGGACGGTGCGCAGGATGCCGGGAATGTAGTAGGGGGCGACGCTGTCGTGGGGGATCTCGTAGAGGAAGGTCGCACCGCCTCCGCCGTCCCGGCCGTCTCCGGTCTCCACGGCGACGCGGACGGCGCCGGGGGCGGGCAGGACTCCACGCAGGCGCCACCCTTCGGCGAAGGGCGCGTGGAGGTGGTACAGCAGCAGGCGGGTGACAGACGCCTGCTGCTCTCGGTCCTCGGGGTCGGTCACTGGTTCATCCATGCGGGACACTTGTTGTTCGACTGGTTGCGGCAGAAGGCGTTGACGACGCCGATCTTCTGTCCCTGACCGGCGTCGTACTTGCCATCCTTGGTCTTGCGCGTGTATTGGACGATCACGACGAACTTGACCTTGCTGCGGCCTGTCTTGACCGCGACGCCGTCGTACTCCAGCCGACCGTGCCCGTCATTGCGGTCGACCTTGTCCTTGAGGGCCGCGTTGAGGATCGCGCACTTCTTGATGTTGTGCCGGTGGGTGAAGTGGTTCCAGCCGAGCTTCGGGTTCCCGTAGCGGGTGATGATCTTGCGCCCGTCCTTGTCGGTGGACGTGCAGCGGGCTCTCTTGTCGAACGAGTCCTGTTGCGCCGGAAGGGGCACGGCCTGCGCGGCCGGCGAGGTCCCGGACAGAAGAGCTGCGGTGGTCAGAGCGGTGACTGCCAACGAAATGGGCTTCTTCACGGCGCGATCATGACACGCATCCCAAACCGCACACAGCACCCTTCCAGAACATACTCACCAAGACCCAACAGAAGCCATAGAAGGGATCATATGAGGGTTCCGTTGCCGGTGGAGAAGCCGCGATTGCCACTCCGCACGACCGCCGTGAACGCCGGCCGGCTGTCCGGCCCGCTGTCCGGCCGAGGGATACAAGCGCGCACACCGACCAAGCGTGACGGCCGTCGGCCGCCCCGGGCCGCGCCAGGTCAAGGGACCCTAAAATCAACGGAATTGGTCTAGCCCATTTCTGGGTCGCCCGCCAGGGGTGGGAGGCCGGCGCGGCGAGAAGGGCACGGTATTGGTGTAGTCCAATCCCGCACGGCCCTCATTGACGTGTGTACGACAACTGGTTTCTCTGGTCGGCACTGGTCAGCACTGCCCCAGCACACGTGTCCGACGCCGGTCTCGGCGTCTCGGGCAGGTGCGCGTCATGCGACCGTCCCGTCATCGGGCGTCGCCGCACGGACACGCGACGCGGGATGCCGTCCCGCCTCCCTACCCCAAGGAGAGCCGTGTTCAGCAGATCCGGATCCAGAGCCCAAGCCAGAACCAGAACCAGAACCAGAACCAGAACCATCAGATTCTTGGCACCGCCGAGGCGGCGGCTGCTCGCCGCGCTCACCGCGCTCGTCCTCGCCCTGGGTGGGCTCATCGGCGTCGCCACGCCGTCCCAGGCGGCGGGCGCCCTGACCGCCTCGTTCACCAGTTCCGACAATGGCCCCTGGTGGCGCGGGACGCTCGTCGTCCGCAACAACAGCGCCGCGCCGGTGACCGGCTGGACCCTGGAGTTCGACCTCCCGGCCGGGGTCACCATCAGCCAGCACTACAACGGGACCGCGACAGTGAACGGCTCCCATGTCACCGTCACCAACGCCCACTACAACGCCACCGTCCCGGCGAACGGCAGCACCGAGCCGTACAGCTACTGGTTCGTCGCCACCGGCCCCATCACCGCGCCGACCGGCTGTCTGATCAACGGGGACAAGTGCGACGGCAGCCCCGCCGTACCGCCCGCCGCCCCGACCGGGGTGGCCGTGACCGGCACCACGGCCCGGACGGTGAGCCTGAAGTGGAACGCCTCCACCCGAGGTGACTTCCCCGTGGCCGGATACGAGGTGCTGCGCGGCGACACCGTCGTGGCCGCCACCGCCACCACCTCCGCCACCGTGAACAACCTGACCCCGGCGACCGGCTACAGCTTCACCGTCCGCGCCAAGGACACCCGGGGCAACCTCGGCACACCGAGCGCGCCCATCACCGCCACCACCGTCGACCCGGCGACCGACCCCGTCCCCCCGACCGCCCCCGGCGCCCTGCGATCCACCGCCGTCACCTCCAGCACCGTCGCCCTGGCCTGGAACGCGTCGACCGACAACAACGCCGTCGCCGCCTACGACGTCTACCAGGGCACCACCCTGGTCGCCACCGTCCCGGCGGACACCCTGACCACCACGGTCACCGGACTGTCCCCCGCCACCAGCTACGGATTCACCGTCAAGGCGCGGGACGCCGCCGACAACGCCTCCCCGGCGAGCAACACCCTCACGGTCACCACGCACGAAGCCGTCGGCAACGGCGGTTACGCGACCGTCGGTTACTTCGTCCAATGGGGCATCTACGGCCGCCAGTACAACGTCAAGAACCTGGACACCTCCGGCGCCGCCGCCAAACTGGACGTGATCAACTACGCCTTCGGCAATATCGACCCCGTCAACCTCACCTGCCTCAACGGCGTGGTCAAGGGTGTCTCCGGCAACCCCCAGGACCCCAACGAGGGCGATGGGGCGGGCGACGCCGAGGCCGACTACGGCCGTGCCTTCCCCGCCTCCCAGTCCGTGGACGGCGTGGCCGACGACGGCTGGGGCAAGCTGCGCGGCAACTTCAACCAGCTCAAGAAGCTCAAGGAGAAGTATCCGCACCTGAAGATCGTCATCTCGCTCGGCGGATGGACGTTCTCCAAGTACTTCTCCGATGTCGCCGCGACCCAGGCCTCGCGCGAGAAGTTCGTGAAGTCCTGTGTGGACATGTACATCAAGGGCGATCTGCCGCTGTACAACGGCGCCGGAGGACCGGGTGCCGCCGCCGGGATCTTCGACGGGATCGACCTGGACTGGGAGTGGCCCGGCTCCCCGGACGGTCACCCCGGCAACCACTGGAGCACCGCCGACAAGGCCAACAACACCGCCCTGATCGCGGAGTTCCGCAAGCAGCTCGACGCGCTCGGCGGCGACCACAAGCTGCTCACCGCGTTCACCCCGGCCGACCCGGAGAAGATCGACGCCGGCTGGGACATCTCGAAGATCTTCGACGATCTGGACTACGCCAACGTCCAGGGCTACGACTTCCACGGCGCGGGCAGCGACAACTCCTGGGAGCCCGGCCGCACCGGCCACCAGGCCAACCTCTACACCGACGCCCAGTCGCCCTACCCGAACGACTTCAGCATCGACAGTGCCGTGAAGGCATACACCGACGCGGGGGTCAGTCCACGCAAGCTCACCATCGGCTTCCCCTTCTACGGCAGAGGCTGGAAGGAGGTCGCCGACGGCGGCGTCAGCGGCGAGTGGCAGACCGCGAACGGCGCGGCCCCAGGCCAGTTCGCGGAGGAGGCCGGTACTCGCGGCTACCAGAATCTGATCACCAGCTATCCCGGCATGACCGTCGTCCATGACGCCCAGTCGATCTCCACCTATGGATACACGGGCAACAATGGCACCTGGTGGTCCTTCGACGACACCTGGTCGATCGGGAAGAAGACGGAGTACATCAAATCGAAGGGGTTGCTGGGCGGCATGGTCTGGGAGATGTCCGGTGACACCCCGACCGGCACCCTGATGAACGCCCTGGACGCCGGACTCCAATAACGCCCCCGGCCGGTAGAGAGGAACACTCGCTCAGCCCGTGCGCGGAGTGCGGGCTGAGCACCCGGGGCGTAGCGCACTTGCCCAGGAGGCCGACCTCCGGTCGAGCGTGCTCAGTGCGTCAGAAAGAGCTTGAAGGCGATGATCAGCAGGCCCAGCAGCAGGTTGACCGACGCGGTGGTGACCATCAGCCGCCGGGACGCGCCCGCCCGGTGTGCGGCGGCCACCGACCAGCCCACCTGCCCGGCCACCGCGACGGACAGCGCCAGCCAGAGGGCGCCCAGCACATCGAGGCCCAGGAGGGAGCTGACTGCCACGGCAAGGGCCGGGGGGACGGCGGCGTTGACGATCGGCCACTCTTCCCGGCACACCCGGAGCACGACATGACGGTTCAGCGCCTGTTGCGCCAGGCGGGCCCCGAACAGCTGGGCATGCACATGCGCGACCCAGAACACGCCGCCGGTGAGCAGCAGCAGGAGCACCAGCTCGGCGCGGGGGAACTCGCCCAGGGAACCGGCGCCGATCACCACGGAGGCCGCGAGCATGGATCCGTACACGCCGCCCGTGTAATCCGCCCGCTTGCGGCGCTCGGCCGGACGGGTCCTCGTTCTGGGCACCGATGACTCCCTCCCCCGCTCAGCCCCCGCCGCTCCCCTCATCGCAGCGGATGCACGCGCCCCGCGCCTCACCCGCCACGGGGGAAGATGTCACCGGTGACGCTCGGCTGTCAGCCCCCGACCGTCAGCCCTCGGACGGCGGATCCGCCAACCGGTCCGCCAGCGGATTCACCGGCAGGTCCGCCAGCGGATTCGCCAGCGCGCGGTACCGCGCGTCCGCCCCGTCCGCCCGTGTCCAGCGCAGCAGCAGATTGGTCTTGGCCGGGAGGGTGGGCGCGGCCAGCAGGGCGGGGATCTCCGGGAGGGCGTGGCGGGCCAGCTCGCGCCGGAGCGCGGGCCACGGGGTGAAACCGGGGTGGCGTTCGGCGAGCGCGCCCGCGACCTCCAGCAGATGGTTCACCACCAGGCAGTACACCAGCCGCTCCCACCCGGCCGCCCGCCCCACGTCCGCGACCAGCTTGACGCCCTCGGCGTCCCGGAACAGCGCCCGTACGGGCGTGCCGTCCGGCGCGCAGACGATCACCGCGTTCTGGAGGTGGGCCTCCAGGACCACTCCGTGCGCGGCGAAGGCCGTCAGCGCGGGCGGCACCACCTGGGCCAGATACGCCTCCCACCAGCGCCCGGGATCGGTGGCCCCGGCGAGCGGACTGCCCTCGAAGCCCTCCACCAGACCGGCGGCGAGATACGCCGTCCCGCCGGGCGGGAGCTGCCCGCGCAGTCCGTCCCGGGTCATGACGGCGAGTTCCTCGAAGGCGAAGTCGGCGGTCCGGTAGCCCCGGTCGCTGAGCCAGCCGCCGCCGGATCGCTCCAGCGCCCGGGTCGCCGCCGCGTCCGTGCGGCGCAGTTTCAGCAGGTCGTGGCGCCACAGCCGCCGTACGTCGTTGGTGATGCGCACGTCCAGGCTGAACTTCAGGAACAGATCCGCCCCGGGCTCGTACACCGTACGGATCGCGGCCGTCGGCCAGACCGGCGAGGGAGTGGTCCCCAGGCGGATCAGCCTGCCGTCCGCGAACGCTGCGGCGAGCCGGTCGCCGAGCAGGGCGAGCTGCCAGGGGTGGGCCGGGAGCAGCCGGTAGCCGGGCGGGGCCGTCCCGAGGGCGTCCAGCGCCGTCGTGTCGCCCTCCTCCACCACCGCGTCCTCGCGTAGACCCAGCAACGTCAGAGGGAAGCGGGCGTACGCCTCGGGCGCGTACGGCAGCCAGCCGGACGGCGGGCCGCCGCCGCGTGCCTTCGGCGCCGGGTGGTGGGGGTGACCGGTGACCAGGGACTGCTCGGAGAGCAGGTAGGGGTCGGCGGGGGGTACGGCACGCGCGCGGGCGGCGAGCAGCGCGGCCAGCGTCTCGCGGCTGTCGCGCATCTCGGCGGGCAGTTCGTGGTTGGCCAGACCGGTGAGCCGGGTCAGCTCCTCGCCGACCAGTTCGACCAGCCCCGTGAACCCGAGGGCCGTCCAGCGGTCGGAGGCCCGTACCTCCGGCTCGGCGGGCCGCCGCGTGCCGCGCACCCGCAGGAGGCGGCCGGTGCCGGGCAGACGGTACGTCGGACGGGCGAGGTCCCCGACCCCGACCCCCTCCCCGACCCCCACCGGGGGCCGTACCGGCTCCGCCACCTCCCGCAGCAGACAGTTCAGCAGCGGCGCGGCAGCGTAGGCGTCGGCCAGGCCGCCGATGTCGGCGTCGACGTCGTTGTCGGCGTCGGTGTCGGCCGGGGCGGCGGCGCCGGTGGGTGGGGGGATGAGGTCCACGCGTTCCACTCGTTCCCTACGGTTCATTCGGGCGGGGACGATCAGTATCTCTCGCGGATCCGATCGGGACCGCCCCGTTCGTACCGCTCTCGTACCACTCTCGTACCGCTCTCCTACCGCTCTCCTACCGCCCTTGTACCGCTCTCGTACCACTCCTACCGAAGGTAGACCCCCCGTGTATCCACCCCCCGCAGCCGACACCGAGGTCGCCGGTGAGCTGGCCGCCGTCCGTCCCGGACTCCTTCCCGGGTTCGCGGCCGGACTGCCCGGCGCCCGCGCGGCCGTACTGACCCGGCTGTGGCGTGCCCTGACCCATGAGCCGCTGCCCTGGATCGAGCGCGTCGAGCACCTCCAGCACCTCGAAGGGGGGCCGTCACCCGACACCGTCACCCTGCGCCTGCGCGACGGACGCCGACTGCACGGCCCCGTCCCCGACCCGTACGCCACCGACGCCTACGTCACCGTCGTCCACCTCGACGCGCGCCCGTACGACGATCCGGCCCAGCTGATGGCCGCCCTCGGCGTCCCGCACGGCTCCGGCCTCGCCGCCGAACTCGCCCACAGCGTCGCCTCACTGGCCCTGTCCCGCGCCGCGCAGGAGCCGGAGCAGGGGGCGCCCCCGACCCGGGAGTGGGAGTGGGAGTGGGAACAGCGGATCGTCGACGGGCACCCGTACCACCCCAACTGCCGGTCCCGCCCCGGCTTCTCGGTGGCCGAGCAGCTCGCGTACGCGCCCGAGCACCGCCCGCTGGTGCGGCTGGGGCTGGTGCCGGTCCCGGCGGACGGGTGCCTGGTCGCGGGCGACTGGCCCGGCGGCCTGCGGGACGGCGGCAAGGTGCTGATCCCGGTCCACCCCTGGCAGGCGGCCCATGTCCTCAAGCGCCCCTTCGACCGGGAGCTGGGCGCCCACCCGCTGATGTCCCTGCGCACACTCGCCCTCCCCGGCGGACCGCACGTCAAGACCGCGCTCAGCGCCCGGCTGACCTCCTCCGTACGGGACATCTCGGTGCCGTCGGTGACCTCGTCGGCGCTGCTGTCGGCGTTCGCGGAACGGCTGGCCGCCCGCCTGGACGGCCTCCTGCACCTCACCCGCACCCTGGGCGCGGTGACCGACGGCACACCCGAACTGGCCGCCGTCCTACGGGAGTCACCGCAGGTGTACGCGGGAAGGGGCGAGCGGGTCGTCCCGGTGGCGGCGCTGCCCCTGACCGGCCTCACCCAATCCCCCGCCTGGCTCACGGACTTCGCGCGTCTCACGCTCACCGTCGGCCTGCGGCTGCTGGAACTGGGCGTCGCCCTGGAGGCCCACGGCCAGAACCTCCTCGTCGTCCTCTCCCCCACCGACGCCCCGCTCCGCCTGGTCTACCGGGACCTCGCCGACATCCGGGTCAGCCCGGCCCGGCTGGCCCGGCACGGCATCGAGGTCCCGCCGGAGCTGCCCGTCCGCATCATGACGGACGATCACGACGCCCTGCGCCGCAAGCTGTTCGGCTCTCTGGTGGCGGGCACGCTGGCCGCGACGGCGGGCTCCGGCACCGCGCTGGGGGCGGCGCTCGAACCCGTCGTACGGGAGTTGCCGCGCACCGCCGACACCGCCGCGCTGCGGGAGGCGCCGATCCCCGCGAAGGCGCTGACGCTGATGCGGCTGACGCCGGAGCGGCAGGGGGACCTCTGGGCGGAGCTGCCGAATCCTTTGCTCTAGCCCCCGCCACATTGCCTTGACATGACCCGGCGTCAACCCCACACCCCACCCACCGTTTTGGAGCCGCGCACCTGGGATCAATAAGATCCGCCGATGATCACAAGACAACGGCCGGCGGTGGGCGTGTGCGTCCTGCTCGCCGCGCTGCTGGCCGGGCTGACGTTCCCGTCCACGGCGCTGGCCGACGAAACGGACGAGACCACGGCCACCGCGCCCAAGGTCAATCTGGTGCTGGACGTCAGCGGTTCCATGCAGGAGCGGGACATCGACGGACAGTCCCGGATGGCCGCGGCGAAGCAGGCGTTCAACGAGGTGCTGGACGCCACGCCCGAGGATGTCCAGCTCGGCATCCGCACCCTGGGCTCCGACTACCCCGGCGACGACAAGCAGCGCGGCTGCGAGGACACCGCGCAGCTCTATCCGGTCGGCCCGCTGGACCGGACCGAGGCGAAGACGGCGGTGGCGACCCTCGCGCCGACCGGCTGGACCCCGATCGGACCCGCGCTGCTCGCCGCCGCCGACGACTTCGAGACCGGCACCGACGGGACCGGCGCCGACACCGGCTCGAAGCGGATCGTGCTGATCAGCGACGGCGAGGACACCTGCGCCCCGCTGGACCCGTGCGAGGTGGCCCGGGAGATCGCGGCCAAGGGCATCGGCCTGACCATCGACACCCTCGGCCTGGTGCCCAACACCAAGATGCGGCAGCAGCTCAGCTGTATCGCGGAGGCGACCGGCGGCACGTACACCTCGATCGAGCACACCGACGAACTCACCGACCGGGTGAACCAGTTGGTGGAGCGGGCGGCCGATCCCGTGGTGACCCCGGTGGCCGTGGCGGGCGCCGACCGCTGCGCCGAGGCGCCCGCGCTGGAGTCGGGCCTGTACACCGACCGCCAGGACTTCGGGCAGGCCCGCTGGTACCGGGTGGATGTCGAGCCCGGCCAGGAGCTGCGCGCCTCGGTGAGCGTGGCGGCGGACAGGGCGGTGAACCCCGATTACGGGGTGCTGCTGCGGGCGGTCACGGCCTCGGGCCGGGAGATCGTGCGCGGCGAGGCGGCCGGGACGGGCCGTACGGATGTCATCTCGACGGGCCTGCGCTACCCGAAGGCGGAGAGCGACGACGACGGCGATGAGACGGCCCCGGCGGAGACGGTCTGTCTCCAGGTCACCAGTTCCTTCACGGCGGCTGGCGGGGTGCAGACCACGCCGGGGCTGCCGCTGGAGCTGACGGTCGACGTGGTGGACGGGCCGTCACCGGCGACCGACGTGGCCGCGTTCGGCCTCGGGCGCGGCTGGTGGCTGCTGGCCGCGCTGATACTGACCGGTTTCGTCGCGGGTCTGCTGTGGGGCTGGATCTCCCGGTGGCGGGTCGCGGTCTGGAGGACGAGCTGATGACGCGTATGCGTAGCGCACGGGTGCCGAGCGGGCAGAGGGTTCCGCGGGTGCAGAGGGTTCCGCGGGTGCTGAAGGTCCTGACCGGCGCCCTGCTGGCCCTCGGCCTGGCGGCGGCCCCGGCGGCGGCCGACACCACCCCCTCCGCGACCCCCGCCGAGGACTCGGGGACAGGACCGACCACGGCGGGCACGTCCTTCCGCACGGCGACCGAACTCGACCAAGGCGAGACCGGCACCGCCGACGCCTCCGCGGGCGACTACCTGTACTGGTCCTTCCCGGCCGACTCGGGTCAGCGCCCGACCGTCACGGCGACGGTGAAGCTGCCCGGGTCGCATGCCGCCCAGACCTGGCAGATCGATGTGTACGACGGTCTGCGGCGCCGTCAGGCGTGCCAGTACGGGGCGCAGACCCGGACCGCGGCGGCGGGTGCGGCCTCCGTGGAGCTGGCGTGCGTGCTGCGGACGGTCCGGGCCTGGTCCGAGCCGTGGGCCGATGACCCGCTGCCGGGCACGTACTACGTCCGGCTCACCGCGCTGGGCGTGCCGACGGCCGATCTCGGGCTGCCGGTGAGCACCGAGGTGCGGGTCGACGCCAAGGACATCGGGGGTGCGGCGGCGGTGGACGGTTCGCTGGCGGAGCCGCTGGTGCCGGGCGTGGCGGTCGCCGTCGAGCAGTCCGAGGAGGACTCGACGGCAGGGGCCGTGCTGTCGGCGATCGAGCCGGAGGACGGCTGGGCGTCGGGCTGGTGGTCCGACAGATGGGTGTGGACCGCGATCGGGGGCGCGCTGGCGGCGCTCGCGGGGATCGGCGGCTACGCCCTGACCCGGGGTTCGGGACGCCCGCCCAGGCCCTGAGACACCGTCATGGACGGCAGAAGGCCCGCCCAGGTGCGGGCCTTCTGCCGTTCTCACACCCTCCCCGCCT
Organism: Streptomyces sp. NPDC056734; assembly: GCF_042790455.1. Taxonomy (NCBI): domain Bacteria; kingdom Bacillati; phylum Actinomycetota; class Actinomycetes; order Kitasatosporales; family Streptomycetaceae; genus Streptomyces; species Streptomyces sp. NPDC056734. Next base: position 91,943 of record NZ_JBHTZD010000015.1, read on the forward strand.
CCCGCAACACCTTCGCGAGGGTCCCCTCCCCCGTGACGTCGATCCGCCCGTCCCGTACGGCGTCGGCGACGCTCAGTTGCCCGCGCGCGATGGCCGTCCCGGTGAGCGTGTCCAGCTCCAGCAGGGCGTCGGGTTCGACGGGCGCGGCCCCGTACCCGTACATGGCCCCATCGCCACCCCCACTCCCACCCCCATCGCCATCGCCATCGCGATCCCGCCCGGCGTACACATGAAAGACCCCCTCCTCCAGCCGCACCTCCACCAGCCCCTCCCCCTCCAGGGCCCGCAGCAGCGGCAGGGCGAACCAGTGCGCGCGGACGGCATCGGTGGCCCGCCGCTCCCCCAACTCCCCTTCCCCCCACTCCCCCAGCGCTTGGAGCACCGGCAGCAGGCGGCGCCCGCGCGGGGTGAGTTCATAGACGTACGCGGCTCCCGGCGGCGGCAGTCTGCGTCGCTCCGCCAGCCCGTCCCGTTCCATGTCCCGCAGCCGGGAGGCGAGGACGTCGGTGCTCACGCCGGGCAGGTCCGCGTGCAGGTCCGTGTAGCGGCGCGGACCGGCGAGCAGTTCCCGGACGATCAGCAGGGTCCAGCGGTCGCCGACGGCGTCCAGCGCGCGGGCTGCGGAACAGTACTGGTCGTAGCTACGGCGTGGTGACATGGGACGCAGTCTAGACATGTAGTTGGACTTTCCAAGCTGCCACTTGGTAAAACCAAGCATCACGCACAACCAAGCATCACGTAAAACCAGGCATCACAAGTTCCGGAAGTTCGGAAGTTCCCGGAGGGTCGTCGCATGGAGTTCCGGCAGTCGAGCAAGCTAAGCGAGGTCTGTTACGAGATCCGTGGCCCGGTGATAGAGCAGGCCAACGCGCTGGAGGAGGCGGGCCACAGCGTGCTGCGCCTCAACACCGGCAATCCGGCGCTCTTCGGTTTCGAGGCGCCGGAGGAGATCGTCCAGGACATGATCCGGATGCTGCCGCAGGCCCACGGTTACACGGACTCGCGCGGCATCCTCTCCGCCCGCCGCGCGGTCGCCCAGCGCTATCAGACGCTCGGCCTGGAGGTGGACGTCGAGGACGTGTTCCTGGGCAACGGTGTCTCGGAGCTGGTCTCGATGGCCGTACAGGCGCTGCTGGAGGACGGCGACGAGGTACTGATCCCGGCGCCGGACTTCCCCCTCTGGACCGCGGTGACGACCCTCGCGGGCGGCAAGGCGGTGCACTACCTCTGCGACGAGCAGGCGGAGTGGTATCCGGACCTGGACGACATGGCGGCCAGGATCACCGACCGCACCAGGGCCGTGGTCATCATCAACCCCAACAACCCCACGGGCGCGGTGTACCCCAAGGAGATCGTGGAGGGCATCCTCGACCTGGCCCGCCGCCATGGCCTGATGGTCTTCGCGGACGAGATCTACGACCAGATCCTGTACGACGACGCGGTGCACCACTCGGCAGCCGCGCTGGCCCCGGACCTGGTGGTCCTGACCTTCTGCGGCCTCTCCAAGACCTACCGGGTGGCAGGCTTCCGCTCAGGCTGGCTCCTGGTGACGGGCCCGCGCCAGCACGCGAAGAACTACCTGGAGGGCCTGACCATGCTGGCCTCCATGCGGCTGTGCCCCAACGCGCCCGCCCAGTACGCCATCCAGGCCGCGCTCGGCGGACGCCAGTCCATCACCGACCTGACCGCACCGGGCGGCCGGCTCCACGAGCAGCGAAACGTGGCCTGGGAGCGGCTGAACGAGATCCCGGGCGTGTCCTGCGTGAAGCCCAAGGGCGCGCTGTACGCGTTCCCGCGCATCGACCCGGCGGTCCACAAGATCCACGACGACGAACGATTCGTCCTGGACCTCCTGCTACGCGAAAAGATCCAGGTCGTCCAGGGCACCGGCTTCAACTGGCCCACCCCGGACCACTTCCGCATCCTGACGCTGCCGCACGCGGAGGATCTGGAGGCGGCGATCGGGAGGATCGGGCGGTTCTTGAGCGGGTATCGGCAGTAAGGCTCAGCAGCGGTGCTCAGAGCAGCCATCGCTGATTGGCGCCGCCGTGCCAGTCCCATTGGATGATGGGAACTCCGTCGTCCTTTCCCCAGGCCCAGACGTCGACGGCCTTGCCCGACCCGACGTTGATGATGCCGTAGCCGCCGTCCACCCGGATCGGACGGACGTAGAACAGCTGATTGGCGCCGCCGTGCCAGGGCCACTGAATGATGCGGGCCCCGTTCTCCCTGGACGCCTTCTCCACGTCCAGCACCTTTCCCGAGTGTTCGGCGACGATCCGGAACACGTCCCGGGTGTCGTCGCTGCTCAGCTCTTCGAGGAGGAATCGCTGATTGGGGCCGCCGTGCAGCCCGAACTGGCAGAGCTGCACACCATTTTCGGTGGAGGCCCACGGTACGTCGAGAACCTTCGGCGAGTTCATCGAGGTGATCGGTGCCGCGCCCACCCGGAACCGGCGGCTCTGGCCGTCGGCCGTCTGGACGACCGCGCGTCCTTCGCCGTCTCCGGAGACCCCGATCCGCTTGCCCGAGTGGACGGCCGTGATCAGCCCGTCCGCGACACGGAAGCGCTGGTTGGGGCCGCCGTGCCAGTCCCAGACGATCAGGGGCGCTCCGGCGTCCTGCGACGCCTGCACAACGTCCCACACTTTGCCGTTCGCCCAGTCGGATCTTATGCGGAAGGTGCCGTCGGCAAGAGGCTCCGCCTGCCAATGTGCGGAGTTGAAGCCCTGCAATTCATGCATGGTGATTTCAGAGCCGGACCTCTGGCCGATGACTGTCACGGCCAGCTGGGATTTCCGCTCGATGATGGAGACTCGCATCATCCTTCTCCTTGAACCGAGGAGGCCGGTGAGGCTTGCTGGAGCACACTCCGTTTCAGCATGACACCCGAATCACTTCAGAGCGACTTCGCACCAGACGGTCTTGGTGTAGGGGTCTCCGCAGGTCGTCCCCCAGTGGGTGGACAGCACCTCCACCAGGACCAGCCCCCGCCCGGACTCCGCGTCCGCCGCGACCGGCGGGAGGGTGCCGGGGGTCGGCGGTCGGCGTTCGGGGCGGGCGTCGGTGACTTCGATACGGAGGGTGGGGTCCGCCGGGTAGAGGGTGAGGGTCAGCCGGAACTGGCGCCCTCGGTGCCGACCGTGTGTGATCGCGTTCGCGGCGAGTTCGGCGACGAGCAGCGCGGCTGTGCGGCTGGCCTCGGTGTCCGGGGCCCAGCCCCAGGCGAGGAGCTGCCCGATCGCACAGTGCCGGGCGAAACGGGCGCCACGGGTGGTGGCCGGGAGACGGGTGCTGTAGCGATGGGCTGGCGCCGTCGCGGGGGGAATATCGGCGTTCATGTGACTCAGAGTGGTCATGTGTCTCTACGCTGGCCAGTAACGGCGGCAGTACACAACGTCACTGTCCGGGTCGTGTCCGGGGGCTGCCCGGGCGGCAAGGCGTTACACAGTGCAGCACAGGGAAGTTGGCGCTCGGAAAGGTCAGGGCATGGGTGACAGGGTTGAAACGTCGAAGGTGGCCGATGACGAGGAGTCCCTAGCGGTACTGCGAACGATCGGGCGGTTCATCAAGGCCTTCCGAGAGCGGAGCGGACTCACACAGGCGGAGTTGGGCAAAGCGGTCGGGTACAGCGAGGAGCAGGTGTCGTCCATCGAAAGGGGCAGGCGCGCTCCGAGCGTGAAGTTCCTCATCGAGGCCGACCGGGTGTTAGGAGCGGATGGGCTGATCGCGCGGCTGCAAGAGGATGTCGAGCAGGTTGAGTATCCGCAGACGCTCCGGCATCTGACCAGGTTCGAGGCGGACGCGGTCGAGTCCTATGCCTACACCAACAGCGTCGTCCATGGTCTGCTCCAGACTCCGGAGTACACAAGGGCTCTGTACGCGATGCGGCGCCCCCCGTTCACCGAAGAGGAGATGAAGCGGCTCGTAGCCGCGCGGCTGGCTCGTCAGAAGATGTTCGACCGGCAACCGGAGCCGGTCTTCAGCTTCATTCAGGACGAGGTCACGCTCCGACGCCCGCTCGGGGGCCGGGCGGTGATGCGGACCCAGCTCGAACATCTGTTGGAGATGGGGGAGCGGCGAAATGTGGACATCCAAGTCATGCCGATGGATGTGGAGGAGCATGCCTCAATCGCGGGAGCCATTCGGTTGCTGCGGCTCACCGGAGGGGCCACGGTGGCGTTCCAGGAACTGCCGGTCATCGGCCGCATCTTCACACAGCCGAAGAAGGTACGGCCCCTGGAGATCCGGTACGGCAACGTCCGTGCCCAAGCCCTGGCGCCCCGTGATTCACTGGCGTTTATCGAACAATTGCTGGGAGAGACCTGATGACCAATACCGCGCTGAAGTGGTTCAAGAGCAGCTACAGCGAGAACGAAGTCTCGGACTGCGTAGAGGTCGCCTTCGCCTCCCAGACCATCCACGTTCGCGACTCCAAACGCATAGAGGGCGAACGCCTCGCCTTCGCCTCCGACCACTGGGCCGCGTTTCTCACGTACGCCGCCAATCGCTGACGTACGACTCACAGCTGCCCCCGCATCCGGTTCCGTACCGGGCCGCGGGGGCATCTCTGCCGACCGACCCCGGTGATGAGTTTTCGCGCCCGCAGCCGTCACACCTATGACGGGACACAACGCGGCGGCGGAAGGATGACGTGATGGGTGCGGATACGCGGCTGGAGGAGCTGGGTGTGAGCGGGATGGGCGAGGTCGACGAGCCGGTGTTCTCGGCGCTGGCGGAGCGGCATCGGCGGGAGCTGCACGTGCACTGCTACCGGATGCTCGGGTCGTTCGAGGACGCCGAGGACACCGTGCAGGAGACGTTTCTGCGGGCCTGGCGGCGGCGGGAGACCTTCGAGGGGCGGTCGACGTTCCGGGCCTGGCTGTACCGGATCGCCACCAACGCCTGCCTGGACCTGCTCGCCAGGTGCCGCCCGGAGCCTGCGACCGGCGGCGAGGTGCCGTGGTTGCAGCCGTACCCGGACCGGCTGCTCGACGAGCTGCCCGCGGGCGGCGCGGACGAGCCGGAGGCCGTCGCCGTGGCGCGGGAGACGATCGAGCTGGCGTACCTGATCGCGGTCCAGCACCTCGCGCCGCGCCCGCGGGCCGTGCTGATCCTGCGGGACGTGGTCGGCTGGCCGGCGAAGGACGTCGCAAAGCTCCTCGGGGACTCCGTCAACTCTGTCAATAGCGCGCTCCAGCGGGCCCGCGCCGGCCTGCGCGAGCACCTGCCCGCCGAGCGGCAGGACTGGACCGGCGGCGAACAGGACGCCGGTACGCGCGAGCTGGTGCGCCGCTACACCGACGCCAGCGTGGCCACGGACATCAGCGGCCTCACCGCGCTGCTGCGGGACGACGTCCGCTGCTCGATGCCGCCCACGCCGGGCCTGTACGTCGGCCGCGACGCGGTGGTGAAGGACTGGGCCGAGAGCGGCTTCGAGGGCATGAAGGGCCTGCGCCCCGTCCTCACCTGCGTGAACCGGCAGCCCGCCGTCGCCTTCTACCTCTGGCGCGAGCGGGAGGGCGCGTACCTGCCGCTGACAATCGACGTCCTGCGCGTCACCGGCGGGGCGATCACCGAGATCGTCACGTTCCACGACGACCGGTTCCCGCGGCTCGGGCTGCCGGAGCGCCTGCCGGCGGACGGCACGGAGTAGTGCGGCTGGAGCCGCACGACGGCGGGAGTGCGCGTCCTCACCCCAGGGCCAGGACCGTGACCCGCCGGTCGACACACCCGTACGCCGGTCGCCGACTGACGGAGGAACGACATGAACAGCAGGAGTGACGCCGGTGCCGTCGCGGGCCCGGCAGTGGGCGCGGCCCGCCGCACCCACCGACTCCGCGGGCTCGCCGGCACCGGCTTGGTCGCCACCCTCGCGGCGATGGCGGTCACCACTCTCGCCGCGGCGCTCGCCCGGGCCGTTGGTGTCGACTTCGACGTCCCCGCTGGTGGCGAGACGATCCCGCCGGCCGGGTTCGCCGTGGTGACCGGCTTCTTCTCGGTCGTGGGCATCGTCATCGCCGTCGCTCTTCTTCGCTGGAGCGCTCGCCCCGCCGAGCGGTTCCTGTGGACAGCGGTGTCACTGACCGCGATCTCGATGATCCCGCCCCTCCTCGCCGGGGCGAACACCGCCACCACGACCGCCCTCCTCGGGCTGCACCTCGTTCCGGCGGCGGTGATGATCCCCACCCTCGCGCGGGGCGTGCGCGAGCGGTGCCGTACCGGGCGCGGGGCGTCGCTGTGACGCCTTCAGACCACTACCGCACGACCGATCAGCGTCCCGATGTGCCCTCGCGTCGGCGCCTCCACCACTCGCACTTCCACTTCCCGAAATCCGGCCTTGATCAGGAGGCTCTCCCACTTCCGGAGCGTGTAGCTGTAGCGGTACGTGTACATCGCCTTGCCTGCGAGTCCCCCCTTGTACATTCCCTGCGGTCCGTACGCGCCGGGAATGGCCGGCGGATGGGAGAAGACAAGGACACCGCCGGGGTTCAGCCGCGCCGCGATCAGCGGGAGGAGATTGACCGGATCGGTGAACCAGACGGCACCGAACATCGAGAACACGGCGTCGTACGTCTCGGTCGTCTCGGCCAGGTAGCGAAGCACCTCCGCACACACGAACCGGACCCCCAGGGGGCCCCATCGTTCCGTGGCGTTCGCCACCATGACGGGCGACATGTCGACGCCCGTGGTCTTGATCCCCTGCTGGGCGAGGTACGCGAGGGCACGGCCCGTGCCGCAGCCCACTTCGAGGACGGACTCGGGGGCGCCGAGAAGTTCGGGGCCCGGCCCGTGCCCGGCGTACTGCGTCCAGCGGAAGACGGGGTCCGACTCGTACACATCCTTGCGAACGCTCTCGGCATAGGTGTCCCAGAGTTCACGTTCGGCGTCGATGTCATGGCGTGCGGGCAATGGATCGTCCTTCATCTGCGGGCGGGTACGGCACTGCTGCGCCCCCGGCCCTCGGAATGAGAGCAGGGGCAGAGGGCTGGAGGGTCGGTTCAGTGGCTGTCGGGGACCTTGTCGTCGCACGGCGAGCAGTCGGACGCGTCGGTCGCCCACAGTTCGTCGTCGACGGCGAACCCGCTCGCGCGGATGAGTTCGGCCGTGCGGGCCACCACGCCGTCACGACGCCTGGCGATCAGCGGGGCGTGATGCTTGTACCGGCCGCCGTTGTGGGCGTCGCACAGGGCGAAGTACAGGGGGGTGTCCAGGATGAGTTGATGAACGCCGATGTCCACGGTGTAGCCGACACCCATGTCTCGGCCGGGATTCTCCATCGCGGTGATGACATAGGCGATGCCCTGCCCGAGAATGCGTTCCGCGAGGCTGCGCACGGCCACGCTGTCGCGGAGAAGGAGACGCACCTCCCGCTCCCACAGATCGGGCACGCCCACGTCCGCCACGAGTCGGGGAACGCGTTCTTCCAGCGCGTTCAGGATGGTGCGCGGATCACGGGTCCGCATCTCGACTGCTGTGCTCATCGTGCAAAACCTCCTGCTGTCCCGGAAAAGCCTGGACCTCCTGAGCCCGGTGGTCCGTTGGCAAGCAATGTTCCCGGGAACCTGACGATCACGGTGAGATATGCCCGTTGTGGACTAAAGACCACCGCCTGAATATCCGCGCCCACTGAACCAGCAACTCCCTGGCATTGTCACCGAAAATGGCGTGCGACGCATAGCCGTCGAACCGGGCCACGAGTGATTGAACGTCTTTCGATCCCCTGAACACGGCGGCGCCCAGGTCCGTCTCAATGGTTGCCAAGCGGTCGTCATACACCGTGAACGTGCTCAGTGGAGTGCTGCTGAACTTCCTGTCCATCGGCAGCACTCCGATCCGGACATTCCCCAGTCGCGACACGGAGACCAACCGGTCGATCTGAAGGGCCATGGCATCTGCAGATACGAGTGGATACCTGACGGCTTGCTCGGTCAGGATGAACGTGAAGTGTTTGGACCGGTCGAGCAATACGGCTTGCCGGTCGACTTTCATGCCGACGGCCTTGGCCTGCTGCGTAGGCGGCGTGTCGGCGATGCTCTCCCTGATTTATTCCGGCGTCGCCAACAGGCCCGTGGTCATGGAGAGAAGAAAGTACCGGAATTCTGTGGTGGCTGCCTCGACCCCCGCCAGTTCCAACTGCTTCTTGTCCAGTCCCTTGCGGTGCAGGGCCCTGCGGTCCTGCCACTCCGTCTCGGTCACGCGGGCCAGGGCCATGACCTCGGCCGCAACAGCCGGGGTCGCTCCCAGCCCCCTCAAGATCTGTTCGACATCCACAAGAGACGGACGAACCCTGTTGCCCTCAATACGACTGATCTTGGACTGCGACATATTGCAGCGCACAGCAAGCCGGGCCCCTGAGAGCCCGGCTTGCTTGCGAAGATGTCTGAGCATGGCGGCGAGTTCCAGCCCGGACTGATCGAGCCGATCAGGCTGGATGACCACCGTTCACGTACTCCTCGAAGGACACCGACTCCGCGATTGCGGTGCGCTGGTACTCGATGAAGGGGGAGACGTCTCCTTCGAGTAGCTCGCGGTTGATCTGAGTCCCGTCCGCCTCATAGTTCATGAGGACTACCTCTGTCTGGTCGAACATCCAGAAATCTTGAACCCCCTCAAGGGGATTCGGTCGGTTGGTCACGTCGAGGATGCGAATGTTGTCGCCCGCTTGGACGTGCACCCCGTAGTAGCGACTGAACTCGAACCGCAGATAGTCGGAGAGTGGTCGTGTGACGATGTGCACACGGCCGTTGCGCTTTCCCTCGGCTCGCTGGCGCGAGACGCGTTCGGTGTACGCGGAAGCCAAGTAGGGAGTCAGCACCCGCCCCTCACGGAAGGCGGAGAAAACTTTTGCCTCCTGCGGTACGAGGTACTGCGGAAGGGTTTCGAGCCGCCATGCTTCGTGTGTGATCCCTGCGAAACGGCGACTCCAGTCCTCACCATCCAAGAGCACGTACAGCCTCCCTCAACGTCTCCTCCGGAATCTCCACGAGCCCTTCTCCCGCCGACGGGTTGAACGCGTGGGAAACGTCGCCCTGAACCAAGAACGACCCTGTCGCCGTGCGGTAGACATTCGGGCAGTCCTCTCCTCCGCAGGTGCCGCCGTTTCCGTTGCCGGTAAGCCGGGTCAGTTGCTCACGAGCCATCGTCGAACCCCCATCCATCCGGGGCCGGTCAGCCCCCAGTGACCACGACCGTACGGGGGGTGCCGACCTGGCGTCCATGCAGGTACGCGACTATGCGCGTTGTCGCATAACTCCGTTAACTCCGTCTGGCCGGAGGGTGCGCCGCCGAGCGCCGACGTACGACACCACACGCCCCGCATCCGGTTCCGTACCGGGCCCGGGGCGTCGTCGTCATAGCCTGAACGCATGGGTGATCTCTTTCTCGTACGGCACGGTGAAACCGAGTGGTCGCGGTCCGGGCGGCACACCGGACGCACGGACGTCCCGCTGACCGAGCGGGGGCGGGACGAAGCCCGCGCGGTCGTGCCGCTGATCCGGTCGCACAGGATTGGCGCGGCGTTCGTCAGCCCCTCGCAGCGGGCCCGGGAGACAGCGGAGCTGATCGGGCTGCCGGACGCGCGGCCGGACGCGGATCTCATGGAGTGGGACTACGGGGCCTACGAGGGGGTCACCACGGTCGAGATCCAGCGGGACCGGCCCGGGTGGTTCCTGTTCACGGACGGGGTGGAGCCGGGGCCGCCGGAGCATCCCGGCGAGAGCGTGGAGGAGGTCGGGCGGCGGGCGGACCGGATGCTGGCCAAGGTGGACGCGGCGCTCAGCAATCACGAGGGGTGTGTGGTGCTGGTGGCGCACGGGCACATTCTGCGGGTGCTGACCGCCCGGTGGCTGGCGCTGCCGCCGCAGGACGGGGCGCTGTTCCAGCTGGCGACGGGGGCGGTGTGCAGGCTGGGCCATGAACACGGGCGGCCGGTGATCGCGGGGTGGAATGTCCGACCCGCGACGTAGCCTTCGAAGGGTGAGTTCGGAGGGTTGGTTCGGAGGGCTGGCTCGGAGGGTGAGGAGGGTGCGATGGCCCGACCGGGCAGTGCCGCCCAGCGGCGGGTCATCGACGCGGCCGATCCGGTCACCGGGCGGCTGAAGGGTACGGAGGCGCAGCTCGCGGCGCTGGTCAAGCGGGGGCTCGCCTTCCGGCATCCGCGTGCGCCGCACGATCACTTTCTGACGCCCGCCGGGCATCGGCTACGGGAGGAGCCCGTTGCGGTGGCTGTGGCGGAGGGCGACGCCGGGGTGTTCAGTGCGCGCGTCGGGGGTGAGGAGGAACCGCCGGTCGGCGGGCCCGCGCGGAGCCGCGAGGTGCACAGTGCCTGGCAGGGGCTGCTGGAGCTGCGGCGGATGACCAATCCGGACGGGGCGACGGACCGGCCCTGCGGCTGGGAGCGGAGCAATCTCGTGCGGGCGGCGGCGCTGGCGCTGGAGGCGGCGGGGCATCGGCCGGCGGACGGGACGGAGGAGTCCGGCTACCGGGTCAGGGCCACCCCGCAGCCGGACGCCGTGGCCGTCCATGAGCCGGACCCGGCGGCCCTGCGAGCGTGCGCGGCGACGCTGGAGCGGGCGGGCTGGCAACCGGGCGAGTACACCGAGCCTCGCACCCGGGTGCGCTATCTGCTGGCCTCTCCGCGCCGGGTGTGAGGGGCGTGCCAGGATCGGCGGGCAGAGTCGATGGCTTGGACAAGGAGTTGTGGTGAGCGAAGAGTTCTCGGTGCCGGTGACCGTCCGTGGGTACGAGACCGATGTTCAGGGTCATCTCAATCAGGCCGTCTATCTCAGCTATGCCGAGCACGGGCGGTGGGCGCTGCTGGAGGCGGCCGGGATCCGTCAGCGGGACCTGACGGACAACAGCCTGGGGCCGGTGGTGCTGGAGACGACCATCCGCTACCGGCGGGAGCTGCTCGCGGGTGATGAGGTGACGGTGACCTGCGCGTTCCTGTGGGGTGAGGGCAAGACGTTCAAGGTGGTGCAGCGGATCGTGAAGGCGGACGGCACGCTGGCCGCCGAGGTGGAGGGCCTGAGCGGACTGCTGGACCTGAAGCTGCGCAAGCTGGTCGCGGACCCGGGCGGACGGTTCAAGCAGCTGGCGTCGGAGCCGGGGCTGTTGGGGCTGTAGGCGGCGAATTCGGAGTTCCGGGGCGTGCGTCGTCCGGCACGCCCTTGAGACAGGCGCCCGGGGCCCCGCTCTGGTCCGGGGTCGCCGACGGGAGCCGTCCCTCCCGGGCGGAGCAGGGGGACGCTCAGCCCCGGGCGGTGATGTCCGCCAGGCGGCGGGCCTCGGTACGGGTCGCTTGGGCGATGGCGTCCTCGTCGGCCGTGAGCAGGCGGCCGTCCGCCACGATCTGGCGGCCGTTCACGAAGGACGCGGTGACCGGGGCGGGGGCGCCCAGGACCAGCGCGGCGACCGGGTCGGCGATGGAGGCGTGGGCGAGGGTGTCCAGCTTCCACAGCACCAGGTCGGCCAGCTTGCCCGGCTCCAGGGAGCCGGTGTCGGCGGCCCGGCCCAGCACCTGGGCGCCGCCGTACGTGCCCAGGCGCAGTGCCTGACGGGTCGTCAGGGCCTGTTCGCGGTGGGCGCCGAGGCGGTTGACGAGGAGGGCGTTGCGCAGTTCGGTGTGGAGTTCGCCGGACTCGTTGGAGGCTGTGCCGTCTACTCCCAGGCCGACCGGGACCCCGGCCGCGAGCAGGTCGGGGACGCGGGCGATACCGGCCGCGATGCGGGCGTTGGAGGAGGGGCAGTGGGCGACGCCGGTCCTGGTGCGGGCGAAGGCGGCGATGTCGGCGTCGTTCATGTGGATGCAGTGCGCCATCCACACGTCCTCGCCGAGCCAGCCGGTCGACTCGAAGTAGTCGGTCGGGCCCATGCCGAAGAGTTCATGGCAGAACCTCTCCTCCTCGACGGTCTCCGAGCCGTGCGTGTGCAGCCGTACGCCCAGGCGGCGGGCGAGCGTGGCGCCCTCGCGCAGCAGATCGGTGGAGACCGAGAAGGGGGAGCAGGGGGCGACCGCCACTTGGGTCATGGCGTCGGAGGACGCGTCGTGGTGCTCCTTGACCGTCTGTTCGGTGGCGGTGAGCGCGCCCTCCAGGGTTTCGACGGCGAAGTCCGGGGGCAGTCCGCCGTCCGACTCACCACGGTCCATCGAGCCCCGGGCGAGGGTGAAGCGGACGCCCATCTCGCGGGCCGCGCGGATGATCGCGCCGGACAGGTCGCCCGAGCCGCGCGGGTAGACGTAGTGGTGGTCCATGGCGGTGGTGACCCCGCCACGGGCCATCATCGCGAGCGAGCCCTGGGCCGCCGCGTACACCATGGGCTCATCGATACGGGCCCAGGTCGGGTAGAGCGCCACGAGCCAGTCGAAGAGGTTGTGGTCGGTGGCCAGGCCCCGGGTGATCCACTGGTAGTAGTGGTGGTGGGTGTTGATCAGGCCGGGGGTGACGAGGTGTCCGGTGGCGTCGATCCGGCGTACGACCTGCTCCAGACCCTCGGGGGCCGGGCCCGCGCCGAGTGACTCGATCCGGTTGCCGGCGATGACGACATGTCCGCCGGCGTACTCGGTGTCGTGGGCGTCGACGGTCGCGATCGCCGCGTTCTCGATCACGATGCGCTGGGGTGCTGCCATGCTGGTGCGTCCTTTTCGAGAGACCTTCGGCTTCAGGGAATAGGCGGAGATCAGCGGGTGGTGAGGTCCAGTGGGATCCTCGCCTCGCAGCCGTCCCGCAGTACGGTCGCCTCTATCAGGCCGTAGGGGCGGTCGGCGGCGAGATACACCTCGTTCTCGTTCTTCAGTCCGAACGGCGCCAGGTCCACCAGGAAGTGATGCTTGTTCGGGAGCGAGAAGCGGACCTCGTCGATCTCGCCGCGCTGCTCGATGATCCGCGCGCCCATCTGGTACAGCGTCTGCTGGAGGGAAAGCGAGTAGGTCTCGGCGAAGGCCCGGAGCAGGTGCTCCCTGGTCCGCTCGTAGGACTCCTCCCAGTCCGGCATCTCCTGGTCGTCGCCGGTCCAGTGGAAGCGCCAGCGGCCGGAGACCTCGGTGGCCAGGATGCGGTCGTGCGCCTCCTGGAGGGTCGTGTACTTGTCCTTGACGTAGCCCCAGAATTCGGAGTCGGTCGAGTTCATGACCACCAGGTCCTTGAGCCCGGAGATGACCTCCCAGTCCGTACCGTCATAGGTGACCTGGGTGACCCGGACCTCCTGGCCCTTGCGGACGAAGGAGTGCCTGGGTTCCTCGGAGGAGGGGGCGGAGGCCGTGGAGGCGGCGGCCTGGGTGGCGATCCGCTCCCAGGCGTACTCCTCGATCCGGATGCGGGCCCGGTGGATCGGCTCCTGGGAGGTGACGAAGTGCCGGGCGAGGTGGATGCCGAACTGTTCCGCGGACTCGATGCCGTGCTCCTTGGCGAACGCGTACACCGTGTTCTTGGTGGTGTCGGTAGGCAGGACGCTGGCGTTGGAGCCGGAGTAGTGGACCTCCTCCATGGCGCCGCTCAGCGCGACGGAGACATTGAGATCCTTGATGTGGTGGGTGGCGCCGTCCCGCGTGATCCTGACGACTCGGTTCTCGGCCTTGCCGTACTGGTTCTGTCCCAGGATGGTCGGCATAGCTAGCTCCCTCGGTATACGGAGTAGCCGAACGGGTTGAGCAGCAGCGGTACGTGGTAGTGCTCGCCGGGGCGCACGGCGAAGGTGATCGCCACCTCGGGGAAGAACACGGCACCGCTGTCCCGATGCGCGGGGGCGTCCTGCTGCGGATCGGCTCGATTCTCTGCGGTCTGTGCGGTGGATTCCTCGACGTACGGTTCGGTGGCTTCCTCGAAGTACGGTTCCACGGCGAAGTCGAGCCGTACGTGGGTGGTGGCCCCCGGCAGTGCCGGGAGGTCCCTGCACCGGCCGTCCGCGTCGGTCGCCGAACCGCCGAGCGGCTGCCAGTCCGCGTCCCGGCCTGCGCGGGCCGCGAGGTGGACGGTCACGCCCCCGGCGGGGCGGCCACGGCTGGTGTCCAGGACGTGGGTGGACACCGAGGCGGTGGTGCTGGTGCTCATGGCGGTCAGTCCTCTTCGGGTTCCAGGAGACGGGCGAGCCGGATGCGGTTGATCTTCCCCAGTTCGGTGCGGACGATCTCCCGTTCCCGCTCCGGCGCGTTGCCGATCCGTGCCCTGAGCGCGTCGCGCATCTGCTCGCCGGTGCGGCCGGTGGCGCAGATCAGGAAGACATGGCCGAACTTCTCCTGGTAGGCGAGGTTCAGTTCCAGCAGGTCCGCGCGCAGGGCGGCGGAGGCACCGGCCAGGCCGCCCTGCTCCCGCGCCGAGGTGGGGTCGCCGGGCTCGGGGCGGCCGATCGGGGGATGCCCGGCCATCGCCTCGCCGAGGCCGTCGGCGGTCAGCCCGGCCAGGGCGGTGTCACTGGTTGTGTACAGGTCCTCACCGGTGGCGTACGGGCGGGCGGCCAGTACGTGCCCCGCCCAGGTCGCGGAGGCGCACACCTCGCGCAGGGCGGCCCGGGCCGCGTTCTCCTCCAGAGCGTTGAACCGGGCCAGGCCCGGCGTCGAGGTCGTCGTCACGGCAGAGCCTCCGCGCCTTGTGCTGAACGGGCTGCGGCCAGCTAACGCCCTGCGGGTGTCAGCGTCAACAGTTTGTTGAAAATTCGGGGTTACGTCAGGAGGCGAGGTGCGGCGGCCGGGAACCGGTGCGTCAGCTCTCCCGCTCTCGGTTGAGGTAGTTGTACACGGTGAACCGGCTCACCCCGAGGGCGGTCGCCACGGTCTCCACCCCATGGCGTACCGAGAAGGCTCCGCGCGCCTCCAGCACCCGCACGACCTCCTGCTTGGTCTTGCGGTCGAGGTCGGCCAGGGACTTGCCGTGCCGGCGTTCCATGGCGGCCAGGATGTGGTCGAGGGAGTCGGCGAGCTGGGGCAGCCGTACGGCGATCGCGTCGGCCCCGGCCCAGGCGAGCACCACATCGTCCGGACCGGCCTCACCCGGCGGGAGCATGGCCCCGCCCATGGCGTCGACCAGCGGCTTCACGGCGGCGATGAAGGCATCATGGCCGGTCACTTATCGCCCTCCCCGACCACATTGACCTGGAGCGAGACGCGGGTGGCACCGGCCTGGAGGGTCCGGCGCAGCAGGGCGTCCAGGGCGGTCAGTACGGCGTCGGCCTGCCCTTCCGCCGTGTTGCCGAAGGGGCCCACGTCCACCGTGTCCAGGTCGGCGGCCTCGATGACCTCCCGCGCCACCAGCGCGTGATCGGGGGCCTGGTCGAGGTCGAAGGGCTCGGTCGTGAACTCAACTCGCAATCGCACGGGCCCAACCTAACGCGTGGCGCGTGCGCGGCGGCAGCCCCCTTGACAAGGGTCCGCACCCGGCGGCACTCTTCCATTACTTCCATTAGACAGAAACTAACTTCCATAATACGGAAATGAGACGCGGAAGGAGCGGAGCCCTGATGCCAGCTTTTGAATCGGGCACTGCCGCGGGCCGGCGCTTCGACGTCAACCTGTCGATCCTCTTCACGGAACTCCCGCTCCTGGAGCGCCCCGCGGCAGCCGCCGCGGCCGGTTTCTCCGCGGTCGAGCTGTGGTGGCCGTGGGTCGACTCCCCCGCCCCCGGGCGATCCGAACTCGATGCCCTCAAGGGCGCCATCGAGGACGCCGGCGTCCAGCTCGTCGGGCTGAACTTCTACGCCGGGCAGCTCCCCGGCCCCGACCGTGGCGCGCTGTCGATCCCGGGGGCGGAGTCCGACCGGTTCCGGGCGAATGTGGAGGTGGCGGCGGGGTTCGCCGCGTCCGTGGGGTGTACGGCGCTCAACGCGCTGTACGGCAACCGGGTGGACGGGGTCGAGCCGGGCGCGCAGGATGCGCTGGCTCTGGAGAACCTCGCCCTCGCCGCGCGGGCCGCCGACCGGATCGGGGCGATTTTGCTGGTCGAGGCGTTGAATCGGCCTGAGTCGCCGAAGTATCCGCTGGTGTCCGCACGGGCCGCGGTCGAGGTTGTCGACAGGGTCAACGAGGTGACGGGGCTTGATAACGCGCGGTTCCTGATGGATCTGTACCACCTCTCCATGAGCGGTGAGGATCTGCCCCAGGTGATCGCCGACTACGCCGACCGGACGGGGCATGTCCAGATCGCCGATGATCCCGGGCGGGGGGCGCCGGGGACGGGGGCGTTGCCGCTGGAGGAGTTGCTCGGTCAGCTGGCCAAGGCCGGGTATGACGGGTGGGTCGGGCTGGAGTACAAGTCGGCGGGGCCGGGCGCGGAGGCGTTCGACTGGCTGCCGGTCGCTGCGCGGGGCTCCGCCCCTTGACCGGCGTTGAGCTGAGCGTCGGGCTCCGCCCTGTGCCCGGCGTTCGGGTGACCGTCGCCGGGGGCTCCGCCCCCAGACCCCCGGACCTATGCCCACCCACCACCCGTCTCGGTCGGCAAACGGTGAACCGACAAGCGCGCGGAACGACTTCGGACGTCCAGTCCAGAGAGGTACCCACATGAGCAATCTCCCCAAGGTCGCCTGGATCGGGCTCGGCATCATGGGCTCGCCCATGTCCGAGAATCTGATCAAGGCGGGATACGACGTCACCGGGTTCACGCTGGAGCAGCCGAAGCTGGACCGGCTCGCGGCGGCCGGTGGGACCGTCGCCGGGTCCATCGCCGACGCCGTACGGGACGCCGACGTGATCGTCACCATGGTGCCCGCCTCCCCCCAGGTAGAGGCCATCGCCTACGGGCCGGACGGCATCCTGGAGAACGCCCGCTCCGGCGCGCTCCTGATCGACATGTCCTCCATCACCCCGCAGACCTCCGTCGACCTGGCCGCCGCCGCGCGCGACCAGGGCATCCGGGTCCTGGACGCGCCCGTCTCCGGCGGTGAGGCCGGGGCCGTGGAGGCCGTCCTCTCCATCATGGTCGGCGGCGAGCAGGCCGACTTCGACACCGCCAAGCCGATTTTCGAGGCGCTCGGCAAGACCATCGTGCTGTGCGGCCCGCACGGCTCCGGCCAGACCGTGAAGGCCGCCAACCAGCTGATCGTCGCCGTGAACATCCAGGCGTGCGCCGAGGCCGTGGTCTTCCTGGAGAAGTCCGGCGTGGACCTGAGGGCCGCGCTGGATGTGCTCAACGGCGGTCTCGCCGGGTCCACCGTGCTGACCCGGAAGAAGGACAACTTCCTCGACCGGGACTTCAAGCCCGGCTTCCGGATCGATCTGCACCACAAGGATCTGGGCATCGTCACCGACGCCGCCCGCAATGTCGGCGCGGCCCTGCCGGTCGGTGCCGTGGTCGCCCAGCTGGTCGCCTCGCTGCGCACCCAGGGCGACGGCGGGCTCGACCACTCGGCACTGCTGCGGTCCGTCGAGCGCCTGTCGGGCGCCCAGCTCTGACCGTCCCCCACCCCCTGCTCCGGGCGGTGCCGCCGCTGACAACTGTCCTGTCGCGCCCAGGCGCCGGCACCGTCCGGGATCCACTTCCCCTTCCCCTTCCCCTTCCACGGCCTACCTCAAGGAACCCAGAACGGCGTCCGTGCGCCCGGCGAGAGCCCCCGGCAGCGGACGCGTGTCCGCCACGCGCCGACGACCCGCCTCAGGGGTGGTCGACCGGCCGGCGGACCCGGCCAGGACCGCGGCGGCGTGCGAGCCAGTGCGGTGGTGAAGCCCCGGAGGACCCTTTCCGACCTGAGGGAAGACCTCCGGCGCCGTCGCCGCCGCCGCGGTCCCAGCCGGGCACGGCCCCGGGCGAGCACAGCCCCCTGGCGGGCACGGCCCTGGGCAACCCATGACTCCGTCCGGCGGCGCGAACGGCTCCTCGCGCCCAGCCTCGCGCCGTCGGACGGTCCCATCCCCGGAAGCGTGCCGGGCGACGGGCGTGCGGCACGGCCGCCCCCACGGCACCCTGAAGGCATGGCACAGGGCATGGCACATCCCCCGGAAGAACCGCACGTGGTGGTGCATCCGCCGGCTCTGGACGGGTCGCGGCGGGTCACCGAGGGTGACGAGACGCTGGGCGTCGCCACCCATCTCGACGACGTCAGTGAGTTCCTGCGGCTCGCGGACCACTATGTGACCGACGTCGAGGAAGCCGCCTTCATCGAGTGGCAGGGCGGCGGCCCGGAGGACTGGCCGGGCCTCACCGAACAGCATCCGCAGGAGCAGGAGGGCGAGCGCCGGCCGTAGCACGGCTTGCTCGCCCCCCCCTCAGCCCCTAAGCCCCTCAGGTCGTCAGGCCCTCAGACCTTCAGCGTCCTGATCGACGTGGGCGCGTGCCCGGGCTCCGTCGCGATCTCCTCGAACTCCACCACGTTGCCGATGTCATTGGTGGGTGACATCGAGATGTTGGTGACCCGCTCCAGGATCGCCTCGACCACCACCGGCACCTGGAACTCGACGGCGAGCTTCTTGGCCTGTTCCAGGGCGGCGCCCAGTTCGTTCGGGTCGGTCACCCGGATCGCCTTGCAGCCGAGGCCCTCGGCGACCTTGACATGGTCGACGCCGTAGACGCCCAGCTCGGGTGAGTTGAGGTTCTCGAACTCCAGGTTGACCTGGAAGTCGATCTCGAAGGCCCGCTGCGCCTGGCGGATCAGGCCGAGATAGGCGTTGTTGACCAGGACATGGACGTACGGGATGCGGTGCTGCGCGCCGACCGCGAGTTCCTCGATCAGGAACTGGAAGTCGTAGTCGCCGGAGAGGGCGACGACCAGGGTCTCGGGGTCTGCCTTGGCGACACCGAGCGCGGCCGGGATGGTCCAGCCGAGCGGGCCCGCCTGGCCGCAGTTGATCCAGTGGCGGGGCTTGAAGACGTGCAGCATCTGGGCACCGGCGATCTGCGAGAGGCCGATGGTGGTGACGTACCGGGTGTCGGGCCCGAACGCCTTGTTCATCTCCTCGTACACCCGCTGCGGCTTGATCGGGATGTCGTCGAAGTGCGTACGGCGCTGGAGGGTGGCCCGCTTCTCCTGTGCGGCGGCGGCCCAGCCGGAGCGGTCGGGCAGCCGGCCCGCGGCCTTCAGCTCGCGGGCCACCTCGATGAACAGCTCAAGCGCGGCCTTCGCGTCGGAGGCGATGCCGTAGTCCGGGGCGAAGATCTTGCCGATCTGGGTGGGCTCGATGTCGACGTGGACGAACTTCCGCCCGGCGGTGTAGACATCGAGCCGGCCGGTGTGGCGGTTGGCCCAGCGGTTGCCGATGCCGAGGACGAAATCGGACTCCAGGAAGGTCGCGTTGCCGTAGCGGTGCGAGGTCTGGAGGCCGACCATCCCGGCGTTCAGGTCGTGGTCGTCGGGCAGGACGCCCCAGCCCATGAGGGTCGGGACGACCGGGACACCGGTCAGCTCGGCGAACTCCACCAGCAGTTCGGACGCGTCGGCGTTGATGATGCCGCCGCCCGCGACGATCAGCGGCCGTTCGGACGCGTTGAGGAGGGTGAGGGCCTTCTCGATCTGGGGGCGGGTGGCCGCGGGCTTGTAGACCGGCAGCGGCGCGTAGGTGTCCGGGTCGAACTCGATCTCGGTGAGCTGGACATCGACCGGCAGATCGATCAGCACCGGCCCCGGGCGGCCCGAGCGCATCAGATGGAACGCCTGCTGGAAGACGCCGGGCACCTGGGCCGCCTCCAGCACGGTGATCGCCATCTTGGTCACCGGCTTGGCGATGGAGGCGATGTCGACGGCCTGGAAGTCCTCCTTGTGGATCACCGCGGTCGGGGCCTGGCCGGTGATGCAGAGGATCGGGATCGAGTCGCCGGTCGCCGAGTACAGGCCGGTGATCATGTCGGTGCCGGCCGGTCCGGAGGTGCCGATGCAGACGCCGATGTTCCCGGCCTCGGTGCGGGTGTAGCCCTCGGCCATGTGCGAGGCGCCCTCCACATGCCGGGCGAGGGTGTGGGAGATGCCGCCGGCCGCCCGGAGCGCGGCATAGAAGGGGTTGATGGCCGCGCCCGGCACACCGAACGCGTGGGTGACGCCCTCGCGCCTGAGGATCTCGACTGCCGCGCGGGCAGCGGTCATACGAGCCATGGGTTACTCCATACTCCTGCTTCGGCTGTCGGATGCGTACTCCCGTCGCGCCCGCCGCGAGTACATCCGCGATTCCGCGAATTCCGTATCGTGGAAAATCTTTTCTACGATCTGGAAGTAATGTAGGAGTGTGGGCCAAGGCAGTCAAGAGACGGACAAGCGGGGGCCCGGTGGAGCACCATGGGGTCGCCGTCCCGGCCCTGATGCCGACCTGATGCCGACCTGACGCCTTTTCTGGAGCGGGACTTGTCCGAGAGCATCCCGGTGCGCTGCCCGGCCTGCGGCCGTGAGCACCGCTACACCCCACCGTCGTATCCCTGTGTGTGCGGTACGGCGGTGGCGCCGCCGCTGGATCCGCGCGGCACGGTACGGCCCGTGGCGCATCGCGCCTGGGACGAGGAGTGGGTGCCCGCGCGCTGTACGGGGTGCGGGCTGGTCGGCAGCCGGCCGCGCCCGGAGCTGGGCTGTCCGTGCGGCACGGCCCTGCGCGTCCAGGTGGCGACGGAGCCGTGCGCCCCGTCCGGCGACGGCCGCCCGGCGTTCCGGCCGGTGACCATCCGCACGGCGAAGGACGCGGTGACCACCGCCGTCCTGTATCTGGACCGGCTCGGCCACCAGGGCATCCGGCGTGCCGACCAGCGCCCGCCCTCCGGCATAGCGCTGGCCGCGCCCGGGATGTACGTACTGGACCTGACGGGCACGCCCCAGCCGGTCAACACGACGGCCGAGCGGCTGACGGCGACGGGGGCCCGCTGAGCCCCGACGGCACCCGAGCGCCGGGCGCGGTCACTTGAAGTCCTCCTCGCGGTACTCCCGTGCCGACCCCGCCGCCGTCGCCTCGCGCAGTTCGATCCGGCGGATCTTGCCGGACACCGTCTTGGGCAGCGCGCCGAACTCCAGCCGCCGGATCCGCTTGTACGGGGCCAGCACCTCCCGGGCGTGCTCGAACAGCACCCGCGCGGTGTCGGGGCCGGGCTCCCAGCCCTCGGCGAGCACCACATACGCCTTCGGCACCGCGAGCCGCAGCGGGTCCGGCGCGGGCACGACGGCCGCCTCGGCGACGGCCGGATGCTCCAGGAGCGCGCTCTCCAGCTCGAAGGGCGAGATCTTGTAGTCGGAGGCTTTGAAGACGTCGTCGCTGCGGCCGATGTAGGTGATGTATCCGTCGGCGTCCCGGGAGCCGATGTCGCCGGTGCGGTAGTAGCCGCCGGACATCGCCTCCGCCGTACGGTCCGGGTCGCCGTGGTAGCCGGTCATCAGCCCGACCGGGCGGCCCGCCGGAGAGGACAGGTCGAGGGCGATCTCGCCCTCGTCGCCGGGGGTGCCGGTGACCGGGTCGAGGAGGGCGACGCGGTAGCCGGGGCTGGGGCGGCCCATGGAGCCGGTCTTCAGCGGCTGGCCGGGGCTGTTGGCGACCTGCACGGCCGTCTCCGTCTGCCCGAAGCCGTCCCGGATCGTGACGCCCCAGGCCCGGCGGACCTGCTCGATCACCTCGGGGTTGAGCGGCTCCCCGGCGGCCACCACCTCGCGGGGC
Source organism: Streptomyces sp. NPDC056734 (assembly GCF_042790455.1). NCBI lineage: Bacteria > Bacillati > Actinomycetota > Actinomycetes > Kitasatosporales > Streptomycetaceae > Streptomyces > Streptomyces sp. NPDC056734. The sequence continues at coordinate 113,484 of NZ_JBHTZD010000015.1, forward strand.
GGGGTGCGCAATTGGGTGAGGTCGGCCTGGATGAGCATCCGCCACACGGTCGGCGGGGCGCAGAAGGTGGTGACGCCCGCGCGGTCCATCTCGGCCATGAGGCGGGCGGCGTCGAAGCGGGTGTAGTTGAGGAGGCAGACGGTCGCCTCGGCGTTCCAGGGCGCGAAGAGGTTGGACCAGGCGTGCTTGGCCCAGCCGGGCGAGGAGATGTTGAGGTGGATATCGCCGGGGCGCAGGCCGATCCAGTACATGGTCGACAGATGCCCGACCGGGTACGAGACATGGGTGTGCTCGACCAGTTTGGGGCGGGCGGTGGTCCCGGAGGTGAAGTAGAGCATCAGGGGGTCGTCGGCGCGGGTGGGGCCGTCGGGGGTGAAGCCGGCGGGGGCCCGTTCGGCCTCCTCGTAGGGCAGCCAGCCGTCGGGGGCGCCGCCGGCCGCGATCCGGGTGTAGTCGCCGGGTACGTCGTCGAACTTGGGGGTGTCCTCGGCGCGCGCGATCACCTGCCGGACCCGGCCGCGCCCGACGCGGTCGCGCAGATCGGCGGGGCCGAGCAGCGGGGTGGCGGGGATGACGACGGCCCGCAGCTTCATCGCGGCCAGCGCGGTCAGCCACAGTTCGGCCTGGTTGCCGAGCATCACCAGGATGCGGTCACCGGCGGCGACGCCCCGCGCGCGCAGCCAGTTGGCGTACCGGTCGGAGAGCGCCGACAGTTCCGCGAACGACAGCCTGGTCTCCCGGCCGTCCTCCTCCGCGATGTGCAGCGCGGTCCGCGCGTTGCCGTCGGCGATCACGTCGAACCAGTCCAGGGCCCAGTTGAAGTGCTCGGGCCGGGGCCAGCGGAAGCCCTCGTAGGCCGTGGGGTAGTCCTCGCGGTGGGCCAGCAGGAAGTCCCGCGCCCTGCGGAAGTCCTCGGTCGGTGTCGTCGCCGTCGTCATCTTGTCGTCCTCCTCGGGCCGGGCCATTGCCGGGCGGCTCATTGTCATCGTGTAATCCGTGATGCAGGTCTCACTACCCCCGAACGGGGGTGGGCGGTACGACGGAGGCGGGTTCCGTGGCGGTGGACGGTGGTGCGGGAGTGATGCGCGGTGCGCTGCCGCTGCCGCGGCTCCGGCGCACGACTCCGCGGCTCCGGCGCACGACGCCGTGGCTCCGGCGCGCGTCCGGGCTGCCGGTCGTCTCCGGCGGTCCGGTGGAGCCGGGGCGGCGGTTACGGATCGGCGAGCCGACCGGGGCCTGGACCGGGGCCGGGGCCTGGACCGGGGCCGGGGCCTGGACCGGGGCCGGGGCCTGGGCCGGGACCAGGACCGGGACCGGGGCCGGGGCCGGGACCAGGTCGCCCGGCGCGCTCGCGGTGGGCTCCGGCCAGGGCCTCGGCGGCCGGGCGGTGGCTCACGCCCGCCCGTGCTCGGTCACCGACCACCCCTCCTCGCGCCGGATCAGCCACGCGTACGCCATGCCGGTCGCCGCCGAGGGGCCGGGCTCGATCCCCGGTGTCCCGGAATCAACCGCAATTCCCGCTGTAATCTCCCTCACGACCTCGCACCTCCGGATTTCAACGACGCGTTGCCTAGAATTTGGCGGGGACCACGACACTCGGAAGGAGCGGTGACCGTGCTACCGGACTTCCAGGAGCCTGCGCGATGCCGCCCCGACCTGGTCATCGGGCGGGAGGAGCTGTTCACCGCGGCCCGTGAGCAGCTCGGGCGCGGTGGCAGTGTGCTGCTCCACGGTCCCGCCGGGATCGGGAAGTCGACCGTGCTGCGGGCGCTGGCCGCCGAATACGGTGAGACGGCCCGGACCGTACTGCGCTGCTCTGCGACCGAGTCGGAGTCCCATCTGCCCTTCCTGGCCCTGGCCGATCTGCTCGGTCTGGTGCTGGACGAGGTGGCCGGAAAGCTGCCCGACGCCCAGCGCACCGCCCTGGAGTCGGCGCTCACCGGCCGCGGCGAGTCCACCCTCCAGCGCGACGGCCTCGCCCTGCGGCTCGCGGTGCTGTCCGCGCTGCGCGCGCTGGCCGCCGAGGGCCCGGTGCTGGTGGTCGCCGACGACCTTCAGTGGCTGGATCCGGCCAGTGCCGAACTGCTCGGCTTCGCCGCCCGCAGGCTGGGCGACTTCCCGGTGCGGGTGCTGTGCGCGGCCCGCACCGAGGGGCAGGAGTACGACGATCATCTACGCGCGTCCCCGCCGGACACCCTGGCGCTGCGGCTGGGTCCGCTGACCCGTGCGCAGGTGTCCGCGCTGCTCGACGAGCGCGGCTATCTTCAGCTGCTGCGGTCCACGGTCCGTGACATTCATCGCACCAGTGGCGGAAATCCGCTGTTCGCGCTGGAGCTGGGCCGGGCCCTCGCGGAGAGCCCGGCCTCGCCCCGGCCGGGCGAGCCGCTGCCGGTGCCGACGTCGCTGCGCGCGCTGGTGCTGCACCGTCTGGACCGGCTGTCGGCCGAGGCCCGGCACACCCTGCTGGTGGCCAGCGCGGGCGCCCGCCCCACCACCGCCCTGCTCCACGCGGCGGGCCGGGTCAACGCCGAGGCGGAGACCGCGCAGGCGGCGGCGCTGGGGCTGCTGGCGACCGAGCCGGAGGGTCCGGCCGTACGGTTCGCGCATCCGCTGATCTCGGCCGCGCTGTACGCGGAGGCGTCCGCGCAGGAGCGGCGGGACGCGCACGCGGCGCTGTCCACGGCCGCCTCCGACCCGATCGAGCGGGCCCGGCATCTGGCGCTCGCGACCACCGGCACCGACCCGGAGGCGGCGGCGCGGCTGGCCGAGGCCGCGGCGCTGGCCCGGGACCGGGGGGCGCCCGCGGTCGCGGCCTCGCTGGGGCTGCTCGCCGCCCGGCACACGCCCGCCGACGGCGACCCGGGTCCCGAGGAGCGCCGGCTGACGGCGGCGGAGGACGCGCTGACCGGCGGGGAGACGGATCTCGCCCGGGACATCGCGCGGGACGTGCTGACCCGGGCGACGGCGGCGGCGGACCGGGTGCGGGCGTGGATCGTGGTGATCAACGCGGCCGGGCAGGGGATGGGCAAGGTCGACGCGGTGTTCCCGCAGGCGCTGGCCGACGCGGGCGACGATCCGCGGCTGCTGGCGCTGGTGCGCTATCAGCTGGCCTGGCGGGCGCTGCTGGTCGAGGGCGAGATGGAGCGGGGCCGGGAGGAGGCGGCGCACGCGGCCCGGCTGGCGGCACGCGCCCTGGACCGCCGTACCGAGTTGCTCGCGCTGGCGTTCCAGGCGCACATGGAGACCCTGATGGGTCATCCGGACGCCCCGGCCACCATCAAGCGGGCCATGCGCGAGCCGCAGGACCCCCGGGTCGCCGTCGATCACAACGGGGTGGGCGCGGTCCGCTTCCGCTGGCTGATGATGTGCGACCAGCTCGCCGAGGCCCGCACGACCGTCATGACGCTGCTGCGCGAGGTGCGGCGGCGTGGCATGGCCGAGAGCGAGGTGCACTACGTCCGTTTCCTGGCCGAGACCGAGTTGCGCTCCGGGCACTGCGGCCGGGCTCTGGACCTGGCTCGCGAGAGCCTCCGGCTGGCCCGGGACGCGGGGATCGGCGAGGGCGCGAGCGCGATGCTGACCTCGCTCGCCGAGGCGGCGGGCGGCGAGGTGGGCCGGGCGCTGTCGCTGGCGCGGGAGGCGGCGGACCGGGCCGAGGAGGACGGCGACGTCATGTATCTCTCGCGGGCCCTGGGCGCGCTCGGGCACGCCCAGCTGGTGGCCGGGGACGCGCAGGCGGCGGTGCGGGCGCTGCGCCGGGTGCGGGAGCTGGAGATCGGCATGGGGATCACCGACCCGGCGCGCGGGCGCTGGCAGGGTGATCTGGCGGAGGCGCTGGTGCGGATCGGTGAGATCACCGAGGCGCAGGATGTCATCGACGTCTCGCGGGTGCAGGCGCTGCGGCTCGGCCGGGAGAGCGTGCTGGCCGTGCTCGACCGGGCGGAGGCGCTCGTACGGGCGGCGCGGGGGGAACGGGAGGCGGCGCTCGCGCAGCTGACGTCCGTTCAGGACCGGCTGGCCAAGCTCGGGTACGGGCTGGAGGAGGCGCGGGCGGCGTTCGCGCTGGCCCGGCTGCGCACCGGGCGGCCGGGTCCGACGTCGTACGACGAGGCGGCCAGGCTGTTCCGGCGCTGCCGGGCGCTGCCGTGGCTGCGGCAGGTGGAGGAGGCCGCGGCGAACCCGCCGGAGCCGTCCGCACCACCGGTGGCGCTCGACGCGCTGGCCGGGCTGGCGGCGATGGAGCGTCAGGTCGCGGCGCTGGTGATGGAGGGCGCGACCAACCGGGAGATAGCCGGGCGGCTGTACATCAGCGTCAAGACGGTCGAGGCGACGCTGACCCGGGTGTACCGCAAGCTGGGAATCCGCTCACGGGTCGACATCGTGAGACTGGCGGCGGGGCGGGGCGGGCGGTAGCCGGGCGGGCGGTCGCGGGACGGGCGATGGCCGGCACGGGCGATGGCTGGGGCGGGCGATAGTGGGGCGGGCGATAGTGGGGCGGGCGATAGTGGGGCGGGCGATGGTGGGGCGGTAGGCGCCCGACCGAGGGTTTCCCCTGTCCAACTCGCTTAGGGGAGTCCCTCATTGGGAGCTGACAGGCTGCCCTCTAGCGTATGGGCCGTGCCGCTCGCCGGGCACACGAGGGCAGGTCCGAGGCCCTCGTGCTCCCCCCACCCGCGCGACCCCCCACCGGCAGACCGAGGAGACTCATGTTCGGGCTCATCCGCGCCAGAAAGACCGCCCTCGCCCTCGCGGCCTCCGCCGCCGCAGCCGCGACCGCGTTCGCCGGCGCTCCCGCCGTCGCCGCCCCCACCCCCGTCGTCGGCGGCACCACGACCACCACGACCGCGTACCCGTACGTCATGCAGATCACGGACGCCTCGCAGAACCAGTTCTGCGGTGGCACCCTCATATCGCCCACCAAGGTCGTCACCGCCGCGCACTGTATGGTCGGCGAGACCACGAGCAGTGTCCGCGTGGTCGGTGGCCGCACCTATCTCAACGGCACCAACGGCACGGTCGCCCAGGTCAGCCGGATCTGGATCCACCCCGAGTACACGAGCGTGACGCGCGGCGACGACGTGGCCGTCCTGACCCTGTCGACCTCGATGCCGTACGCGACGATCCCGTACGTCGCCGCCACGGACACCGGCCTCTACGCGACCGGCGCCACCGCCCGGGTGCTCGGCTGGGGCGACACCAGCGAGAACGGCAGTTCCTCCAACCAGCTGCGCACGGCGACCGTCCCGACGGTCTCCGACACCAGCTGCCGCACCTCCTACGGCACCCGCTTCGTCGCCACCGACATGGTGTGCGCGGGCCTCACCAACGGCGGCGTGGACACCTGCCAGGGTGACAGCGGCGGCCCGCTGGTGATCGGCGGACGCCTCGCGGGTATCACCTCCTGGGGCGACGGCTGCGCCCGGCCCGGGTTGCCGGGGGTGTACACCCGGCTGACGACGTTCTCCGCCCTGGTGACGGCCCAGCTCAACTCGTAGCCGACGCCGAGCCGAAAGACTCCTGAGTATCCCTCAGGTGCATGACCGGGGGGCGTTGCGGGCCTCCACGAGCGGCCCGCAGCGCCCCCTTTCCATGCCTGGCCTCCCCCGGGTCACCGGGGCACGGTCACTGAGGCATGACGGTCCCGAAGCGGAGGTCGTGGCCGGTGTCCGGATGCACGGCCGCCAGCATCCGCGCCCCCTCCTCCAGCACTTCGTCCCGCCGCTCCTTGGTGAGCTTCTCGAACAGCTCGATGACGAGGGCGTTGTCGGTCAGCCCCCAGACGCCGACGAGGAAGCCGTCGGCGAGGAGCGGGCAGTAGGGGGTGTTCACCTGCCAGGTGCGGCCGTGGTGCACGGCCGGGAGGATCCGGGTGCGGTCGGCGTGGGAGAGCAGCGCGTTGTCGAACTCGGGCAGGAAGCGGGGCGGGGCCGGGGTGGCGGGGTCGGGGCGGGGCGCGTCGGGCAGGTCGAAGAGTTCCACTCCGTGCTGGTCGTGGAAGGTGACGAGCCGGGAGCGCAGGCTCTCGAACGCGTCGCGCAGCCGGGTCAGTCCGCACCAGGTCTGCATGTCCTTCACCGAGGCGGGCCCGAAGGCGGCGAGATAGCGCAGCACCATGTCCTGCCGGGCGGCGGCGGGTGCGGCGGGCCGGTCCAGCCAGTGCTCGGCGGTGGTGACGGCGACCTGCTTGCTCTGCCCCCACATCCCGCGCGGGGTGATCTGTACCAGCGGCAGCAGACAGCGGGCGGCGACGGACAGGGACTGCGGGTCGGCGTCCGGCCAGTGCGTGCCGAGCGCGTCGCGCAGTTGCCGCATGGTCCGGGGCGTCTCCTCGACCAGGTCCCGGGCGAGGGTGGCGAGCCGGTCCAGGTCGACACCGGCCAGGCCCTTGCGGAAGATCTTCAGCTCCCGTTCCAGGGCGGCCTGAGCGAAGGGCCGTACGGTGAGCGCGTCATCGGCGGTGTGGAGGTGGATGGTGGAGCGCAGGGTGGCCATCCGGACGACGGCCCGCTCCCCGAGCAGCGCGGACAGTGTCTCGGGGGTGAACCCGTCGAGCCGGGCGGCGAGCGCGTAGTACGGCGGCTTCACCTCCTGCGCCTGAAGCCCGACGAGATGCCCGACGGCGGCGCGCGGCGACATCGTGGACCGCTGGAGGAGGAGCTGACGGGCGAGGGTGGCGCGGTTGAGGGCGCGGGGGGTGAGGACGGCGGGCCCGGGCCTGCTCCCGCCCCTGCCCCTGCCCCTGCCCCTGCCCCTGCCCCTGCCCCTGCCCCTGCTCTCGCCGTCGCGCTGTGCCGGCGAGCCGGTTCCGGGCTCTTCCCCGACCTTCGCCGTGTCGACCGTGTCGGCCGTGTCGCCTGTGTCAGCCGTGTGGTCGATGTCGTGCATGCGGTCCATGCGGTCCATGCCCGCAGCCTCTGTCATCGCGGTCCCGTCCGCCATCCCAGCCACCTCCGTGAGGGTTCCGTACACGGCCGCCGTCGCCGGTTGGCCGTAAGCGCGAACCTATGGACCCTTGCGGACAAGGACTGTCCGCGAAGGCCAAGGCGTCGGCGGAGGTGGTGAGTGGCGGAACGGGCGCGGACGCTGGGGTGGGCGGGCGGGGTCAGGGTGTGGCCAGGGCCTCCGTCGGGGGCAGCCGGGACGCGCGGATCGCCGGGTAGAGGCCGGCCAGGGCGCCGATGGTCAATGTGGCTGCTATGCCGAGGAGGAGGGCCGATGGGGGGATGACTGTCGGCCAGTGCTGGTAGAGGGCGTAGGCGGTGGTGGCTGTGGAGCCCAGGAGGGCGCCCGCCAGGCCGCCCAGGGTGGACAGGAGGAGGGATTCGGCCAGGAACTGGGTGCGGATCTGGGGGCGGGTGGCGCCCAGGGAGCGGCGGAGGCCGATCTCGGGGCGGCGTTCCAGTACGGAGATGACCATGGTGTTGGCGACTCCCACGCCGCCGACCAGCAGGGCCACCGCGCCGAGGCCCAGCAGCAGGCCGGTGAAGGCGCGGCCCGCGGCCTGTTTGGCGGCCAGTGCGTCGGAGGGGCGGGAGACGCTGACCTCGCCGGGGGCCTCGGGGTTGGCGGTACCGGCGAGGACGGCGGCGACCTGCTCGACGTCGGCGTCCGAGGAGCGGGTGTAGATCGTGGTGGGGTGGCCGCCGAAGTCCAGTTCGGACTCGGCCGCGCTCCAGCCCAGGAGGGCCGCGGTGTCCAGTTCCGGGGCCAGGGGGGCCGGGGCGAGGATGCCGATCACGGTGAACCAGCGGTCGCCGACGAGGATGCGGGTCTCGGGGGTGGCGTGGCCGATGCCGAGCCGCTGGGCGGCACTCGCGCCGAGCACGGTCGCGGGGTAGCCGCCGGTCGCCGCGTTGAGCCAGGTGCCGCTGTGCAGCTTCGCGCGGACGGTGGTGAGCAGGTCGGTGCGTACGGCGTAGGCGGCGAGTCCGTTGTTCTCCGCCTCGGGGATGCGGTCGTTGCGGTAGATGTTCGTCTCCGGGATCTTGCCGATGGCGGAGACCGCGTCCACCGGGCGGATCCGGCCGATCATCGCCTCGGCGGTGGTGGGGAGCGTGGCCGTGCCGCCCGCCAGGGTCTCGCCGGGTGTGACGGTGAGCAGGTTGGTGCCCAGGGCGTCCAGGGTGCGGTCGAGTTCGGCGCGGGAGGAGGACGAGATTCCGACCACCGCCACCATCGCCGCGATGCCGATCGCGATGCCGAGGGCGGACAGAAAGGCCCGCAGCGGGCGGGTGCGCAGACCCACCCCGCCCACCTTGAGCACATCGCCGGGCCACATCCGGGCCGGTTTCAGCGTCTCGCCGGTCATCGGGTCGCCTCCGGGGTACGGGTGTCGTGCTGTGCGGAGCCGGAGTCGGAGCCGGAGCCGGGGTCGGCGTCGGAGCCGGAGTCGGCGACCATCCGGCCGTCGAGCATCCGCACCTGGCGGGGCAGGGCGTCGGCCAGGGCCCGCTCGTGGGTGATGACGACGACGGTGGTGCCCGCGGCGTGCAGTTCGCGCAGCAGCCGCATCACCCCGGCCCCCGACACGGAGTCGAGGGCGCCGGTCGGCTCGTCGGCGAGCAGCAGCGCCGGTTCACCGGCCACCGCGCGGGCGATGGCGACGCGCTGGCGCTCACCGCCGGACAGTTCGTGTGGTTCGTGGTCCAGCCGGTGGCCCAGGCCCACCCGGCGCAGTACCGTCTCGGCCCGTCGCCGTCGCTCCCCGGCCCGCAGCCCGGAGTACAGGAGCCCGTCGGCCACGTTGTCGATCGCCGGGGTACCGGCGGCGAGATGGAACTGCTGGAACACGAAGCCGATCCGGGACGCCCTGAGCGCGGACAGTTCGGCGTCGGAGAGCGCGCCGATGTCATGGCCGTCGATACGCACCCGGCCGGAGCTGGGCCGGTCGAGGGTGCCGAGGATGTGCAGCATGGTCGACTTGCCGGAGCCGGAGGGGCCGACGATGCCGACCAGTTCGCCGCGGCCGATGTGCAGGGTGACGCCGTTCAGCGCGGTCACCCCGCCGGGGTAGGACCTGGTCACGCCGGTCAGGGAGATCATTTCGGCATCCCGACCTTCGCGCCCTCGGCGATCCCGTCACCGGTGATCTCCACCTTGCCGTCGGCGAACAGACCGGTCTTCACCGGCACGTACGTCGACGTCGAGCCCTCGACCACCTCCACGCCGAAGCCGCCCTCGGCCAGCGTGAGCAGCGCGGCGACCGGCACGGTGAGCACGTCCTCGCGCTCCCCGGCGGTGAAGTCCACCCCGACCGCGCCCAGTTCGAAGGCGTCGGCGGCCTTCGCGTCCGTGAGCCCGACGACCAGGCGGATCTTCGTCTGGGCCTGCTCCTCCGGCCCGTCGCCCTCCTCGATCACCGTCGACACCTTCTCGATCACGCCCTCGGCGACGCTCCCGTCCGGGAGACGGACCGCGACCGTGCCGCCCTTCTCCGCGAGCCGCTGATCGGCGGGGTCCAGATCGACCGAGACGACCTTCACCGTGCCGGTGTACGTGAACACCTGCTGGTCGGGGCCGGTCTGCTCGCCCTTGGCGGCCGAGGCGCCGTCCACCCGGACCGCCGCGTCCGCGAAGACCACCCGGCCCAGGTCCACGACGCCGGTCTCCGGCAGGCCGACATCCTCCTGCCACTGTTCGACGACGGCCGCCGTGGCGGCGGTGTACTCGCGGTCGACGGTGAAGCCGTCGTAGCCGAGCGCGGACAGGTTCTTCTCCAGCTGCTCCACGTCCTTGCCCTCCGTGCCCGCCTTGAGCGCCCGGTACGCGGGCATCGAGCCGTACATCAGCGTCACCGGCCTGTCGTCCACCTTGAACAGCGCCTGCCCCCGGGTGATCCGGGCGCCGGTCGCCGGGACGGCGGTGAGGGTGCCGGGGATACGGCTGACGGCGGTGGCGGTGGTGCCGTAGCCGAGTTCGCCGTCCTCGCTCTGGGAGTCCTTGAGGGTCTGCCTGGTCACCGTGGCGGTGCTCGGCGGCAACTCACTCGCCTGCCCGCCGCCGTCGCCGTCCCCGGCGGTCCGCAGTGCGGTGACCGCCACGGCGCCGCCCGCGGCGAGGAGGACGGCGAGGGCGATGGCGGCGTTCCGGCCCCGGCGGGGGCGGTGGGGGCGACGAGGGGGGCGGGGGACAGCGGAGCCGACGGGATCGGGGCGGGCGGGATCGGGTCGGGCAGGATCAGGCACGGCCGGATCGGAGACCTGGTCCGCCGGGTTGTCCGGGGACCGCTCGCTCACAGCTCGTCCTTCGGGGTCAGTTCGCTCTCGCCGCCGCCGGGCAGCAGGCCCTTGCAGGTCTCGTCGGCCCCCTGGAAGTCCGGGTCGTCCTGGAGGGAGCCGTCCATCTCCAGGCCACCGCCGGAGATCGGGTCGGGGAAGTCCTCCACGCCGTTCTCGCGCATGCACTGGGAGTACGCGCGCAGCTTGTCCTGCGTCTCCTCGCTCACCTCGGCGGTTCCGCCGTTCTCCATGGGGTCGTACTGGCGGCACGCCTCCATGGCCTGGTCCGCCACCGACTTGTCGACGCCGCCCAGGTCTAGGTCCAGGCCCTCACCGGGCTTGGGGTCGGCCATGTCGACGCCGTTCTCGCGCATGCACTCGGCGAACCTCTGGGCCATCTCGTCCGGGCCCAGCTCGGGTGCGGCACCGGCACTGCTGCCGCCCCCGCCGCTCGCGGAGGCGACCCCGTCGTCCCCGCCACCGTCTCCCCCGCAGCCGCTCAGGGCCAGCACGGCCACCATCGGCAGGGCCGCCAGCGCGGCGCGTGTCCGGATACGCATCGGGTGATCCCCTCGTCCCACGGGCCGGCCCGCTGCCGGCTCGTGAGAGGCGATGCAACAGCCAGGGGTGTTAACTCACCGTTACTCCTGCTGCTTCTGTTCCTCCCTCTACTCCTGCTACTCCTGGTTGCTAACAGAAAGGAACACCCCGCTCCGTCAACATGTCCCGGGGGCACGCTCGCGGCGCGGCGGGGGTACAGATCCCGTGGACCGGAGGGAACGCTGTTCATGCGGGTGCTGGTGGTCGAGGACGAGGCGATGCTCGCCGATGTGATCGCGGAGTGGCTGCGCGGCGAGGCGCACGCCGTCGATGTCGTGCACGACGGTCTCGCCGCGCTGGAGCGGCTCGGCGTGCACGACTACGACCTGGTGGTACTGGACCGGGATCTGCCCCGGCTGCACGGCGACGACGTGTGCCGTCAGGTCGTGGCCTCCGGCTCGGGCGCCCGCGTGCTCATGCTCACCGCCTCGGCCGAGGTCACCGACCGGGTGGCGGGCCTGTCGATCGGCGCCGACGACTACCTCACCAAACCGTTCGCGCTGCCCGAACTCGCCGCCCGGGTCCTCGCCCTCGGCCGCCGCTCCCGGCCCGTCACCGCGCCCGTGCTGCACCGCGTGGGGATCACGCTCGACCCGGCCCGGCACGAGGTCTTCCGCGACGGCCGCAAGGTCGCCCTGGCGAAGAAGGAGTTCGCCGTGCTCGCGGAGCTGCTGCGCGCGGACGGGGCCGTCGTCTCCGCCGAACAGTTGCTGGAGAAGGCGTGGGACGAGCACATCGACCCCTTCACGGGGGTGGTGCGCGTCACCGTGCTCAAACTCCGCCGCAAGCTCGGTGACCCACCCGTCATCGAGACCGTCACGGGAGTCGGGTACCGCATCCCATGAACACGCCAGATCCGCTGAGTCCCCCGGCACCCCCCGGCCGTCCGAAGCGGCTGCGCCCCGGCCGTATCACCCTGCGGGCCCGGCTCACCCTCGTCTACGGGCTGCTGTTCCTGGCCGCCGGGGTGGTCCTGCTGGGCACCACGTACGCCCTGTTCAACCAGCGGCTCCAGGCCGACACCAGCAGGACCGAGATCAGCACCCCGTCCGTGGCGCCCTCACCGAACGCGCCCTCGCCCAACGCACCCTCGACGCATCAGCCGTCGCTCACCGGGCCGGACGGCCGCACCTACACCGGCCCCGGTGCCGAGGAACTGCTCAGGGACGCCCAGGAGGAGATCCGGGACGCCGCCACCGCCTCGCTGATCACCCAGGGCGGCATCGCGCTGCTGATCGTCGGCGGCGCGGCGGCGGGGCTGGGCTGGCTGATCGCGGGACGGGTGCTGGACCCCCTGCACCAGGTCACCCACACCGCGCGGCGGATCGCGGCGGCCCCCGTCGCCGACCGGGGCCTGCACGAGCGCATCACGCTGGGCGGGCCGGACGACGAGGTGAAGGATCTCGCCCGTACCTTCAACGCCATGGTCGAGCGGCTCGACCGGTCCTTCGACGGGCAGCGCCGCTTCGTGGCCAACGCCAGCCATGAGCTGCGTACCCCCTTGGCGCTGCACCGCGCCCTGGTGGAGATGGCCATGCACCGGCGGACCGCGTCCACGGACGTCAAGGAACTCGGCGCCGGTCTGCTGGAGATCAACACCCGGCAGGAACGGCTCATCGCCGGGCTTCTCCTGCTGGCCGGGGCGGAGAACCATCTCCCCGAGCGGCATCCGACGGATCTCGCCGACATCGCCGCCCATGTGATCGTCCAGAGCGAGCCGGAGGCCGGGCGGGCGGGTGTCACCGTGACCCACGACTTCGCGCCCGCCCCCACCCGGGGCGATGTCCTGCTGCTGGAGCGCGTCATCCAGAATCTGGTGGAGAACGGCGTCCGCCACAACGACGACCGGGACGGGTGGGTGAAGGTCAGCACCCGGGACGGTGCGGAGGGCACGGTGGCGGTGGTGGTCGCCAACTCCGGCCCCACCGTGGCCCCCTACGAGATTCCCGCGCTGTTCGAGCCGTTCCGGCGGCTGGGCGGTGAGCGGCTGGTGACCGCGAAGGGGGCCGGACTCGGACTGTCCATCGTGCGGGCGATCGTCCACGCCCACGACGGCACGGTGGCGGCCGTCCCGAACCAGGACGGCGGCCTGACCGTCACCGTGACCCTGCCGTCGCAGTGACCCGACCGACACCATGACCCGGCCGTCACAGTGACCCTGCCGTCGGCCTGAGGCCACCGTCAGTCTGAGGCCGCCCTCACCGCGCCCCCGCCTTGCCCGTGTCCCGGATGAACAGGCCCGCCAGCGCGCCCAGCACCAGCAGGATCGGCATGAGCAGCAGGGCGTGTCCGTAGTCGCCCAGGTCGGGGTGGTCGGGCAGCAGGCGGCCGGGGATGGCCTGGAGGAGTCCGCCGATGATGAAGCAGACGCCGTTGACGATGGCGGCGGAGCTGCCGACCAGGGCGCCGGGGACGGACTCGCCCGCGACGGTGAAGCCGAGCATGTGGGCCCCGGCGAAGAGGCCGACGCAGAACATGGTGACGACGGAGACGCTGTTGGTCTCGCTGGGCAGATAGATCAGCAGGGAGATCGCGACGGCCTGGAGCAGGACCCCGCACACGGCCGGGATCCGGCGGTTGTTCCAGTGGTCGGAGAGCAGATTGAACAGCGGGGCGCCCACGGCCAGGCCGAGCCAGGACATGGCGGTCAGTACGGCGGCCAGGGAGGTCTCGGCGCCCCGGGCCTCCATCACGCGCGGCCCCCACAGCACCCCCATGGCGAGCATCGAGCCGAAGGAGACTCCGGCCAGGACGGCGGACAGGACGACATTGCGGTTGCGGAAGCAGGCGCCGAGGCCGTGGAAGATGCTGGAGACCAGGGGCGGTTTCGCGGTGCAGGACTGCTGGGCCAGTTGTTCCGGGCCGGGGGTGGGGTTGCGTACCAGGAGGGCGAACAGCACGATCAGCACCACGCCCGCCGCGCCGAAGCCGTTGAGGAGCTGTTCCCAGGAGACCTGGGTGAGCTGCCAGGAGATGACGGGCTGGCCGAACGCCGAGCCGAGCGAGGCCAGGGACTGCACCAGGCCGAACATCAGCCCGTAGCGCGCGGCGGGGAACCACTGGCCGCCGATGTATCCGGCGCCCACGAACCCGAACGACGAGCCGATGGCCAGCACCACCTGCGCGGCGATCAGCGTGGACATGCTGGTGGTCTGGGCGTAGAGGAAGGCACCGGCGGTCACGAAGGCCACGGCGACGGCCAGCAGCGGGCGGGAGCCGAAGCGGTCCAGCAGGGCGCCGGAGAAGAACTGGCACAGTGCGAAGGCCCAGGTGTAGATCGAGCCGGCCAGGCTGATCTGGCCCACGGTGAGTCCGGCTGTCCGCTGGATCTCCGGGGAGACGACGGCGTATCCCGTCTGGATGGAGAACAGCCAGACCACGAAGATCGTGCACAGGCCCCAGATGATCCACGCCTCGACGCCGCCGATGGTGCGGTGCGGGCCGTGCAGGATGCGGGCGCCGGGATGCTTGCGGTACTCGTGCCCGGTGTCACCGCCGGGGGCGGTGGCGGCGGTGTCGGCCATGACGCGGTCTCCCGTCGGTGGTTGCGGGCTCAGCCCGGGGACGCGGACGCGGCGGCGTCGCGGTCGTGCGCCAGGGCGCCATTGACGTAGGTGGCGCGGACGGTACGGTCGTCGCCCATCACGGCGAGGACGAACAGCAGTTCCTCGATGTCCTGGGCGCGTGAGGTGCGCTGGGCGAGCAGCGGGGTGGCCCTGGGGTCCAGGACGACGAAGTCCGCCTCGTGGCCGGGGGTGAGGGAGCCGATCCGGTCGTCCAGGCCCAGGGCCTGGGCGCCGCCGAGGGTGGCGAGGTAGAACGCCTTGAGGGAGTCGAGCGGGTAGTTGCTCAGCTCGGCGACCTTGTAGGCCTCGTTCATGGTGGCCAGCAGGGAGAAGCTGGTGCCCGCGCCGATGTCGGTGCCGAGGCCGACGTGGATCGGGCGGTGGGGGTCCTTGGCGTCGTGGAGGTGGAACAGGCCGCTGCCGAGGAAGAGGTTCGAGGTGGGGCAGTGCGCGATGGCGGTGCCGGTGTCGGCGCACCGGCCGCGCTCGCGCCCGGTCAGATGGACGCCGTGCGCGAGGACGGCGCCGGGTCCGAGCAGGCCGTAGTGGTCGTACACGTCCAGGTATCCGGCGCGCTCGGGGAAGAGCGAGCGCACCCAGGAGATCTCCCCCGTGTTCTCCGAGACATGGGTGTGCAGCAGGGCTTCGGGGTGCTCGCGGCGCAGGGCCCCGGCCGCCTCCAGTTGGGCGGGGGTGCTGGTGGGGGCGAAGCGGGGGGTGATGGCGTAGAGGTTGCGGCCCTTGCCGTGCCAGCGCTCCAGGAGTTCCTTGGAGTCCGCGTACCCGGACTCGGCCGTGTCGAGGAGTGGATCGGGGGCGTTGCGGTCCATCAGGACCTTGCCCGCGACGATCCGCAGGTGCCGGGCCGACGCCTCCTCGAACAGGGCGTCCACCGACGCCGGGTACACGGCGCAGAAGGTCAGCGCGGTCGTCGTGCCGTTGCGCAGCAGTTCGTCGCAGAACGCGGACGCGATCCGGCGGGCGTACCCGGGGTCGGAGAAGCGCTGTTCCTCGACGAAGGTGTAGTGGTTCAGCCAGTCGATCAGCTGGGAGCCGAAGGCGGCGATGATGCCGGTCTGTACGTAGTGGATGTGGGTGTCGATGAATCCGGCGGTGATCACGTGCCCGGGATAGTGGGCCGGTGTCATGCCCGGGGGGAGGGCGTCGCGCAGGGCGGAGTAGTCACCGCAGGCGGTGATCGTCCCGTTCTCGCAGATCAGCAGCCCGTCGCTCTCGTGTACGAAGGCGTCCTCGCGGCTGGTGAGGAAGGGATCGCCGGTGAAGCTGACGAGCGGGCCCCGTACGGCCGTCACGTCCGTGGACATAGCCACCTCCGGTTCGGGGCTCTCCCGCTCTCCCCGTCTGAACCCAGTGCACGCGGGGGTGGGGCCGGGTGGCAGCCGGTGATCGGCCGAACGGGTGACGGTGGGAGGGTCGGGCGCGCGGGTGACAGTGGGGGGTCGGGCGCGCGGGCTGGGCACCCCGGTTGCGGTAATACCCCGTAGGGGTATTCTGGGCGACAATCGACGCATGTCGGCGGCCCGGCCGTCGGCCCCGGAGGTACGGTCATGACCCTGGCGGTGACGGAGATCGATCTGTCCGACTGCTGGTGCGGGACGGAACTGGCGGAGGTCGAGCGCGGTCTGGCGCGGCTGCCGGGGGTGGAGTCCGTCCAGCTGGACCGGACCCGCTCGGTGGCGCACGTCGGGTACGACCCCGACCGCACCGACCGCCGCGCCCTGGCGAACGCGCTGGCCCGGCGGAGTCTCGGCTGTGTGTGCGTGGACTGCCCGGACTCATGCTGCCAGCCGGGACATCCGGCGGTGGGCACGGCCGACCGGGCGACGGGGGAGGCGGCCGGGCCCGATACGGGGCGGGGCGCGCACGGCGGGCAGGCCGGGCACGAGATGCACGCGGCTCATGGCGAGCACGGGGGGCACGGCGAAGGGCCTACCGGGGCCGGAGCCGGGGCCCATGACCATGACCATGAGCACGGGCATGAGCATGGGCATGGGCATGAGCATCAGGACATGGGGCCTGACGAGCACGCCGGGCATGGGGCCGCCATGGTCCGGGACATGTTCCGCCGGTTCGTCGTCTGCGCGATCCTGACCGTGCCGATCGTCCTGTACTCGCCGATCGGGCACAGCATCGGCTTCACCGCCGACCCGCCGTTCGGGCTGTCCATGTCCTGGTTCGGGCTGGTGCTGGGCACGCCGGTGGTGCTGTGGGGCGGGTGGGTGTTCATCTCCTCGGCCTGGCGGTCGCTGCGCCACGGCGAGGTGACGATGATGACCCTCATCGCGACCGGGATCCTGGTGGCGTACGTCTACTCCGTCGCGGCCACCTTCGCTGGGGCGCAGGACGTGTTCTTCGAGGCCGCGGCGATGCTGACCACGCTGAGCCTGATCGGGCACTGGCTGGAGATGCGTTCGCGGTACGCCACCGGCCGGGCCGTGGAGGCCCTGCTGTCGCTGGCGCCACCGACCGCGCGGGTGCGGCGGGACGGGGTCGAGACGGAGATCCCGCTGGAGCGGGTGGTGACCGGTGACCGGATCGTGGTGCGGCCCGGGGAGAAGGTCCCGGTCGACGGGACGGTGGACGAGGGTTCCAGCTATGTCGACGAGTCGATGATCAGCGGGGAGCCGCTGCCGGTGGCCAAGAGCGCGGGCGCGCCGGTGATCGGCGGGACCATCAACACCACCGGCGCGTTCACCTTCACCGCCACCGCGGTCGGTGCCAACACCGCGCTGGCCCGGATCGTGCAGATGGTGCGTAACGCGCAGGCGTCCAAGGCGCCCGCGCAGCGGCTGGCCGACACGGCCGGGAAGTACATCGTCTATCTGGCCCTGGGCTCCGGTCTGATCACCTTCCTGGCCTGGGCGCTGATCGGCGACGAGGGCGTGGGCTTCGCGATCACCGCGGCGGTCTCCGCCGTCGTCATCGCGTGTCCCGACGCGCTGGCGCTGGCGACGCCCACCGCGATCACGGTCGGTGTCGGCCAGGGGGCGCGCGGGGGTGTGCTGTTCAAGAACGCCACGGCGCTGGAGGCGACGGCGGCCGTCGACACGGTCGTGTTCGACAAGACGGGCACCCTCACCGAGGGGCGGCCGTCCGTCACCGATGTGGTCCCGGCGCCGGGCGCGGACGAGGAGACGGTGCTGCGGCTGGCGGCCCGCGCCGACCAGCCCTCCCAGCATCCGCTGGCCGAGGCCCTGGTCGCGGCGGCGCGTGCGAAGGGGTGGGCGGTGGATCCGCCGGCCGAGTTCGACTCCGTACCCGGCTACGGGGTGGTGGCCGTGGTGGACGGGCGCCGGGTGCTGCTGGGCAACGTACGGCTGCTGGAGCGTGAGGGGGTCGCCGCGGAGTCGCTGGTGCCGGACGCGGACCGGCTCGCGGCCGATGGGAAGACGGCGATGTATGTGGCCGCGGACGGCAAGGCCCTGGGCGTGGTGGCGGTGGCGGACCCGGTGCGGGCGTCCGCGCGGGCGGCGGTCGCGGAGTTGCACCGGGACTCGGTGGTGGCGGTGATGCTGACCGGTGACCGGGCGGCCACGGCGCGGGCGGTGGCCCGCCGGGTCGGCGTGGACGACGTGATCTCCGATGTGCTGCCGGAGGACAAGGCGCACCGGATCGCCGCGCTGCAACAGGGTGGCGCCAAGGTCGCGATGGTCGGCGACGGCGTCAATGACGCGCCCGCGCTGGCCCAGGCGGAGGTCGGCATCGCGATCGGCGCCGGGACGGATGTGGCGGTGGAGACCGCCGATGTGGTCCTGGTCCGCGACGACCCGGCCGATGTCGGCTACGCGCTGCGCATCGCCCGCGCGGTCCGCCGCAAGATCAAGCAGAACCTGTTCTGGGCGGCGATCTACAACCTGCTGGCCATTCCCGTCGCGGCCGGTGCGCTCTATCCGAGTCTGGGGCTGGTGCTGCGCCCCGAGTGGGCGGCCCTGCTGATGAGCGCCTCGACCATCATCGTGACGTTCAACGCGCTGCTGCTGCGGCGCCTCACCCCGGCCCGTACGGCCCGGATGGCCCGTACGGCGGCGTAGCGCGGCCGTGCGCGTGCGCGCCGTCCCGAGCGCCGGCGTACGCGCGCGCACGCCGTTCGGGTCCGAGCGTCTTACACCACGGTGACGTCCCCGGCGGATCACCCGGTGCGGGGCCGTCGCCGCCCTAGCGTGACTCCATGCGTGTACTGGTCACCGGCGGTGCCGGGTTCATCGGGTCCCATGTCGTCGACGTGCTGCGGGCACGCGGTCACGAGCCGGTCGTGTACGACGTCCGGCAGGACCCGGCGGCCGATGTGCGCCGTCCTGTCGAGGTCGCCCGTGCGCTGGTGGGGGTGGACGCGGTGTGCCACCAGGCGGCGATGGTCGGGCTGGGCGACGGGGTCGCGGACGCCGCGGACTATGTCTCGCGCAACGACCTCGGCACCGCGGTGCTGCTGGCCTCGATGGCCGAGGCGGGGGTGGACCGGCTGGTCCTGGCGGGCTCGATGGTGGTCTACGGGGAGGGGCGGTACGCCTGCCCCGGTCATGGCGTGGTGCGGCCCGGACCGCGGGCCGCCGGGGACCTGGCGTTTGGGCGGTTCGAGCCGCTGTGCCCGGTGTGCGGGCGGGATCTGGTGCCGGGGCTGGTCGGCGAGGACACCCCGGCCGATCCGCGGAGCGTGTATGCGGCGACCAAGCTCGCCCAGGAGCATCTGGCCGCCGCCTGGGCCCGGGTGACGGGCGGTTCGGCGGTGTCGCTGCGCTACCACAACGTGTACGGGCCGCGGATGCCCCGCGACACCCCGTACGCGGGCGTCGCCTCGTTCTTCCGCTCGGCGCTCGCCCGGGGCGAGGCCCCGCAGGTCTTCGAGGACGGGGGCCAGCGGCGGGACTTCGTGCATGTACGGGACGTGGCGGCCGCCAACGCGGTGGCGCTGGAGGCGAGTGCGGAGCCGGGTGCGCTCACCGTCTACAACACCGGCAGCGGCGAGCCGCACACCGTCGGCGAGATGGCCGCCGCGCTGGCCGCCGCGCACGGCGGCCCCGAGCCCGAGGTGACCGGCGAGTTCCGCCTCGGCGACGTCCGCCACCTCACCGCGGACTCGGCCCGCCTCCGCGCCGACCTGGGCTGGAAGCCGGAGATCGGCTTCGAGACGGGGATGCGGGAGTTTGCTCGGGCGGGGATGCGGGGGGATTGAGGGGCGGGGGGTGGTGCCGGGTGGGTGGTCAGGTGGGTGGGTGGGTGGTCGGGTGGGTGGGTGGTCGGTGCCGGGGGCGGTGCAGGTTGGGGGCGGGGCGCGGCGCGGTACGGGGCGGGGCGCGGCGCTGAGGGCAGGGCGGCAGCCGGGATCCGGGGCGTGGTGGCGCGGACGTGGACGGTGACGGTGGACAGGTCGCCGAAGCCCCAGCCCCACACCTCCCGCATCAGGTCCTCGCGGCTGAACGCCCGGCCGGGATGGGCCAGGAAGAAGGCGAGCAGGTCGAACTCGCGCAGGGTGAGGGCGAGGTCCGTGCCGTGCTTGGTGGCGCGGCGGGCGGCGGGGTCGAGGGCGAGACCGGCCGCGCCGAGGGGGCGGGGCGCGGGGCCGGGGCGGGCGCGGCGCAGCACCGACTCCACGCGCAGGACCAGTTCCCGGGGACTGAACCCCCGGGCCTGGCTCACCGCTCAGGCGGTCCTCGCGCTGCTCCTCAACCATCTGCTGCGCACGGGCTGGTGAGCCGGGGGCAAGGACCGGGTCAGTCCTCCTGTTCGTTGGGCATCACATCGGTGACCTTGCCCGTGTGGTCGGCGGTGAGGTGGCCGCTCTGCGAGTAGTCGTTGATGACATACACCGTCATCTCCTTCGGGGTACCGAAGACCGGGTCGGCGCCACGGACCGCCAGATACCGCGAGGTGATGTCCTTGACGTTGAGTTCCTTCTCGGCCTGCTCGAACAGGGCGGGAACCGTGTCCCAGCTGAAGTCGTCGATGTCGAACAGGCTGTCCACGGGGCTCAACGAGCCGCTGATGATGCCCTTCTCGGCGCCCTCGCCCGGCCGGTAGGTCCAGGAGTCGTAGCGGGACTTGCTGCCGTCGACCATGATGTTGGCCGAGACGTACTCCGGGTAGACACTCAGGCTGCTCATCTGGTCCGTGCCCGTGGCCTCCTTCAGCGCCGCCACGGCGGTGCGGATGCCGTCGGGGGTCAGCAGACCCAGCTCGGCGGTGTCCCCGCCCGGATCCCCCGAGTCGCCCGAATCCCCCGAGTCGCCGGAATCCCCGGAGCCCCCTGCGTCCCCGGCGTCCGTCGGGGTGGCGTCCACGAGGTCCGTCGACGCCTCCGTGTGGGTGCCGCTCGCGGACGGGCCCGCTCCCCCGGCGCCGGTGCTCACCCCGCCGTCGGGCAGCAGGGCCCACACCAGGACCCCGACCAGGACCGTCGACGCGACGGACGAGCCGATCGCGATCCGCCGGATCCGCCGCCGGGCCCGTTCCTCATCGCCGCCCCGGTCCGCCACCGGCGCGGTCACGCCGTGGGGGTGGGGCGTGGCGTGGGAGTCCGGGACGGCGGCGTACGGATTCCGGCCGGTGGCGGAGTTCGGGCTCTGGCCGGTCGTGGCGTACGGGCCCTGGCCGGTGGCCGCGTACGGATTCGGCTCGGGCGGTGGCACCGGGCCGGTCGGCGTGGCCGGTGTGGCGAGGTGGTACGAGGTCGCGCCGCCGGCCTCCGATCGGCGCGGGTCGGACACCGGGGCGTCGGCCGGAGCGTCGGCCGGGGCGTCAGCCGTCGCGGCCTGGGCGAGCAGCGCGTCCATGGTGGCCACGTCGGGCCGCAGGGCCGGGTCCTTGACCAGGACGGCGGCGAGGAGCGGGGCGAGGGCACCGGCCCGCCGGGGCGGCGGCAGTTCCTCCCGCAGTACGGCGGCGAGGGTGGCCAGCGTGCTCGCCCTGCGCAGCGGATGGTGGCCCTCGACGGCGACGTACAGCATCATCGCGAGCGACCACAGGTCGGACTCGGGTCCGCCGTCGCCGCCGGAGATGCGCTCCGGGGCCATGTAGTCGGGGGTGCCGATGACGGAGCCGGTGGCGGTGAGGGCGGTCGATTCGCGGATCGCGGCGATGCCGAAGTCGGTGAGCACGGGGCGTCCGTCGGGGCGCAGCAGGACGTTCGCGGGTTTCACGTCCCGGTGCTGGATGCCCGCCGCGTGGGCGGCGCGCAGCGCGCCGAGCAGTTCGCGGCCGAGCAGGGCCGCCTCGCGCGGGTCCAGCGGGCCGCGGGCGAGCCGGTCGGCGAGCGAGCCGCCGGTGACCAGCTCCATGACCAGCCAGGGGTAGGTGTGCTCGGCGCCGTCGACCACATGGTGGATGGTGACGACGTTCGGGTGCTCGACCCGGGCCAGGGCGCGGGCCTCGCGCAGCACCCGGTCCCGCAGCAGCCGCGCGGCCTCGGGGTCGTACTCGGCGAGGCCCGGGTCCGGGGGCCGTACCTCTTTGAGCGCGACGGCCCGGTGCAGGACGAGGTCGAGCGCCCGCCACACCGTGCCCATACCGCCGCCGCCGAGCCGCGCCTGAAGCTCGAACCGGCCATCGATCACCCGTCTGGCGGGCCCACCCTCGTTCATCGCCCGCAGCATACGAGAACCCCCGCCCCGGCCCCCACCTGGCTCCCCCGCCAAGGCCCCGGCCAAGGCCCCGGCCAGGGCCCCCGCCAAGGCCCCGCCCGACTCCCCCGGAAAAGATCCGGCGAAAAAAGATCCGGCGGCGATGTCGAGAACGCCTCCCCGGCTCCGTCCCCGAGGTGAACGCGACCACAATGGGTCGTACGAAGCACGAGGAGAGCGACCATGGCGAAGTATCTGCTGCTCAAGCACTACCGGGGCGCCCCGGCGGCCGTGAACGACGTGCCCATGGACCAGTGGACGCCCCAGGAGATCTCGGCGCACCTTCAGTACATGAACGACTTCGCGGCCCGGCTGGAGCGGACCGGGGAGTTCGTGGACGGACAGGCGCTCGCGCCGGAGGGGACGTTCGTCCGGTACGACGGTGAGGGGCGCCCGCCGGTCACCGACGGGCCGTTCGCCGAGACCAAGGATCTGATCGCCGGGTGGATGGTGATCGACGTGGATACGTACGAGCGGGCCGTCGAGCTGGCCGGGGAGCTGTCGGCCGCGCCCGGCGCGGGCGGGAAGCCGATCCACGAGTGGCTCGAACTGCGCCCGTTCCTGAGCGCCCCGCCCACCATCACCGAGTGATCGCCGAGCCGGACACACGTGAACTGACGTGAACTGACGTGGACTGACCTTGACCGACATGGACGACGCCCTGCTCAGGAGTCTCACGCCGGGGGTGCTGGGGATCCTCGTCCGCCGCGGAGCCGACTTCGCGGCGGCCGAGGACGCCGTGCAGGACGCGCTGGTGGAGGCGGTCCGGGCCTGGCCCGCCGACCCGCCGCGGGATCCCAAGGGCTGGCTGGTGACGGTGGCCTGGCGCCGGTTCCTCGACGCGAGCAGGTCGGACGCCTCCCGCCGCCGCCGGGAGGATCTCGTACAGGAGGAACCGGCGCCGGGGCCCGCGTCCGGCGCGGACGACACGCTGCGGCTGTACTTTCTGTGCGCCCACCCCTCGCTGACGCCGTCGTCGGCGGTCGCGCTCACGCTGCGGGCCGTCGGCGGGCTCACCACCCGGCAGATCGCCCGGGCGTATCTGGTGCCCGAGGCGACGATGGCGCAGCGGATCAGCCGGGCCAAGCGGACGGTGTCCGGGGTGCGGTTCGACCGCCCCGGCGATGTGGCCACCGTGCTGCGTGTGCTGTACCTGGTCTTCAACGAGGGGTACTCCGGCGATGTCGATCTCGCCGCCGAGGCCATCCGGCTCACCCGGCAGCTGGCGTCCTCGATCGACCATCCCGAGGTCGCGGGGCTGCTCGCGCTGATGCTGCTGCACCATGCCCGGCGTGCCTCCCGGACCGGGCCCGACGGCACGCTCGTACCGCTCGCCGAGCAGGACCGGAGCCGGTGGGACACGCGGATGATCGCGGAGGGCGTCGGGATCCTCCAGGCGGCGCTGGCCCGTGACCGGCTGGGTGAGTTCCAGGCGCAGGCCGCCGTCGCGGCGCTGCACGCGGACGCGCCCACGGCCGGGGAGACGGACTGGGTGCAGATCGTGGAGTGGTACGACGAGCTGCTGCGGCTGACGGACAGTCCGGTCGTCCGGCTGAACCGGGCGGTGGCGGTGGGCGAGGCCGACGGACCACGGGCCGGGCTGGCGGCGCTGGCGGAGCTGGACGGTTCGCTGCCCCGGTACCCGGCGGTGGCCGCGTATCTGCGGGAGCGCGACGGCGACCGGGCGACGGCCGCGCGGCTGTACGCCGAGGCCGCCCGGCAGGCGCCCACCCTGGCCGAGCGTGACCATCTGACCCGTCAGGCGGCCCGCCTCAACACCCTGCTGCGCGGCGGCGGTCCGGGCGGGGCCTGATCGGCTCCGGTCAGCTCAGATCAGCTCCGGTCGGCCCTGATCGGCCCTGATCGGCCCTCACGGGCTCTGGCGGGTTCTGCCGGGCTCCGACCGGGCTGTCCGGCGTCGACCGCATTGCCGGAGGTGTCGCGATTTCGTCGCCGAGCCGCGACGGCCGGGGTGCGCGCCGCCCATCGGTCCGTAAAAGCGCAGGTGACACAGGGGGTTCACAGGAAACGGCGGGTGTCGTGGGCAGGTCATCGGCCGACGCCCGGAGAACGGGGGCCGTGCGGGTGCGGTGAGCGCCCCGGCCGCCCCACTCCCCCACCCCACCTCACGGGTTGACGAAACGCACCGTGAAGATCCGGTGCCGGTGGCGGACCGCCCGGCCGACCGCTCCACCTTCCCCCCGCAACTGATTCCGCATCAATATTGGCCACTTGCAACGAAATTCGCACTTAACTATCGGACCGGCAACTGTTTACCATCACGATCACCCCCCACGACTCCGAATTTCGTATCTCCGGAACTCTGCATCTCGGCAGGCCCGCAATTCCGCAAGCCCGCAAGTCCGCAATTCCGCGTGGAGGTTTGGCATGTCCGGCTTCAGTGATCGTGAACTCGGTATGGGGCGGCGCATCACCCGTCGCGACTTCATAGACGGTGTGGCCGTCGGCACGGCCGCCATCGCCGCCGCGACCGCGCTGCCCGGTGCCGCCCAGGCAGCGCCCGGCTCGTCCCGGGGCAACGGCCACGGTCATGGGCACGGCCACGGCGGGCCGAAGACCCCGTACCCGCCGACCGGCACGGGCCTCACCGCCCAGGGGCAGGGCTCGTACGAGGTGGCGCACTCCGTGCGCAACGGCGACTTCGACCCCGGGAAGATCACCAGCATCCGTGAGTCGTACGACCTGGTGGTGGTCGGCGCCGGGCTGAGCGGGCTCGCCGCCGCCTACCTCTACCGCAAACACGCCGGGCGCCACGCCAAGGTCCTGATCCTCGACGCCCTGGACGACTTCGGCGGCCACGCCCGCCGCAACGAGTTCCACGTCGGCCGCAGCCTGCTGCTGTCCAACGGCGGCACCGTCAACATCGACACCCCCAGCACCTGGACCCGCGCGTCCCGCGACCTGCTCACCAAGGACCTCGGCGTCGACCTCAAGGCGCTGGGGGACACGGTCAAGACCGACGCCTACGCCCCGTACTCGCTGCGCAGCGCGACCCTGTTCACCGCCGACCGGTGGGGCAAGGACCAGCTGGTGGTCCGTGAGTCCGGCGAGTCCTGGGCGTCGTACGCCGCGAAGCTGCCCATGAGCGCGGCGAGCCGGGCCTCGCTGGTGCGGCTCTACACCACGACGGAGGACTTCTACCCGGGGCTGAGCGACGCGCAGAAGAAGGAGATCCTCGCCCGCACCCCGTACGAGACCTATCTGCGCGAGAAGATCGGCCTGGACGACGACGCGCTGGAGATCGTCAAGCGCGGCACGAACGGGCTGTGGGGCGTCAATGTCGACCGGGTCGCCGCCGCCGACGCCTGGGCGACCGGACAGCCGGGCTTCAACGGGCTCGGTCTCACCCACGCCCCCTGGCCGGGCGCCGGATTCACCCCGCTCATGCAGCTCAACGAGAGCGAGGAGGACGGCTACTTCTACTTCCCCGAGGGCAATGCCTCCCTCGCCCGGCTCCTGGTCAGCAAGCTGGTCCCGAACGCCTTCGACGAGCGCCGCCCCGACTGGCGGGAGATCGTCACGGCCAAGGCGGACTACTCACGCCTGGACCGCGCGGGCAACGACGTCCGTATCCGGCTGGGCAGCACCGCCTACAGCGTCCGCAACGACGGCCGGCGCAGCGTGGACATCCGCTACTCCAAGGGCGGGCGCAGCTACCAGGTCCGCGCCAAGGGCGTGGTCATGGCCTGCTGGAACTCCGTCGCCTCGTACGTCATGCCCGAACTGGGCGCCGAGCAGGTCTCCGCGATGCGCTACGGCGTCAAGGTGCCCCTCGTCTACGCGCGGGTGGCGCTGCGCGACTGGCGGCCCTTCGCGCAGGCCCGGATCTCCCGGGTCAGCACGCCGTCCCGGTTCTTCGGCAGTTTCGGACTGCCCACGGTCACCGAGATCGGCGACTTCAAGATGCCGAAGCGCCCCGAACTGCCCACCGTCATCTCCCTGTCCGCCACCCCGAACCAGCCCGGACTGACCTGCCGCGAGCAGCACAAGGCGGGCCGCAAGCAGCTGATGCGGATGCAGTTCGCGGACTTCGAGCGCGAGATCCGTGACTCCATGACCCGTTCGCTGTCCGCCCACGGCTTCGACCCGGGCCGTGACATCACCGCCATCACGGTGAACCGCTGGGCGCACGGATACGCCTACGAGTACAACTCCCTGGACGATCCGCACCTGTTCCGGCCCGAGGCCGAGCGCCCCTACGCCCAGGCCCGCCGTCCGGTCGGCCGGATCACCATCGCCAACTCCGACGCCGAGGGATTCGGCTACACCCAGGCCGCGTTCGACGCGGCCCACCGGGCGGTGTCGCACCTGCTGTGAGTGGGGGGGCCTGTGTGGTGGTGCGGGTTGTGGCGCGGGGTGTGGGCGCGGGCGCGCGGCGGCGGGGGCTGTCCGTCCTGGTCGCGTTCTCCGCCTGCGCCGCCCTCGCCGCTCCCGTCGTGGCCATCGCCCCCGAAGCGCCGGCCGCCGACAGCGCGGCGGCTCCGGCCGTACCCATCCGGTGGGGGCCCTGTCCCGCCAGTGAGCCCTTCCCCGAGCCGAGCCCCCGTGCGCAGTGCGGGGGCTCGACGGGTGGGAAGGGCGGGACGGGCAGGAACGGCTGAGCGGCTCTCAGCCCCTGGGCGATCCTCAACCCCTGTGGCGCCGCTAGCCCTTGAGCGCCAGCGCCGCCATCATCCGCCGGTCCCGGGGCGCTTCCTTGCGGTCCAGGCGGGCGGTGAGCAGCCGCTGGGCCGCCTCGCAGCGCCCCGCCGAGACGAGGGCGTACAAGAGGGTCTCCTCGATCACCTCGCGTTGCGCGGCGCTGCCGCCGACCTTGCGCAGGACGGGCAGCAAGGCGGTGAGCCCGCGGGCGGCGTCGGCGAACCGCTCCTCGACCAGCGCGGCCAGCGCCTCGCACAGCGGGGCGACGATCTCGCGCTGTACGTCGTCGGCGCCGGCGGCGTGGTCGCGCAGCCGGCGCAGTGCGGCGAGGTCGCCCGCGGCGGTGAGGGCGATGGCACAGTGCAGGGCGGTGAAGGCGGTGGCGGGGCGTTCGAGCACCTCGCGGGCCACGGAGTCCAGGACGTCCCCGGCGGGCAGTTCGCCCTGCCAGCTGTCGCTGAGCCGGGCCCGCCACAGCAGCGAGCCGGAGTCGACCAGGGCGCGGACGCCCGCCACCCGGCCCGGCGCGAGCTGGCTGTGCCAGCGTTTGCGGACGGCGGCCGGGTCGTCCAGGGCCAGTTCGTGCAGGGCGATGTGCCAGGAGAAGTGGGCGCGGTGGACGGCGCCGCGTCCGCGTCCGGCCACCCATCGGTCGAGCCAGTCACGGCCCGCCTCGTGGGTGCCGGTCTCGTAGTGGACGTGGGCGAGCGCGTGCACGGCGTGCCCGGCGGCGGGCTCGGTGGCCAGGACGCGGTGGGCGAGTTCCCCGGCCTCGTGCAGCCGCCCCTGCTCCTGGCGCAGGAACGCCAGCAGCGAGGTGTGGAACCAGTGGCCGTCGTAGGCGGGTGAGGTGCGCTCGACCAGGCGCAGCGCGTAGTCGTCATCCAGGTCGTCGACGCCGGAGAAGGCGATGGTGGGGACGGCGGCGGCCAGCGCGAGCGCGTCGCCGGGGTGGGCGTCGAGGTGGTGCATCAGGGCGGTGTCGCCGCCGTCGCCGTGGATGCGGCGGGTGACGACGTCCACGAAGGAGCGTTCGCGCGGGTCGGCCCGTTCCCGGGCGCTGCGCTGGGCGTCGGCGAGGGCGCGCGGTACGTCGACGGGGGCGCCGCACTCGTGGCCGAGCAGGGCGAGGGCCGCGTGTCCGAGGGCGAAGCCGGGGTCGAGGGCGACCGCGCGGGTGAAGGCGTCGTCGGCACCGGCCCGGACCTTGAGGACCCGGTCCAGTCCCCGGCGGTAGGCCGCGGCGGCCTCGGCGTGGGTGGACAGCGCGAGGCCGTGTCCGTCGACGGGCCGCCGGGTGGCGCGGGGCGCGGGGGCGAGCGGGGCGAGGAGTTCGCGGGCGAGGGCGGCGGCCTGGACGCGGATCTCGGGGATGGCGGTGGTCTCCCACAGCTCGCCGCGCCGGGGCGCCCCGAGGGTGAACAGCGGCAGCGCGGCGTCCGGTGCGGCGGCGCGCAGGCGGCCGTCGGTGGTGGCGACGCCCATGCCGAGCGGCCCGGGAAGCGCGGCCCCGGATCCGGCCAGGAACGCCCACAGCGGGTCGTCGACGGTCCGGCCGGGGCCGGTGCAGTCGATCACCCAGCCGACCCGGAGGGTGGAGCCGTCGGAGAGTTCGGCGGTGACCGGGCCGTCGTCCGCGTCGGGCAGGGCGGCGGTGACGGTCCCGGAGTGCAGGGTGAGCCGTCGGGTGGTGCGGGCGCGGTCGACGGACTCGGCGGTGGCCGGGGCCATCCGGTGCCGGTGGGTGTTCCACAGGGCGCCCTCGTGGGCGAGGAACTCGGCGCGCTCCTCGGGGCTGAGGCTGCGCCACAGCCGTGCGGTCTGGGGGCGCAGGCTGTCCAGTGCGGGCCGCCAGTCGCCGTGGGTGCGCAGGGCCCGGCTGACGTGCTGGTAGACGGTCCGGCGCAGGGGTCCCAGGGCGAGGCCGCCGGGCAGCGGGGGCGGGGCCATGGGTCCGGCCGGGGTGAGGGCGTGGGGCTGGGGCAGCAGTCCGCTGCGGGACACCGCGTGCACGGTCCGGCGGGGGCCGTCCAGCGCGAGGGCGAGGTCCACGGCGGTCAGCCCGGTCCCGACGAGCAGCACATCGGAGGCGTCGGCGGCCACCGGGTCGAGCGCGCCCGGCGTCCAGGGCCGGGCGACGAACCGTGCGGAGCCGCGCAGGGCGTCCGGCGCCCAGGCGGCGTGGGGTGCGGCGGGGCCGGTGGCGAGCACGGCCCGGTCCGCGGTGAGCCGTCCCCCGTCGGCGAGCTGGAGGTCCACCCGGCCGTCGGGGGTGCCGGTACAGCTCTCCAGGCGGGTGCGCAGCCGTCGTACGGCGACCACGCCCCGGGCGCGTACGACGGCCTGGGCGAGGGTGTCGGCGAGGTAGGCGCCGTAGCGGTAGCGGGTGGCGAAGTCGGCGCCGGTGACCTCGGACTCGCCGTGCCGGCACAGCCAGCGGGTGAAGTGACCGGGGTCGTCGGGGTAGCAGCTCATGTTGCCCGCGGGGACGTTGAGCCGGTGCCGGGGATCCCGGGTGGCGTAGGCCGTGCCCCGGCCCGCCTCGGGGGCGGGGTCGACGAGCACGAGATCGAGGGGGGTACGGCGGCGTACGGCCGTTTCGCAGACCTGGACGGCGGTCAGCGTCCCGGCCGCTCCCGTTCCGGCGATGGCCACGGTGTACCGCTGACGGGCTGAGGTCACGTTGCTGCCTCCGGCGAGGATCGGTGAGGGGTGGGGGGCGACACAGGGTCGCCACAGAGATCGGCACACGGGCCGACACACGGGCCGACACGGGGATCGACACGGGGATCGATATGTGGAACGACCCGTTCCTCACTATTCCGATCGGACTGGTGGGAAACCATGTCTGGCGGGACGATCTCACCGGATCCTCAGCGCACCGGCCGCCCGTTCATGTCCCGTTCATGGTTCGCGGCCACGCGGGGGCGGGCCGACTAGGGTCGCCCCCTATGACGCACACCGAGATCGAGATCGAGATCACCGCCGAACTGGTCCGGGAACTGCTGCGTGGGCAGCACCCCGATCTCGCCGGGCGGCCGGTGCGGTTCGGGGCGTTCGGGTGGGACAACCAGTTGTGGCGGGTCGGCGAGGATCTGGCGGTCCGGCTGCCGTGGGCGACCTCGGGCGCCGATGAGCTGCTGCGCAAGGAGCACACCTGGGTACCCGTGCTGGCGCCGCGCCTGCCGCTGCCGGTTCCGGTGCCGCTGCGGCTCGGGGAGCCGTCGGCGCGGTTTCCGCGGCCGTGGACGGTCACCACCTGGGTGCCGGGGACGCCCGCCGACCACGCCCCGGCCACCCGTGCCGAGGCGGCGGAGACACTGGCCGCCTTCCTGACGGCGCTGCACCGGCCCGCCCCCGACGCGGCGCCGGTCAGCGGATACGGACGGGGCGGACCGCTGCGCGAGCAGGCCGCCGGTTTCGCCGAGCGGCTCGGGTCGGCCGTGGACGCGGGGCTGGTCACCGATCCCGGGCCGGTGCGGGAGGTGTGGGAGGACGCGCTGGCCGCGCCGCAGTGGGACGGCCCCGCGTACTGGCTGCACGGCGATCTCCACCCGGCGAACGTCCTGACGTCGGACGGCACCTTCTGCGGAGTGATCGACTTCGGCGACCTGTGCGCGGGCGACCCCGCCTGCGACCTCGCGGCCCCCTGGACACTGCTCCCGGACGGCACGGCCGGCATCTTCCACCGGACCTACCGCCCGGCCGCCGACCCCGCGACCCTGCGCCGCGCCCGCGGCTGGGCGGCCCTGCGAGCCCTCGGCGGCCTCCTCATCGGCGCGGCGGGCGAGCAGGGCCGCCCCGGCGGCAAGACCTCATGGGGTCCGCCCGCGCGAGCGGCACTGCACCGCCTGGTCACGACGGCGGGCCGGTAGATCCGCCCGCCCGTACCGCACGCACTCCCTCCGGTCCGAAACTCACTCCCCCCGGTCCGGAACACACTCCCCCCGGTCCGGAACACACTCCCTCCGGTCCGGACGGCGACGGCCGACCGGCCATCAGGCGCGGCCCTCACACCCGGCCGGGGGCCGCCCCCGCGTGGGCCAGCGCGCTCGGCGTCCGGCAGCCGACGATCGCCGGGGCCTCCCGCACGAGTGTGTCGTCGGTGAGCGCCTCCACCATGAACAGCGCGAAGTCCACCCGCCGGGTCAGATCGTCGGCCAGCACCGGATCGCCCACATGCCGGCTCCACACGGGCAGCCCCTGGCTCTCGCCCTCCTCCAGGGAACTGCCGCGCACCACGGTCCACCGGGTGTCGCTGGCGAACACCCGGTCGCACGCCTCCACCTGGTCGTCGATCTCGGCGAACCGCACCAGCTTCCCGATCACGGTGGCGGCCCGCAGCCCGAAGCGGAACAGCCGTGAGTAGTGGTCCTTGCCGTCGCGGGTGATGTGCCAGCCGCAGGAGAAGACCAGCCGCGCGCCGGGGCGGGCGAAGTCGAGCACCGCCTGTGCCGTGCCCGACGAGTACTGCCGCACCCCCCATGGCACCAGCACCGTGAGCACCCCGTCGCAGCCCTCGACCGCCTTCCGGATCACCTCCCGGTCGTCGGTGTTCCCGGGCACGACGGTCATCCGCCCCTCGAACTCCGCCAGTTTCGGCACGCTGCGCTCCCGGCAGACGCCCACCACCTCGTAGCCCCGCTCCAGCGACTGGCGGACCATGTACCGCCCGAGTTTGCCGGACGCGCCGACGACACAGACCTTCCGGATCGGCCCCTGTTCCCGCTGCCCGTCGCCCATGTCCAGGACCCCCTTCACCCACCTGCGCACCTTATGTTGTAAGGCAAGGTAACCTTATGCCGTAAGGCAGTCAAGGCCGGTCGAGGCGGTCAGGGTTCGCGGGAGAGGAAGGGAGCGGCGGATGGCCCAGGGAGGCAAGGCGGCGCCCCGGCGCGGGACAGGGGGCCGGGGAGCATCGGGACGCGGCGCGGCGGGCCGCACCCCGCTCAGCCGTGAGCGGGTGATCCGTACGGCGGTGGCGGTGGCGGACGAGAAGGGGTCGGCGTCGCTCACCATGCGGGCCATCGCCGCGCCGCTGGGCGTCGAGGCGATGTCGCTGTACCACCATGTGGCGGGCCGGGAGGACATCCTGGACGGCATGGTGGACACGGTGTTCGGGGAGATCGAGCCGCCGGTCCCCGACCCGGGCGGCAACTGGCGGGCCGCCATGGGCCGCCGGGCGCGCTCCGCCCGCGCCGCCCTGCTGCGTCACCCGTGGGCGATCGGCCTGATGGACTCGCGCTCACAGCCCGGCCCGGCGACCCTGCGCCACCACGACGCCGTGCTGGGCGCCCTGCGCACGGCCGGATTCTCGGTGCCGATGACGGCGCACGCCATCTCGCTGATCGACAGCTATCTGTACGGCTTCGTGCTCCAGGAGCTGAGCCTGCCGATCCGGGGCGGCGCGGAACCCGACGAGGTGGCGGGCGCGATCCTGCGCGAGATGCCCCCCGGCGCCTACCCCCACCTCGCCGAACTGGCCACCGAGCATGTCCTCAAGCCGGGGTACGACTACGCGCAGGAGTTCGACTTCGGGCTCACCCTGATCCTGGACGCCCTGCACCCCGACGAGCGCACCGGCTGACCCGTACCCACGGCTGTCAGAGGCGGTCGAGCCCGTTGGCCATCACCCGGTCCGTCATTCCGCTCGCGACATACCGGGCCGCCGCGCACCGCGGCTTGCGGGCGGCCTGGTCCTCGACCAGCCGGACGAAGGACGCGGCGAACCCGAGCCGGGGATACGCCTCCACGAGGTCGCGCCGGAACACCGGATCGAAGTCCTCAAGCCCCCCGCCGGAGACATCCGCGGTGGTGCCCACCTGCAACATCCGGCTCTCCGGGTCGGTTTCCGGCGCCACGTCGTCCCGCATGTGGAGCACGATCACCTCGGCCACCCGGTCCCGGCGCTCCACCGGCCAGCCCAGCCCGGCCGTGAAGACCCGCGCCAGCTGGCCACCGGCCTCCTCGAAGGCGAGGGTGTGGCTGTCGAAGGGCGGAGTGAGCGCCAGATCGTGCAGCAGCGCGGAGACGAAGAACAGCTCCGGGTCGTGGTCGAGCCCCCGCTCCCCGGCCCAGACCGCACCGAAGAAGTACGCCCGCAGACTGTGGTGATACAGCGCCCGGTCCGCGTACTCCCCGCAGACCAGCAGCGCCCGCTCGGCCGCCGCCCCCTCCGGCACCCGCACTCCCCCGACCTCTGCCGGCATCCGCCGCCCTCCCTTTCGTCGTCGTCTTCGTCCTCGTCGAACACGGTTCCGCACGCCGTCGCGCTGGGCGCAGCCTAGGGCCGACGGGCCCCGGTGCGGGCACCGCCCACGCGAACGCGCCCACCGTCAGCGCGACGGCGGGCGCGGCTCGTATCGGGAGGGTGGCTGGATCACACCGGTACGGCATCAGGCGTCGACGCAGTGCCCGTCACCTCCGTGGCCGTACCCCTTGTCGCCGTGCCCCTTGCCCCCGTAGCCCTTCTCGCCGTACCCCTTGTCTCCGTAGCCGCTGTGGCCGCCGTGGCCTTCGTGGCCGCCGTCGCCGTAGCCGCCGGGCTCGCAGGGCTCGGGGGGTTCCTCGCGGGTGTTGTCGAGGCGGGCCGTGACGGTCTCGCCGTCGGTGTCGATGACGTACGGGCCGCTGACCGGGTTGGCGGGCAGGACATAGCCGTCGGGTACGGCGGTCTCGCGCAGGTAGTAGGTGCCCTGTGGGAGTTCGCCGAAGGTGCAGCGGCCCTCGGTGTCCGTGGTACAGACGCCGCCGACGTGGGTGTCGGGGTCGGCGCCGGTGGTCTGGAGGCCGGGGACGCCGTTGGTCTCCTCCCACAGTTCGAAGGTCACGCCGGGCAGCGGGTCGCGGCTGTCGGCGTCGGTCTTGACGATCTGTACGCTGCCGGTGTCCTGCGGGGACGAGACGGGCCGGTCGGCGGCCGTCACGGACACCCCGTCGGCGGCGTTCTGCGCGGTCAGGACCAGTGGGCCGAACACCGCGGGCTCCGGCAGTTCATAGCCCGCGGGGGCGTCCGTCTCCTGCCAGTAGTACGTCCCGGTGTCCACGGTCCGCGCGCACAGGCCCTCGGCGTTGGTGACACAGGGTCCGGCGACGGCGGTGTCCGCGCCGGGGCCCGTGGTCTGGAGGCCGGGGACGCCGTTGGTCTCGCGCCACAGCTGGAAGGTGGCGCCTTCGAGGACCGCGCCGGTCCCGGCGTCGGTCTTGACCACTTCCACCACGCCGGTGCGCGGAACGGGGGTGCCGCAGTCGGGCAGGTCGCCGTTGAACGGGTAGGCGTGGAACTCCTGGCCGCCGCCACCGGTCGCGGCGGAGGTGTGGGTGAGGGCGCCCGTGGTGAAGAAGCGGCCGTTGACACCGGGCAGGGTCACGGTGGTGCTGGAGGACTGATTGCCGATCAGGAAGCTGCCCTGGAACTGCCCGGTGCCGGTCAGGCCGACCGTGGTGGCGTCGGGGAAGTTCCACAGCAGGCGCTCGCGGTAGGCGTTGAGCGGGGCGGTGTCGGCGATGCCGCCGCTGTAGGTGTTGATGGTGCGGTTGGCGCCCAGGATGTTGACCAGGATCGTCGCGGTGGCCGGGATTCCGGCGAAGGTGACGCCCTGCTGGCCGCCGTTGGCCGCCGTCATGTTGAAGTCGACGTTGAAGACCTGGAGGGCGGAGGTGCCGTCGCCGGTGAACAGGGTCTGGCCGCCCTGGTTGACGGCGGTGCCGGTGGGCGGGCGCGGGGTGCCGTTCACGCGGGCGTAGCACTGGCTGGCGGTGGTCAGCTGGTCGCGCAGGCCCACATAGGGGTCGGTGGCGTCGGGGTCCTGCGCCAGGGTGGCGAGGACGGTGCCGGTGACCGTACCGGCGTGCCGGACGACGCCGCGCTCGGCGAGGAGCCGCTGGCCGGGCGCCACGGTGATGTTGCCGCCGGTGGTGAGCCAGTCGGCGCCGACCGGGGGCGGGACCCGGGAGCCGACGCCCGCTTCACCGACGTTGTAGACCCGGCTGACGCCCGCGCGCTTGTTCATGTCGAAGTTGTCCAGGACGACGACCCGGCCCTCGGCCTCGGCGGCGGCGCCCCGTACATGGAAGTCGCTGCCGACGAAGACGTTGACGGCGTTGTCCCGGCCCGCGATGGGACCGTTGCTCACACCGGGGAAGGGGTCGGGGCAGTCGCCGGGGACACAGGGGCCGAGTCCACCGGGCAGGGGTGCGGCGGACGCGGGGGTGGCCCCGGGACCGAGGACCAGAACGGGTACGGCCGTGAGGGCCACGGCACAGGAGAGGCCCGCGGATCTCGCGCGTTGTCGAAGGCGCGCGGAGGGGCGGGCGGTGAGGTTGCTCATGGCCGGAGTGTCGAACCGCGCGACACCGCCCACCACCCGGGTCACCCGCGATTGGGCCGGTCAGGGCGGTGACTCACCGTCAGGCGTGAACGGTGGAGCCGGTCGGACCCGTGCTCACGTACGCGCGTTGATGACCGCGATGCCCGACTCGCCCTCCTCGAACCACGCGATCAGTTCGGCCGGGGTGACCGGCCCTGCGGTGTGCCCGCCGGTGTGGTCCAGGAGGAGCACCGGCTGATGCTCGCCGTCGCGCCGGACGGGCTCGAAGTCGGTGACGGTCTCGCGGCGCAGCAGGATGACCCAGCGGTCGTCGCGGGGGTCGGACGGCAGGGAGTCGAGGTGGCCGGCGAGATCGTCGGCACCGGAGGTCGGGCCGGAGGTCGGGCCGGACATCGGGCCGGGCGTCCGATCCGGCGTCCGATCCGGCGTCAGATCGTGGGCCAGTACCTCCCGATGGGCCAGGACGGTGACGGCGAGCCGCTCACCCGACCGTTCGTAACGGGCCGACAGATCCTCCGGCAGCAGATAGAAGACGCCCTCCTCGCCCTCGTGCCCCCGGTTCAGCAGCCGGCAGGCCATGCGCTCGCCGGGGTCCGTGGAGGTGTGGTCCAGATCGAGGATCACCTCCCGGGTGTCCGGGTCGAGGGAGGGGATCGTACCGATCCACATACGGGTGAGGCCGTCCATGCGCCGTATCCAAGCACAGGGGTGACCCGGGCCCGCGAGGTGCTCCCGGCGGTGAGGTGGGCGGCGTACCTCTCATCCCGGCGCAACCGGACATGAACCCCCGGAAACATCGTGTTCACGACAATCGGAAGCGGCGGAAACAGCCGCTTTCTAGCGTGACCGCGCCGCACCCGCACCCTGCCCCCTCAGGAGGCCAGGCATGACCACGGCCGAGTCACGGCTCACGACGCCCGACCCGAAGGACCCCGGGACCGACCCGAAGGACCCGGGTACCGACCCGAAGGATTCCGGGGCCGTCCCGCAGGATTCCGGTACCGACCAGGCGGTCAAGGAGACCCTGGAGGACTACACCCTCCGTTTCGCGCCCCGCAGTTACCGCCGCTGGACCCCGATGGTCGTGGCCACGACCGCGCTCGGCGGCATCGCGTACATGGCGGACTTCTCCATCGGCGCCGGGATCGCGATGGCCCACGGCACGGGCAACGCGCTGGTGGCGATCACGGTGGCCGCCGCGGTCATCTTCATCACCGGGTTCCCGCTCGCGTACTACGGCGCCCGCTACAACATCGACCTCGATCTGATCACCCGAGGCTCCGGCTTCGGCTACTACGGCTCGGTGCTGACCAGCGTCATCTTCGCCAGCTTCACCTTCATCTTCTTCGCCCTCGAAGGCTCGATCATGGCGCAGGGGCTGAAACTGGGCTTCGGGCTGCCGCTGTGGCTGGGCTATCTGGTCTCCACGCTGCTGGTGATCCCGCTCGTCATCTACGGCATGAAGGCGCTGAGCAAGCTCCAGGTGTGGACCACCCCGATCTGGCTGGTGCTGATGGTCGCGCCGCTGGTCTATCTGGTCGTCACCGAGCCGGGCACGGTCGACAGCTTCCTCGGGTACGCCGGTACGGACGGCGAGGGCGCGCTCAACACCGCGTCCGTGCTGCTGGGCGCCGGGGTGTGTCTGTCGCTGATCGCGCAGATCGGTGAGCAGATCGACTATCTGCGCTTCATGCCGCCCAAGACCGCCGAGAACAAGCGCGCCTGGTGGACCGCGGTGGTGATGGCCGGGCCGGGCTGGGTGGTGCTGGGTGCGCTGAAGCAGGCCATCGGGGTCTTCCTCGCCGTCTACATCCTGGCCGAGGTGGGACCGGCCGCCGCGACCGAGCCGATCCAGCAGTTCCACGGCGCCTTCGAGGCGATGCTGCCGTCCTGGACGGTGGTCCCGCTGGCGGTGGCGCTGGTCGTGATCAGCCAGATCAAGATCAATGTGACCAACGCCTACTCGGGTTCGCTGGCCTGGACGAACTCCTTCACCCGGGTCACCGGCCGCTACCCCGGCCGGATGGTCTTCGTGCTCGTCAACCTGGTCTTCGCGCTGATCCTGATGGAGGCCGACATGTTCAGCTTCCTCAACTCCCTCCTCGGCTTCTACTCGAACTGCGCGATCGCCTGGGTCGTCACCGTGGCCACGGACATCGGCGTCAACAAGTACCTGCTGAAACTCTCCCCGCTCCAGCCGGAGTTCCGCCGGGGCATGCTGTACGCCGTCAATCCGGTGGGGGTGGTGGCGTTCGGAGCCGCGTCCGCCCTGTCCATCGCGATGTACTTCCATGCCCTGGGCGACGCGCTCCAGCCGTACTCCCCCGTCGCCGCGGCCGTGCTCGCCTTCGTCCTCACCCCGCTGATGGCGGTGGTCACCAAGGGCCGCTACTACCTGCGCCGCACGGACGACGGCATCGCCGAGCCGCTGCTCGACACGGACGGCAACCCCAGCGCGGTCGCCTACGACTGCCATGTCTGCCGCCAGTCCTACGAGCGCCCGGACGTCACGGCGTGTGTCACCCATGACGCGGTCGTCTGCTCACTGTGCCTGAGCACGGACCGGGTGGGGGACCATGTGCTGCCCGCCTCCGGATAGAGCCCGAGCCGGCGCCGGGGTGGCCTACTCGCCCGTCACCGGCGCCCACCACGTCAGCCGGGTGCCGCCGCCGGGCGGGCTGCTCAGCTCCAGTTGGCCGCCCAGTTGCCGGGCCCGCTCGGCCAGGTTGCGCAGGCCGCTGCGGCGGCCGTCGGCGGGGATGCCGACGCCGTCGTCGGTCAGGGTGAGCCGGACCTGACCGGAGGCGGCCGTGAGGACCACATCCGCCCGGCTCGCGTGCGCGTGCCGGGCGATGTTGGTGAGCGCCTCGGACAGCACGGCCACCACATGGTCGGCGATCTCGCGCGGTACGTCGGTGTCGACCAGGCCCTCCATCCGGATGCTCGGCGCGAACCCGAGCACCGGGGCGGCCTCGCCGACGATCCGCACCGCGCGGGAGCGCAGCCCGCTGCCGGCCACGCCCTCGCGGGTGCGCAGGCCGAAGATGGTGGACCGGATGATCTTGATGGTCTCGTCCAGGTCGTCGACCGCCCGCACCACCCGCTCGGACGCCTCGGCGTGGTCGATGAACCGGCCCGCGCTCTGGAGGGTCATGCCGGTGGCGAACAGCCGCTGGATCGCGAGGTCGTGCAGATCGCGGGCGATCCGGTCGCGGTCCTTGAGCACCGCGACCTCCTCGGCGTCCCGGCGCCGCTCCGCCAGCTCCATGGCGACGGCGGCCTGCGCGGCGAAGCCCTGGAGGGGTTCGATCTCCGTCGCGGTGAACACCGTACGGCCCGTCTCGCGGAGCAGCAGCAGCACTCCGCGCACCCCGTCCTCGCCGGTGCCGACGGGCACGGCGACGGCGGGGCCGAGGCCGGTCGCGCGCAGCGACTGTGCCGCGATCCGCTCGTCCCGGGAGACGTCCGCGCTGGTCACCGGGGCGACCGTGGTGAACGCCTCGCCGATCAGACCGGCGTCGGCGGGCAGCACCAGGCCGCGCACGGTGTCCGCCTCGGGGCCGAGGGCGAGTTCCACGCCGAGGGCGTCGGTGTCCTGCATCGGCATCGCGACGACCGCGAGGGCGGCGCCCATGATGTCCCGGGCGCGCTCGGCGATCAGCCGCAGCACCTCGCCGCGTCCGGCGCCCGACATCAGG
Organism: Streptomyces sp. NPDC056734; assembly: GCF_042790455.1. NCBI lineage: Bacteria > Bacillati > Actinomycetota > Actinomycetes > Kitasatosporales > Streptomycetaceae > Streptomyces > Streptomyces sp. NPDC056734. The sequence goes on from NZ_JBHTZD010000015.1 coordinate 152,191, forward strand.
CCGTGGGTGATCTCGGCGGTCGCCCGCAGCCAGCGTTCACGCAGCCGGGACTCCTCGTAGAGGCGGGCGTTGTCGATGGCCACCCCGGCGGCCACGGCGAGCGTGGAGGTGACCGAGACGTCCTCCTCGTCGAACTGCCCGCCGCCCCGCTTCTCGGTCAGATACAGATTGCCGAACACCTGGTCGCGGACGCGGATGGGGACGCCCAGGAAGGTGTTCATCGGGGGGTGGTTCGGCGGGAAGCCGTACGACGCCGGGTGCGCGGAGAGCTTGTCCAGGCGCAGCGGCTCGGGGTTGCGGATCAGTTCGCCGAGGATGCCGTGGCCCTCGGGGTAGGGGCCGATGCGGGCGATCTCCTCCTCGGTGACGCCGACGGTGTGGAACGCGGACAGCCGGCGCCCGTCCGGGCCGATCACCCCGAGGGCGGCGTACTCGGCGTCGACCAGCGCGGCGGCGGCCTCGACGATGCCGCGCAGGGCCTGTTCCAGGTCCAGCTCCCGGCCGACCGACAGCACCGCCTCCAGCAAGCTGTGCACCCGGTCCCGGGTGCCGCGAGCGGCGTCGATCCGCGCCTGTAGCTCCTCCAGCAGCTCGTCCAGCCTCAGCTGCGGCAGACGCACACGCGCCGCCCAGGGCTCGTCGGGGCTTGCCACCTGCGTCTCCTCGATCCGGTCTACGGTCAACGGTGTCCGGCGTGCTGCCGTGATCCGGGGTCTCCTGCGTCACGGTGCCCGCGCCCGGACGGCCCGGATGAACCGGACGGACCGGACCCGCCGGAACCGCGCCGGAACCGCGCGGGAAAGAAACCAGGAGAACACCTGGCATTCCCACCGTACTCACTCACCCGCCGTACACGATGCCGTCCCATGGGCCGGTCGGCCCCAGGGGCGGGGAAGAACAGCACCTCCCCACCCGCCCGCCCGGCGTTCCACCCTGAACCTGCGCCGCGACCGTGGTCCGGTCCGAGCCGTCGATCCGAGGAGCACGTCATGGTCCATAACCTGTACGACGTCCAGGGGGACCGCCGGGACCCGGCGCTGCGGCACATGACCGCCGGACCGCGCCGCAGGGTCGAGATCGGCGCGGACGAGGCGCTGCGGCTGCTGGGCGAGGTGTCGCTGGGCCGGATCGTGTTCACCCGGCACGCACTGCCGACGGTTCGCCCGGTGAACCATGTGCTGGACGCCGGGGACATCGTCATCCGCACCCACGAGGGCGCCGCCCTCACGTCCCACGCCCAGGGCGCCGACGCCCCCGGGGTGGTCGTCGCCTACGAGGCCGACGCCCTGGACCCGGACACCCACCTCGGCTGGAGCGTGGTGGTCACCGGCTACGCCCAACTGGTCACGGACCCGGCGGAACTCGCCCGCTACCACGCCCTGATCCACCCGTGGATCGACCAGGAGATGGACCAGACGGTCCGGATCCGCCCGGATCTGGTGACGGGGGTAAGGCTGGTGCCGCAGCCGTAGCGGCCACGGCCGGAGCCCACACCCCACCCATCGGCGCCACCCCCACCCGGCCTCACACGCTGATCCGCCGCCCGGTGATCACCGCCGGATCGACGCTGATCCACAGATCGCGGTCGCCGCCCGCCCAGGGCGTGCTGTACGCGCCCGCGTCGAGGCGGCGGATCTCGTCGGGGTCGGTCACCGTGCGGGCGCGTCCGCGGACCAGGACGCTCCAGCCACGGCTGAACGCGTCGTCGATCCGGTCGGCCTCGAAGGCGACCCGGCGTCCGGCGGCGAGCGCGGGGGTGGCGTCGTGGGCCGTACGGAAGACGATCGCGCCGTCCACGACGCTGTAGTTGACCGGCACGACGACGGGCCCGGTGCCGGTGGCCACGGCGATCCTGCCGACGCCGTGACTGCCGAGCAGGGAGCGGCTCTCGTCCTCGGCCAGCTCGGCGAACTCGGCGCCGGGGGCGGCCTCTCCGAGGCCGGGCGGCAGGTCGGCGGTGCCACCGGTCAGCTCCGGCACGGTGGTCTCCAGGGCGACGGCGAGCCCGAGGAGGGTGCCCCGGTCGGGCGCGGCGCCGGGGTGTTCCTCCAGGTACCTGACATAGCTGGCCGCCATCCCCGCCCGGTCGGCCACCTCGTCCCGGGTCAGACCGAGGTGGGCCCGCCGGGAGGCGATACGGCGCCCCAGATCACCCAGGGGCCGCTCGGCCGCCACGTCGTCCCTCGGCTGTCCCACCATGATCGTCACACCCCTTCACCAACCTCCCCCGACACCGGAAACTGACCTATACATCCACTTTCACCCGTATCTCCATAGTGGCCGACATCCGCCCACCCCGCTTGGGCCGTCCGACCCTTCGGGGGCGAAGGCGGGGGCGGCGGGGGGAGGGGGAGGCGAGGCGGGGGCCGGCGAAGCGGGGGCCGGCGAAGCCGGGGGGCCGGGGTCAGGGGCCCAGAGGCTGGGAGGCTGGGAGGCTGGGAGGCTGAGGGCGCGGAGAAGCCGGGAGACCGGGCGCCCGGAAATGCCGAAGGCCCGGGCCCGGAGCCCGGGGCCGGGGGGCAGGGAGGCCGGGGCCGGGAGGCCAGGAGGCCAGGGCTTGAGGAAGCCGGAAGCCCAGACGCCGGGGGCCCGGAAGGCCAGAAGGCCCGGAGATCCGAAGGGGCGAAAGGAGAGGGAGCAGACGAAGCCGGGGGCCAAGGCCCGAAGGGGGCCAAGGCCCGAAGGGGGCCAAGGCCCGAAGGAGGCCAAGGCCCGAAGGAGGCCAAGGCCCGAAGGAGGCC